>DASZKF010000599.1:0-2132 GCA_035947355.1 Pyrinomonadaceae bacterium | reverse complement strand
GCCGGCGCGGCGGCCTGCCCCTGCCCGCCGACGTGCCCTGGATTCTGGTCGTTCGTGCTCATCTGCGTGCCTCCGAACGCGCGCCCGGAAACGGCGGCGCGCCTGGCTGTGTGCCGCGACAAGGGAAAAGCCCCAGGGCCGCCTTCCGAGCGAGCGGGGGCGTGTGGGGCTTTTCGGCGTCCGGTTGAGAACCCGGCGGGGGCGCGTGACGGTAAAGCTCAGGCCGCAGGACGCTCCCCGCTCCCGGCCCGCCTCGGCCCGCGGCTACTCTGTCTCGGCTTCGGCGGCGGTCGCCTCGGTCTTCTTCGAGCGGCGGCCGCCGCGGCCTTCCTTCTTCGTGGTCTCGGCCCCGGCCGTCTCGCCCTTGCCGCCGGCCTTGGCCGACTTCTTCTTGCCGGCGCCGGCCGTCTTGGCCTTCTTCGACGAAGCCTCGGCGGTCTCGCGCGCGTTATCTACCAGCTCGACGATGGCGAGCTCGGCGTTGTCGCCGTCGCGGCGGCCGAGGCGGATGATGCGCGTGTAGCCGCCGGGGCGGTCGGCGTAGCGCTTGCCCAACTCGTCGAACAGTCGCTTGAGGGCGAGGACGCCGGCCGTGCGCGGCGCGCGCTCCTGGCCGCGCCTCCCGGTCGAGGGCGCCTGCTGGCGGTTGCCGGCGTGGAAGAAGCCCGCGGCCTGCCGGCGCAGGTGCAGGGCGCGGACGGGGGCGTCGTCGCCCGTGAGCGCGCCGGCGCGCTTCGCCAGCGTGATGACGCGCTCGACGAAGGGCCGCAGCTCCTTCGCCTTCGGCACCGTGGTCACGATGCGCTCGTCGCGCGCGTTGATGAGCGAGGTGGCGAGGTTCCGCAGCATCGCCCTGCGGTGCTCGCTCGTCCGCCCGAGTTTCCGGTGTGCATTCAGGTGTCGCATGACAGATTCCCAATAATGATGAATGCGGAATGCGGAATGATGAATTAAAGACAGCTCGGATGATGAGATTCAACGCGCATCCTATTCATCATTCATCATTCCGCATTCATCATTTCCCTTATTCCTCGTCGTCTTCCGGGTAGTCGCTGAGGTCTATGTCGGAGCCGCCGGAGCCGGGTATGGGGTTGCCCTGCTCGTCGAAGGACATTCCGAAGTCGAGCCCCATCCCGTGCAGGATTTCCTTGATCTCGTTCAGCGACTTCTTGCCGAAGTTCTTCGTCGCCAGCATCTCGCGCTCCGAGCGCTGCACGAGGTCGCGTATCGAGCGGATGTTGGCGTTCTTCAGGCAGTTGTAGGAGCGCACCGAGAGTTCGAGCTCGTCCACCGAGCGGTCGAGCACGTCGTTGCGCGGCAGCGGCGGGCGCTCGATGTTCTGGTAGGCGTACTCGTCGGTGTCCTCCTCGAAGTTGATGAAGATCTGCATGTGATCCTTGATCAGCTTCGCGGCGAGGCCGATGGCGTCGTCGGGGCGCACCGAGCCGTCCGTCCAGACCTCGATGGTCAGCTTGTCGAACTCGGTGTTCTGGCCGAGGCGCGCGGCCTCGACCGCGTAGTTGACCTTCTTGACCGGCGTGTGGACGGAGTCAATCGGGATGTAGCCGAGGCTCAAGTCCTCGTCGAAGTTGCGCTCGGCCGGGACGTAGCCGCGGCCGCGCTTGAGGCGCATCTCGATGTTCAGGCTGCCGCCCTCGCTGACCGAGGCGATGTAGACCGAGTCGTCGAGGACTTCCACGTCGGCGTCGTGCTCGATGTCGGCGCTGGTGACCTCGCCCGCGCCGTCGCGGCGGATGGTCAGCGTCTTCGGCTCGGTGCCGTGGAGCTTGAACGGGACCTGCTTGAGGTTGAGGATGACGTCGGTCGCGTCCTCGACCACCCCGCGTATCGAGGAGAACTCGTGCTCGACGCCCTCGATTTTGACGGCCGTGATCGCCGCGCCCTCGATTGAGGAGAGCAGCGCGCGGCGCAAAGAGTTGCCGATGGTCGTGCCGAAGCCGCGCTCGAACGGCTGGGCCGAGAAGCGCCCGTAGCGGTCGGTGAGCGTGTCGCCCTCGACGGCGAGGCGGCGCGGCATCTGAAACCCTGTCCAGAGATTGTGCTGATCGATTGCCATTTTTTTTTAGAATCCCCGTCTTGAATAAAGCCGCCCGGCGGAGTGCGGCGCGGCG
>DASZKF010000598.1:0-4752 GCA_035947355.1 Pyrinomonadaceae bacterium | reverse complement strand
GGCTGGGGGCTTGTGGTTGAGCGGCGGGCTGCTTGAATGTGAACTCTGCAAGCGGCCCCGGCGTCTGCCTTTAACTAGCCCCCAGCCTCTAGCCCCCAGCCCCTTTTTTTGTGCTAGGCTAAGGGCCGATGCCTGTGCGCGGAGAGAGTGTCGAGCAGGGCGCGGCGCGTCTGCGGAGGCGCTGGCTGTGGTGGCTCATCGTGGGGCGCGTCCTGGCGGCGGGGCTGCTGCTTGTCGTCGGCGTGGTGTGGGCCGGCTCGGCCGGTGCCCCGGCGGCCGACCGGCTGGGCGCGACGCCGGCGCCGGCGCTGTCGGCGCTGGGCCTGTCCGCCCTATACGCGCTCGTGCTGCGCTTCTCGCGCCTGCGTCTGGAGGTGCAGGCCGGGGCGCAGTTCGCCCTCGACGTGCTGCTCATCACCTGGCTCGTCTGGGTGACGGGCGACATCTACTCGCCCTACTCGGCCCTCTACATCGTCGTCATCTCGGCCGCCAGCATCTTCCTCGGGTCGCGCGGGGCGCTGACGACCTCGGTCGGCTGCGCCGCCTGCTACACGGCGGCGATGTTCTCGCTGGCGCTCGGGCTGGTGCCCGGCTACGAGGGCGCGGCCTTCTCGGCGACGCTCCCGAAGGTGGCCGAGGCCGTGGGGCTGGGCGACGCGGCCTACCTCGCCGTCGGCCTGCTGGCCGCGCGCCTCGCCGAGCGGCAGACGCGCTCGGAGGCCGAGCGGATGGAGGCGACGCACGCGCTCGCGAGCTTGCGCGCGCTGCACGAGCGCATCGTCGAGTCCATCCGCTCCGGCGTGATTACGACCGACCTCGAACGGCGCGTCTACACGCTCAACAGCGCGGCCGAGGAGATGACCGGCTACGCGCCCGACGACCTGCGCGGCGAGGACGTCTCGATTCTCTTCGGCGACATCCGCCAGCAGATCGAGGCCTCACTGCGCGCGGCCGCCGAGGGCCACGTCAGCCCGCGCTTCGAGGCCGACTGCCTGACGGCCGAGGGCTTCCGCGTCCGGCTCGGCTACAGCGTCTCGCCGCTCTCGGCCAAGACCGGCGAGACGACCGGCCTCGTCATCACCTTCCAGGACCTGACCGACATCCGCTCGATGGAGGAGACCTCGCGGCGGCAGGAGCGGCTCTCGGCCGTGGGCCGCGTGGCGGCGGGCATCGCGCACGAGATCCGCAACCCCCTGGCGGCGATGCGCGGCTCGATACAGGTCTTGCGCTCCGATGCGGCCGACCCCTCGCAGGCCGAGCTGATGGACATCGTGCTGCGCGAGAGCGACCGCCTCAACCGCATCATCACCGACTTCCTGACCTACGCTCGGCCCCGCCAGGTCTCGCTCAAGGAGACCGACCTGCGCGAGCCCCTGCGCGAGACCTTCGCGCTGCTGCGCCACAGCCCCGAGGTGTCGGACGGCCAGAAGCTCGAAGACGTCGTGCCGGACGAGCCGGTCGTCGCGCCGGCCGACGCCGAGGGCGTCCGCCAGGTCTTCTGGAACCTCGCGCGCAACGCCCTGAAGGCGATGCCCGAGGGCGGGACGCTGCGCGCCGAGATGGAGCGCGCCGGCGAACACGCCGTCCGCATCACCTTCACCGACACCGGGCGCGGGATGTCGCCGGCGCAGGTCGAGCGCCTCTTCGAGCCGTTCTCCTCCTCGACGACGGGCGGGACGGGCCTCGGCCTCTCCATCGTCTACCAGATCGTCAAAGATCACGGCGGCACCATCAACGTCCGCAGCCGCGAGGGGCATGGCACAACGATTACGATTGAGTTACCATCGGCGGCGACGCTACGGCCCCCCCCGCCCGCGGGCGTCCTCTGACCTCACCGGCCGGGGCTTTCGTCTCCTCTTTGACCGAACGCTGACGCATCATGGCTAACCTACTAATCGTTGACGACGAGCCGGGCATGAGGCAGCTGCTCTCGCACGTCTTCGGGCGCGACGGGCACACCGTCCGCGCGGCCGAGAGCGGCGCGCGGGCGCTGGAGCTTCTGCGGCAGGAGCCGGCCGACCTCGTCATCTCGGACGTGAAGATGCCGGACATGAACGGCATCGAGCTGTTGCGCCGCCTGCGCGAGTTTTCGCCCGACGCGGCCGTCATCATGATGACCGCCTTCGCCACGGTCGAGACGGCGCGCGAGGCTTTCAAGCTCGGGGCCGACGACTTCATCCAGAAGCCGTTCGACGTGGACGAGCTGAAGGTGATCGTCTCGAAGGCGCTAGAACGCCTCAGCCTGCTGCGCGAGAACCGGGCCTTCAAGCGGGCGCAGCGCGAGCGCGGCCGCCTCGACCAGATCATCGGCCACTCGGCCAAGATGCAGGCCATCTACCAGATGATAGACACCGTGGCGCAGGTGCAGTCCACCGTGCTGATTACTGGCGAGTCCGGCACAGGCAAGGAGATGGTCGCGCGCGCCATCCACAACCTCAGCCCGCGCGCCGACAAGCCCTTCATGCCGATCAACTGCGGCGCCTTCACCGAGACGCTCCTGGAATCCGAACTCTTCGGCTACGTCCGCGGCGCGTTCACGGGCGCGACGGCCAACCGCAAGGGCCTGTTCGAGGCCGCCGACAAGGGGACGATCTTCCTGGATGAGATCGGCGAGATGTCGCCGACCATGCAGGTCAAGCTCCTGCGCGTCCTCCAGGAGCGGAAGGTGCGGCCCGTCGGCGCGCACGAGGAGGTTTCGATTGACACGCGGGTCATCGCCGCCACGAACCGCGACCTCTCGGCGATGGTCAAGCAGGGCGGCTTCCGCGAAGACCTCTTCTACCGCGTCTCGGTCATCCCCATCGAGCTGCCGCCGCTGCGCGAGCGGCGCGAGGACATCCCCGACCTCGTCGAGCACTTCGTCCGCAAGTTCTGCCAGCAGACGGGGCGCGACCTGCGCGTCTCGGAGCGCGCCACCGAGCTGCTCGAACGCTACTCGTGGCCCGGCAACGTGCGCGAGCTCGAACACACCGTCGAGCGGGCCGTGGCCCTGGAGCGCACCGACACCATCCAGCCCGAGTCGCTCCCGCAGGCCGTGACGAACTACAACCCGGCGCGCGCCGCCGCCTCGGCCTTCGAGCTGCCCGAGACCGGCATCAACCTCGTCGCGCACCTCGAACACCTGGAGAAGACCTACCTCCTCGAAGCGCTCCGCCGGACGGGCGGCAACCAGACGCGCGCCGCCGAAATCCTCCACCTCTCGGTGCGGAGCCTGCGCCACCTCCTCGACAAGCACGGCATCCGCAGCCTCACGGCCCAGCTCCGCTCCGACGCCGCCGGCCGCGGCGCGTCCGAAGGGTGAAGGCGGGCGCGGGCTTGGCCCCGCGGGCGGCGGCGCCGACGAAAGGACTCCGTATGCCGACACGGCTGACGACCTCGCGCGGGCGGTTAGTGGCCGCGCTCTTTCTCGCCTGCGTCGTAATTTCCGCCGCGGCGCCCGCGCCGGCTCAGGCGCAGGACGAGGAGCGGCGGCGGGCGTTCGAGCTGTTCGCGGAGCAGAAGTTTTTCGAGGCGCTGCCGCTTCTGGTGAAGTTGGGTGAGCGCAACCCGAAGGACGGTGGCGTGCTCGCGCGCCTCGGCTTCTGCGTCTACGCCCGCTCCATCTCCGAGAAGGACGCGCAGAAGCGCCAGCTTTTACGCGCGCGGGCGCGCGCCCTGCTCGTTGAGGCGACGGAGCTGGGCTACGACGAGGGCGTGCACAAAGACCTCGTCGCGCAGATCATCGCGAGCGTCAACCCGGACGGCAGCGACGCGGCGGCCGCCTCCTCAAAGTTCTCCGCCAACCCCGAGGCCGACGCCGCGATGCGCGAGGGCGAGGAAGCCTTCGTCCGCGGCGACGGGCCGGCGGCGCTGGCCGCCTACGAGCGCGCGCTGCGGCTCGACCCGAAGCTCTACGAGGCCCCGCTCTTCGCCGGCGACGTCTTCCTCAAGCAGGGCGACTTCGAGCGTGCCGGCGAGTGGTACGCGCGCGCCGTCCGGCTCGACCCCGACCGCGAGCAGGCCTACCGCTACTGGGGCAACGTCCTGCTGCGGCAGGCGCGGCTCGACGAGGCGCGCGACAAGTACGTCGAGGCCGTCGTCGCAGACCCCTACAACCCCTACGTCTGGGAGCACGGCCTCTTCCGCTGGGCGCAGGCGAAGGCCGTGCGGCTCGGCCACCCGGAGATCGAGCCGAAGTCGTCTGCCGCGACGAAGGACGGGCAGGTGACGATCAAGGTTGACCCGAAGTCGCTCGAAGACCCCGGCGACGGCGGCGGGCTGTGGCTCCTCTACGGCGTCGCGCGCGCCGCGTGGGCCGCCGACAACTACGCGCGTTTCAGGAAGGAGTACCCGGCCGAGAAGGAGTACCGGCACAGCCTGCGCGAGGAGGCCGACGCGTTGCGGACAGTCGTCGCGGGCGTGAAGGGCCTGCAAAAGGAGGGCAAGATCAAGCAGCTCGCGCCCGACCTCGAACGCCTCGTCAGGCTCCACGACGAGGGCCTGCTCGAAGCCTACGTCCTCTTCGCCCGCGTCCGCCACATCAATTCCGTCGCCGCCGACTACGCAGCCTACCGCAAAGAGCACCGCGACAAGCTGCGCCGCTACCTCCTCGAATACGTCACCTCGGGGAAATACTAGAGCGGTTTTCGATTCAGTGTAAGACATAGCCGCAGTGTTTGAACCAAGCGCGGGCGTCCGACTCGCTCACCGTCGCGACGGCTCGCCTGATGGCCGCTTCCAGCGCCTCGCGCGTGCGCGCCTTCGCCGCCCGCA
>DASZKF010000597.1:0-4466 GCA_035947355.1 Pyrinomonadaceae bacterium | reverse complement strand
AGGTTTGTCTCCGGCGGTCGCCGGCCCTTAAACTCTTACGGTACGCCCGCGAGTTTTTTCTACTGACTACTGACTACTGACTACTGTCTACTCCTTTAGCTTTGACCGACTACTCTTTGCAATCGAGGGAGCGCGAGTTCGCGGCGCTGGTGGCGGAGGCGGCGGCGTGCCGGAGGTGCCCGGCGATGTGCGGCCGCAGCGCCGTGCTGAGCGAGAAGAACGGGCGCGTCGGGGCGCGCGTGATGTTCATCGCCGAGGCCCCTGGGCGGCAGGGCGGCGACCGCACGCGCGTGCCGCTGTCGGGCGACCAGTCGGGGCGTAACTTCGCGCGCTACCTGGCCGCGGCCGGCCTCACGCGCGAGGAAATCTTCATCACCAACGCGGCGCTCTGCAACCCGCGCTCGGCGTCGGGCGCGAACCGCAGGCCGACGCGCGAGGAGGTCTCGAACTGCTCTGGGTTCCTGCGCCGGCAGGTCGAGGCGGTCGGCGCGCCCGTCGTCGTCACGCTCGGCGCGGTCTCGCTTGCCGCGCTCCGGGCCGTCGAGTATCATCGCCTCTGCCTCAAGGAGAACGTCGGCCAAATCCACGAGTGGCACGGCCGCCTGCTCGTGCCGCTCTACCACCCCAGCCCGCAGGTGCTCGCCTCGCACCGCCGCGAGGCGGCGCAGCTCGCGGACTACGAGTCGGTCGCCCGCGCCCTGCGGCTCTCGGCCGCGGCGGCGGCAAGGAAGTGAAGAGGTTTAAAACGAAGATGAGAACACAGACGAAGTCACGCGCCCCGCTCGCCAAGCTCCCGGCCGCCCTCCTCGTCGCCGCGCTCTGGGCGGCGGCCGCGCTCGCCCAGCAGCCGGCCGCCGCCGGCGACGGCCAAGCGAAGCCCGCGGCGATGAGCGCCAGCGCGACCGTAAACATCACGTCGTCCGTGCCGAAGGTCGGCGAGCCGGCCCCCGACTTCAAGCTGCCCTACGCCACGGCCGAGAAGATCTTCTTCCGCCCCGAGGAGCACATGTCGCTCTCCAGCTTGCGCGGCAAGAACGTCATCCTCGCCTTCTACCCGGCCGACTGGTCGAGCGGCTGCACGACCGAGGTCTGCACCTTCCGCGACACCTTCGCCGAACTCGGAAAGCTCAACGCCGTCGTCCTCGGCGTCAGCGGCGACTACGTCTTCTCGCACCACGAGTGGGCCAAGCACCACAAGCTCCAGTTCCCGCTCCTGTCCGACCACGACCACGCGGTCGCCAAGCGCTACGACAGCTACATGGAGCAGTACGGCCTCAACAAGCGCACCGTCTTCCTCATAGACAAGGAGGGCGTCGTCCGCTACTCCAACCTCGCCTTCAAGGCCGGCGACAAGAAGGACTACGACGCTCTGCGCACCGAGCTGGAGAAGCTCAACAAGTAAAGTTTGAAGACAAGGCGGAAGCCCGACCGTGAGGGAGGGCGTTGAGGCTGTCGTAACCTTCAACGCCCTCCCTCACAGTCGGGCTTCTGAACGCGGCCTTAATCTGCAACCCGCAACTGATTCAGAGGACGGCCATGAGACTCATCCCAAGACTAGCCGCGGCGGCGCTCCTCCTGTCGCTCCCTCCGTTGGCCGCCGCGCAGGGCTTCAACGCCGGCTACCTGCCTTTCAGCGAGAGCCGGATGCGGCGGTTCCCCCTGAAGCGTCACGAGGCGGAGGGGCTGCGGGGCGGCCGGCCGCTCGTCGTCTCGGGCGTACGGCTGCGCGAGGAGACGGAGGAGCGCGCCGGCGAGGAGGCCGCTAACTTCCTCGTCTTCAGCGGCCGCGACCTCGACGGCAAGGAGTGGGAGGTGAGGACCGAAGGCATCGTCTACCACGAGGCCGTCTACGAAGGCGACCTCGATCGCAACGGCGTCCGCGACCTCGTCTTCGCCGCGGGCACCGGCGGCAACGGCCTCGCGCCGCCGCGCCACCTCGTCTTCCTCACCTTCGACCGGAGGGGCCACCCCGGCCTCTTCGAGGCGACCGGCTACTTCGACGCGCGGGCGTCGGACATCTACGACCTCACCGACCTCGACGGCGACGGCCGCGCCGAACTGCTCTTCATGGTCTACGACGACGGCTACTGGATCACCAACCTCTACCGCGTTCGCGACGCGCGCTGGAGCCGCGTCGAGGGCCGCTTCGCAGGGCTCCGGTTCCCCGCCTACACGCGCTTCACCAACCGCCCGAACCACCGCCCCGTGCGCCCCGCGCCCGGCCGCAACCCGCGCGCGCCCGACCTCCTCAAGCGTGACGACGCGGGCGAACAGTCGGCCGGCGCGGCGCAGGCCGGGGAAGAGGACGAGGCCGCGGCCGCCGCGAGGTTCCTCGCCGAGTTGCAGCGCGCCGTCGCCGCCGGCGAGCGCCGGGAGGTTTCCCGGATGGTGCTCTACCCCTTGAAGGTCAGAATCCGCGGGCGCCGCGTCGTGCTGCGCGGGCCGCGCCAGTTCCTCGCGCGCTACGACGCGCTCTTCAACCCGCACGTCAAGTCGGTGCTGGCCGCGCAGAAGTTCGAGGGCATCTTCCGCAACTGGCAGGGCTACATGGTCGGGCGCGGCGAGGTCTGGTTCGAGCAGCTCGCCGACACCGGCGAGTTCAAGGTCATCGCCGTCAACAACACCGCACCCTAGAGACTAGGGGCTAGAGGCCAGGGTCTTGTTAAAGAGCGGCCGCGCGGCGGCGTCCGGCGAGCACCGACAGGCGCGGCATGGAGTAGCCCCGCCCGTGAGGGCGGGGTTCAAGTTGCGGTAAAAGGCGCGAAGCACCGGAGGGGCGGCACACCCCGAGACCCGAGGTGCCGCCCCTCCGGGGCTTAAACTTTTGTTAACGCGGCGCACCCCGCCCTGACGGGCGGGGCTACTTCCTACCGCCGCTCCGCGGCTCCCCTTTACAAGCACCCGGCCCCTAGTTCTCTAGCCCCTCGTGGTAATACAATTCTGAAATGATGAACGAGGCGGCGGAGACTAAGGCGAACGGGGCGGCGCGGCGCTCGCCGCTCGAAGAGGTGCAGCGGCGCGCGGGCGCGGCGCTCGCCGAGCGCGACGGGTGCGTCGTCGCGGCGCACTACGGGGACGCCGGCGCGGAGTACGAGGCGGTGCGCGGCGGCGCGGGAGCGGGCCTGTTCGACCTGTCGGCCCGAGCCCGCGTCGAAGTCTCGGGCGGCGAGGCCGTGCAGTTCTTGAACGGGATGGTGACGAACGACGTGGCGAAGCTCGCCGAAGGCGAGTTGATGGCGCTCGCCTTCCCGAACCCGCAGGGCCGCCTGCTGGCCGCGGCGCGCGCCTTCCGCCGCGGCGACGCCTTCGTCTTCGACACCGAGCCGGCGACCTACCGGACACTCCTCAGGACGCTCGAACGTTTCACGCTCGCGGGCGACTTCCGCGTCCGCGACCTGACGGCCGAGACCATTTGCCTCTCCTTGCAGGGCGCGCGGGCCGCCGAGTTCGTCGGCGCGGCGCTCGGCGCCGCGGCACCCGAGACGCCGCGGCGGCGCGTGAAGGAAGTCGAGTTCGGCGGCGCGCGCGTGACGGTCGCGCGCGCGACGCACACGTCCGAGGACGGCTTCGACCTGACGACCTCGGCAGACCTCGCGCCCGCCCTGTGGGACGCTTTAGTCGGTGCCGGCGCGCGGCCCGCGGGCTCCGACGCGCTCGAAGTGCTGCGCGTCGAGGCGGGGGTGGCGCGCTACGGCGTGGACGCCGACGAGTCGAACGTCGTGACCGAGGTCGTGGACGAGGACGAGGCCGTCAGCTACACGAAGGGCTGCTACGTCGGGCAGGAGATCATCGCGCGCATACACTGGCGCGGCCACGTCGCCAAGCGGCTCGCCGGCCTCGTCTTCGCGCGCGACGCGGAGCCTCCGGCCGACGCCCGCCTCCGCGAGTGCGGCGGCGCGCGCGAGGCCGGGCGCATCACCTCCGCGGTCTTCTCGCCGCGCCTGCGCCGGCACGTCGCGCTCGCCCTCGTCAAGTACGACTTCCTCGAGCCCGGCACAGAGGTGCGCGTCTTCTCCGGCGACGAGGAGTTGTGCGCGGCCCACGTCGCCGCCCTGCCGCTCGTGCGCGGCGGCTGGTACGCGGAAGGGGAGGCCTGAGCGATGAGCCGCGAGCACGAACCGCCGTCGAGTGACGGCCCGGCCGGGAGCGGCGGCGGCCTCACCCTCGAACACGCCGCGCTGGCCTACCGCATCATCCAGACCCTTTTGACGCACACGACCGTCACGCAAGACCTCGTCGCGCTAATGGCGCGCGTGCTCAACGAGGAGGCGCAGGACGCGCTCGTCAACACGCCCCACTGGGCGGCCTACATGGACAGCCGCCGCGCCCTCGAGCGCGCCCGCCAGGACATCGAAAAGTTCACCGCCGTCTGGACGAAGCTTGCGGAATAAAAAGTTTCGAGTTGCGGGTTTCGAGTTTCGAGTTAGAAAGAAGATCTGCCTTTAACTCTAAACTCGAAACCCGCA
>DASZKF010000596.1:0-5481 GCA_035947355.1 Pyrinomonadaceae bacterium | reverse complement strand
GCCCGGGGGGGCCGCGGCGACGCCGCCCGACGCCGCGCCGGCCGGCGGGGCCGGCATGGCCGGCGACCTCTTCGGCCTCGAAGAGGTGCGCCGCCAGTTGCGCGAGCAGCGCGAGCAGCTCGAGCAGCTGCGCGCCGCCGTCCGCGAGCAGGCGCAGCTCATCGAGCAGTTGCGCTCGCGCGTCGGGCAGCCCGAGATGACGGCCGGGGCCGGGCCGCGCGCCGCCGTGCGCGACGCGGCCTACACGGCGGGCGGCGCGGCCGCCTCCGAGGCCGGCGCGGGCGGCGCGCAGCAGACCAAGGCGGAGGCCGCGCCGCTCGAAGAGCGAGTCGCGCGCGCCGAGGCGCAGGCGAAGAAGGCGGGCGAGGCCGTCGCCAAGCAGCTAGGCTCGATCACCTTCAGCGGCGACATACGCTTCCGCTACGAGTCCTTCTACGGACAGACAAACACGCTCCCCTCGTCCGAGAACCCCGCCGCCCTGGGCAACCCGCTCTCGACGCGGCAGCGCTTCCGGGTGCGCGCGCGCTTCGGCGCGAGGGGGAAGATCACAGACGAGTTCGAGTGGGGCCTGCGGCTCGCCACCGGCGCGTTCCCCGACGTGATCTCGACGAACCAGACGCTCACCGACTTCTTCTCGCGCAAGAACTTCACCCTGGACCTCGCCTACGTCTCCTACAAGCCTTCCCGGCTGCCCGGCCTCCAGTTGCAGGCCGGCAAGTTCGAAATCCCCTGGGTGCGCACCGAGATGACGTGGGACAACGACCTCAACCCGGAGGGCCTGACCGAGAGTTACACGCGGAGCTTCGAGAAGTCACTGGTGCGCAGGATTGATCTGGTCGCGTGGCAGTCGCCCTTCCTCGAACGCGGCAGCGCCTTCGTCCTCGGCGCGGACGGGCGCGTTGACCTCGAAGCCTCGGGCCGCGCGGGCCGCGACCTCGCGCTCTACGGCGCGCAGGCCCGCACGGAGCTGGGACTGGCGAAGAACGTCACGCTGCGGCTCTCGGCCGCCGACCTCTACTTCCACGGCACGCAGTTCATCACGCCGGCGCAGGTCTTCGGCACGAACCTTCTGATCCCCGTCACCGTGACGATCCCGGCCTCGGGCACGACGCCGGCGCGCACCGTCACGGCGCAGGTCGCCATCCCGCGCGACCTGCTCGTGAGCGGCAACGCCAACCTCGGCGTCTCGCTCGGCTCGACCAACGCCATCGGCCGCGACGGGCGGCTCGCCTCCGGCTACAACCTCGTAGACCTGATCGGCCGCCTCGACTTCGCGCACAGCAAGCGCTGGCCCGTGATGCTGCTCTTCAACTACGTCGTCAACACGCGGGCGCGCGACTTCACCGCGGCCGGCGCGGGCGGGCGCGACGTGGTCGTCCGCAACGACGAGGGGAGCGGCTACTGGGCCGAGGCCCAGGTCGGCAAGACGCAGCAGCGCGGCGACCTCCTCTTCAACTACGTCTTCACGCGCATCGAGAAGGACGCCGTCCTCGCGCCCTTCAACGGCAGCGACTTCGGCATCTTCACCGACGTGCGCGTCCACCGCGTGACGGCCTCCTACACCGCCGACCCGCGCGTCGTCCTCTCGCTCATAGGCTTCTTCACACAGCGCCCGAACGGCCTCGGCGGCGTCTTCGGCGTGACCCCGCCCGGCTCGCTCGAACGCACCCAGACGCGCCTCCAGTTCGACACCACCTTCCGCTTCTGAAAGGATTAGCCACGGAGGCACCGCAGACACAGAGATAAGACAAGAAAACCCCTTGCCGGAGACTTGAATAAGACATCCACCGCTCAAGTCTCCGGCAAGGGTTTTATTTTTCCTTGTCTTATCTCTGTGTCTGCGGTGCCTCCGTGGCTAATGGCCTTTCCTGCTCGGCCGCGGCGGCTCTAACCCAGGCGGTCTATCCGCTTCTTCTCGACGGCGCGCGCGCCCATCAGGCCGCAGGCGCGGACGAGTCGGCCGAGGCCGGCGAAGCGCGCGTCCGAGGTCAGGCCGCGCCGGTAGCGGTAGTAAATCTGCTGCGCGATGCCGGCGAGCTTCAGCAGCGCGTAGGCGTAGTAGAAGACCGCGTCGCCCGCGTCGCGCCCGCTCTCGCGCGCGTAGAGTTCGGCCACCTCGCGGCGGCCGAGGCTGCCGGGCAAAGCCGTCAGCCCGAAGCCCAGTTGCCGCCACTCCGCGGGGTCGTCCTCGTCCACCCAGTAGCCGAGCGTCGTCCCCAAATCCATCAGGGGGTCGCCGACGGTCGCCATCTCCCAGTCGAGCACGGCGGCGACGCGCGTGAGGTCTCCGGGCACGAAGACGACGTTGTCGTACTTGTAGTCGTTGTGTATGAGCGCGCGGCCCGCGTCCGGGGGGGCGTGCTCGGCGAGCCACGCCGCCAGCCGCTCGACCTCCGGGAAGTCGTCGGTGCGCGCGTCGTAGTAGCGCCGCGCCCAGCCCTCGACCTGTCGCGCGACGTAGCTGCCGGGCCGCGCCAGAGAGCCGAGGCCCGCGGCCTCGAAGTCAACGCCGTGAATCTCGACGAGGTTGCGGACGAGCGACTCGGAGAGCGCGCGCATGAGCGGCGGGGTCGGCTCGAAGCCTTCGGGCGGGCGGGCGCGCAGGATGAGGCCGCGGACGCGCTCCATGAGGTAGAAGGGCGCGCCGAGCACCGACGTGTCTTCGCAGAAGAGCAGGGGCCGGGGGACTTTCGCGTAGACGGGGCGCAGCCGCGAGAGGATGAGGAACTCGCGCCCCATGTCGTGCGCCGTCTTGACCTTCGACCCCAGCGGCGGCCGGCGCAGCACGAACTCGCGCCCGCCGGCGCGCACGAGATACGTCAGGTTCGAGAAGCCCGCGGGGAACTGCTCGACCGCCAGGGGGCCGCCGAAGTTTTCCAGCTCGGGCAGACGCGCGCGCAGGTATTCGAGGAGGCGCGCGGCGTCCAACTGCTCGCCCGCGCGCACGGCCGCCGGCCTGTCGAGTAGTTCCTCGCGCACCTACGTCCCCCCGCCCAGCCTCACGCCGTACCTGGCGAGGACGCTCCGGGCCACGACCGACTTGTGCACCTCGTCCGGCCCGTCGTAGATGCGCGCCGCGCGCTCGTGCCTGTACCAGTAGGCGAGGACGGTGTCGTCGGTGAGGCCGAGCGCGCCGTGCACCTGGACGGCCCGGTCGAGCACCCTCTGCATGACGCCGGCCGCGTAGAACTTGATGAGCGAGATGTCCTCGCGCGCGGCGGCCGCGCCTTCCGAGTCTATGCGCGCCGCCGCCCGCATGACGAGCAGGCGCGCGGCCTCTATCTCGGCGCGGCTCTCGGCGACCCACTCCTGCACGGTCTGCCGGCTGGCGAGCGGGACGCCGGGCGAAAGCTCGCGGGTGGCGGCGCGGCGGCACATCAGGTCGAAGGCGCGCTCGCAGACGCCGACCCAGCGCATGCAGTGGTGTATCCGGCCCGGCCCCAGCCGCTCCTGCGCGATGTGGAAGCCGCGCCCCTCCGCGCCGAGGAGGTTCGCGCGCGGCACGCGGCAGTCCTCGTAGACGACCTCGGCGTGGCTCGCGTAGTCGCTGCCCGCGTCGCCCATCACGCTGACGTTGCGCACGATGCGGAAGCCGGGCGCGTCGGTGGGGACGATGAGCTGGCTGGCGCGCTCGTGCGGGCGCGCGGCCGCGGGGTTCGTCACGGCCATCACGACGGCGAAGGCCGCGCCCTCGGCCGCCGAGGTGAACCACTTGCGGCCGTTGACGACGTAGTGGTCGCCGTCGCGCACGGCGGTCGTGCTCATCCAGGTCGGGTTCGAGCCGGGGCGCTCCGGCTCGGTCATCGAGAAGCAGCTGCGCACCTCGCCGCGCGCGAGCGGGAGCAGGTACGCCTCCTTCTGCGCGGGCGTGGCGTGGGCCATGAGCACTTCCATGTTGCCCGCGTCCGGGGCTTGGCAGTTGAAGAGGTAGTGGCCGAGCGGCGTGCGGCCCAGCTCCTCGCTGACGCGCGCGAACTCGGAGAGGCTGAGGCCGAGGCCGCCGTACTCCTCCGGGAGTTGCGGCGCCCACAGCCCGAGTTCTTTGACCCGCCGCCGCTTCTCTTCGAGGGCGGGCCGAAGCTCCCGGAAGGGCCGGCCGAGGAACTCGGGTTCGAGCGGGACGGCCTCCGCGTTGATGAAGTCGCGGATGCGCGGGAGCAAAGCCCGGAGCCTGTCCTGCGGCGCGTCGCTCATGCGTGACCCTCCCAAGGACGTGCGCGCCGCCGTCACCTTTCGGAGATGACGACCGGCTCGATGGTGGGCGGAAGCTGGTGGAGTTCGCTGCGGGAGAAGCCGGCGCGGGCGAACATCCGCTCAAGCTCCTTGAAGGTGTAGGCGTCGCCGGCCGGCG
This sequence comes from Pyrinomonadaceae bacterium, assembly GCA_035947355.1. GTDB lineage: Bacteria > Acidobacteriota > Blastocatellia > Pyrinomonadales > Pyrinomonadaceae > QHXN01. The sequence continues at coordinate 1,130 of DASZKF010000596.1, read as the reverse complement.
TCGAGCCGAGCATCGTCATGCTGAAGGAGGCCGGGATGGGCGGCGAGACGCGATCCTCGTTCGGCACCATCTCCAGCGTCACGGCCCGGCCGCCTTCGCCCAGCGAGGCGTGCACCTTCCGCAGCAGGCCCTCGCAGGTCGGCGGGTCGAAGTGGTGCAGGAAGTTCGTGAGCAGCACGAGGTCGTAGCCTCCGCCGTACTCGACCTCAAAGGCGCTGCCCTCGATGGTTCGGTAGCGGCCTTCGACGCCCGCGGCCCGCGCGTTCTCCTTCGCCACCTCCAGCACCGAGGGCCAGTCGAGCGCGAAGACCTCGGCGCGCGGGTTGGCGCGCGCCACGGCGATTCCGAAGAGGCCGTGGCCGGCGGCGATGTCGAGCACCTTGAGGCGCGGCGCGTCGGCGATGTCGAGGAGCTGCGCGATCAGCTGCGCGGGCAGCGCCGCCATCGGCGCCATCGCGCGCGCGAACTTCACCCAGACGGGGTTCTCCGGCGCGACCGTCCCGCCCTCGGGCAGCACGGTGCCGCCCCTCCGGACGGCGTTCGCGAGGTCGGCGAAGCCGCCCGTGACCAGAGGGTCGAGCAGGAACTCGGTGGCCCCGCCGAGGTAGGCGGGCGAGCGCCGGTCGAGGAAGACGGCCGAGTCGTGCGTCAGGCCGTAGCGCCCGCCCTCCTTCGTCAGGAAGCCGATGACGACGAGGTAGTCGCAGAGGATGCGCGCCCCGCGCTCGGAGGCCCCGCAGCGCTCGGCCACCTCCGAGGCCGTCCGCCGGCCCTCGCCGACGGCCGTGAACACCTCAAGCTCGAGCGCGGCCTTGAGGGCGGCGCTGCGCTGGTACGCGTTGCAAGTCTCGAAGAAAAGCTCCGGCGAAGGCGGTCGCATCTCGTCGGGCGTCATCATTCCCTCCTCAATCTGGCAGTCGCAAAGCCCGGAGAAGATATTGCGCGGGCGGCGGCCTGTCAACGTGCGTCGCGGCTCGAAGCCCTCGGGGCGGTAATCACCCGGCAGCCTGAGAGACATTGTCAGATGGGTGCAGTACGTTCGACGGCCTGTAGGGGCAGGGCTTGCCCCTGCCCGCGAGGATTCAGGCTGTTCAACGTCGAGTTCTAATGAGTCTTGGGCGGGCAGGGGC
>DASZKF010000595.1:0-2581 GCA_035947355.1 Pyrinomonadaceae bacterium | reverse complement strand
GAGGGCGTCTCAAGTTAGCCGGGCGGGCCGACGACGAAACTTAACACGCCCTCCCTCACGGTCGGGCTTCTGACTGCTGTCTACTTCTTTTCCATGACCTTCTCCCAGAGCTTGATGACGACTGACGAGACGACGGGCTTGCCGTTCGTCTTCCTCCTTCTGGCGGTCGCCGCCGCGGGCGCGTGCATCGGGAGCTTCCTGAACGTCGTCATCCACCGCCTGCCGCGCGGCGAGTCGGTCGTCTTCCCGCACTCGCGCTGCCCTTCGTGCGGCGAGGCGATACGGCCTTACGACAACCTGCCGGTCGTGAGCTGGCTCGTGCTGCGGGGCCGGTGCCGCGCGTGCCGCGCCCCGATCTCGGCGCGCTACCCCGCGGTCGAGCTGCTGACGGCCGCGCTCTTCGCGCTGACCTTCTGGGTGCGCTCCGGCCTCTCGCTCGCGCTCCCGTTCGACCTCGCCTTCGTCGCCGCCGTCCTCGCGCTCGTCTTCATAGACGCCGAGCACATGTACCTGCCGAACGTCATCACCTACCCCGGCACGGCGCTGGCGTTCGCCGCGCGGCTCGTCGTGCCGAACCTGTACGGCGTCGGCTTCCTCTGCGCCGCGCACGCCTGCCCGCCGCACTGGCTGCTCTCGGCCACGAACGCCCTGCTCGGGGCGCTCGCGGGCGGCGGGTTCCTGTGGGGCGTGGGCTGGCTGTGGCAGCGGGCGCGCGGCGAGGAGGCGATGGGCCTCGGCGACGTGAAGATGATGTTCATGGTCGGGGCCTACCTGGGCTGGCCCCCGGCGCTGCTGACGATCTTCGTCGGCGTGCTCTCCGGCTCGCTCGTCGGCGTCGGCCTCATCGCCGCCGGCCGCGGCGACCTCAAGAGTCGCCTCCCCTTCGGCGTCTACCTCGGCCTCGGCGCCTACGTCAGCCTCCTCTTCGGCCGGGCGATAGTAGACTGGTACACAAGGCAATTCTGAATGCGGAATGATGAATGATGAATAAGAGACAAGTTATCAGTCATCAGTCGTCAGTTATCAGTAGAGGCAATAACTGATGACTGACGACTGATGACTGATAACTAATTCATCATTCCGCATTCATCATTTCTTTTATGCCTCGTTACGAGAACCGCATGCAGTTGGCGCTGGCGCTGCTGGTGGGGCTGCTGCTGGTCGCCAACCTGTTCACGCTGGCGCTGGTGGCGCTGACGCCGGCGACGCGGGTCGAGCGCGCGCCGGTGCTATTCGCGGTCTTCGTCATCACGCTGGTCGTCAGCGTGCCGAGCATCCTTTTGCTGCCGCGCTGGCTCTTGCGGCCGTACCGGCAGCTGGTGGACGAGGCCGAGCGCGCGCCGGTCGCGGCCGTCGAGCGGCCGAGCGACGAGACCGAGTTCGTCCTCGAAACCTTCCAGGAGGTCGTCGCGCAACTCCGCTCGAAGCAGCGCGAGCTGGAGCGGCTGAGCGCGCAGGCCAGCGCCCGCGCCCTCACCGCCGAGCAGTTCGGCGAGCGCGTCGTCGCCAGCCTCCCTTCCGGTCTGCTCGCCTTCGACGCGGCGGGCCGCGCCACCGTCATCAACGCGCCGGGCCGCGCCCTGCTCGGCCTCGACGGCGCGCCCGAGGGACAGGACTACCGCGGCCTTCTGGGCGGCGCGCCCGAACTCGCGCGGCTCGTCGAACGCTGCCTCGGCTCGGGCGAGGTCTTCCGGCGCGAGGAGGTTTCGGCGCGCGGCGCGGGCGGGCGCGAGCGGCGGCTCGGCGTGACGGTCGCGCCCATAGACCCGCAGCCCGGCAGCGGCGCGCGCGGCGCGCTCTGCATGCTGACCGACATCACCGAGGTCGCCGAGTTGCGCGAGGCGGTGGCGCGTAAGAAGAACCTCGAAAGCCTCGGGGAGATGTCGGCCGGACTCGCGCACGAGTTCAAGAACGCGCTCGCCACCCTGCACGGCTACGCGCAGCTCTTGCAGAACCCGCGGCTCGACGAGGCCGCCCGCGCGTCGGCCGCCGCGGCGCTCCTTCAGGAGGTGCGCGGCCTCTCCGAGATGGTCACGTCGTTTCTCAACTTCGCGCGGCCGCGCCCGCTCGACTTCGGCGACGTCGCGCTCGGCGAGCTGCTCGCGCAGTGCTCGGCAGACCTCCGCCGGACTTTCGGGGAGCGGGGCGTCGCCCTCGAAATCGCAGGCGAGTTCGCCGACGTGCGCGCCGACGAGCGGATGCTGCGCCAGGCCCTCCTCAACCTCCTGCGCAACGCGGCCGAGGCCATCCCCGAAGGCTCGGCCGAGCGCCGCGTCGCCGCGCGCGGCGCGCGCGTCCGCGACGCCGGCGGGCGGGAGTGGGCCGTCGTCGAGATCGCCGACACCGGCACCGGCATCCCCAAAGAGGATTTACAACGCATCTTCATCCCCTTCTTCACCACCAAGTCGAAGGGTCACGGCGTCGGCCTCGCCCTCGCCCACCGCGTCGTCACCGACCACGGCGGCACGCTCTCGGCCGCCAACGCCGAAGGCGGCGGCGCCGTCTTCACCGTCAAGCTCCCGTTGTAAAAGTTTCGGGTTGCGGGTTTCGAGTTCGGAACAGAAGCCCGACCGTGAGGGAG
>DASZKF010000594.1:0-1703 GCA_035947355.1 Pyrinomonadaceae bacterium | reverse complement strand
GCGACGCGGTGGACGCCCGAAGGGAGGTGGTGGCACTCGTCGAAGATGAGGAGGCCGAACTGGTTGCCGAGCCGCTCCATGAAGCGGAAGGCCGAGGCGTAGGTCGTCACCGTCAGCGCGCCCGTCTCGAAGTAGCCGCCGCCGATGAGGCCGACCTCCGCGCGGAAGCACGAGAGCAGGAGGTCGTACCACTGGTTCATCAGGTCGAGCGTGGGGACGACGACGAGCGTCGAGCGCCGCACCCGCTCGATAGCCATCTGCGCGACGAGGCTCTTGCCCGCGCCGGTCGGCAGCACGACGACGCCGCGCGAGCCGGCCCTGCGCCAGCCGGCGACGGCCTCCTCCTGGTAGGGCCGCGGCTCGACGATGAGCTTGGTCGGGAAGTCGAACTCGTGGTAGGCGCGCGCGCGGTCTTCGAAGGCGACCTTGCCGCGGACGAGTTCCGTCAAGACCTCCCGGTAGGCCCAGGCGGGCGCGCGCCAGCGCATCACGCGCTCGTCCCAGCGGAAGGCGGCCGGCACCCGCGCCTCGCGCCCCGCCCCGTCGAGCAGGAGCGTGCCGGACTCGAACCGCAGGACGAGGGGCGTCGCGCTCATGGGAGAATTATAAAGGCCGTGAATCGTGAATCGTAAATCGTAGTCGTCAGTTCCCAGTAAAGACAGAACTGATAACCGAGAACTGACGACTGATAACTGACGACTACGATTTACGATTCACGGCTTTTTCAGGCCGCGGCCTTCTTCATCAGCATGCCCTTGAGCAGCGAGAGCACCTCGGCCTGGTCGGCGCTCGTCAGTTCCTCGACGCCTCCCGCGCCGAACTTCTTTCTGACCCAGGCGCTCAACTGCTCCTCGGTCTTGCCCAGCGCGCGGCACGCGGCGCGTATCTCGGCCGCGAGGCTGACCGCGCCCACCTCGGCGTGCGTCACGTCGGAGACCGCGGCCGCGGCGACCGGCGCGGGCGGCGCGTACACGTCCTCCACGTCCTGCGTGAAGAACTCGGAGGCGTTGACGGCAATCAAAACGGCAGCCACCAAGCTCCTTTTCTGCGCCATCTTCTGAATCGTGTTGACCTGGTCGGCGATGTCGGGGTTGAAGACGCGGCCGGTCTGCTGCGACTCGATGGCCTCGTCGCCGTCGCGGAACTTCGCGCCGCAGCCGCCGCGCTTGCGGAAGCAAACCCAGCCCGCTCCATATTCCTCGCGCCCCTTGATGATGGCGGCCTGGGAGCAGGCGGGGCAGACGCGCTGCGCCTCGCGCCAGCGGTACTTGGTCTCGCGCGAGTTGCAGGAGCCGTCGGACTCGGCGATGAGCAGGTCGCCGCGCGAGAGCTGGCAGCGGTAGAGGTAGTAGAAGAAGGGCTCGCCGCCGTGCGCCTCGCCCGTCCAGTCCTCGATGCGCTCGAGGAGTTGGAAGCGGGTCGAGAGGCCGAAGAAGGTGGTCAGCTTCTCCGCGCCCGGCTTCAAGAGCGTCCGCTTCTCCGTGCCGGGGATGACGCCGTAGTCCACGTCCTTCCGGAGCACGCGGCTCACGAACTCGGTGACGGCCCCATAACGCTCGACCGCCAGCTCGATGGACATCGCCGGCATGAACCGCGAGCGCTCGACCAGCGCCGCGCCCCCCTCGCCCGGCTCCCTGAACTCTTCACTCATCTGGCACCCCTTGAAAAAGTTTCGGGTTGCGGGTTTCGAGTTCCGAGTTCCA
>DASZKF010000593.1:0-4716 GCA_035947355.1 Pyrinomonadaceae bacterium | reverse complement strand
AAAAGGGTGCCGGGTGTCAGGTGCCGGGTGCCGGGTTTAAGACTTGTCTTCCCCGGCACCCGCCACCTGACACCCGGCACCCTTTCTGTTTATCCGAAAATGCTGCGCCACCGTCGGTCGAGCGCATCGCCGAAGAGGAAGGCGGTCAGCGAGGGCTGCTCGTGCGAGCGGTCGTAGCCGACCAGCTCGGCGTAGGCGCGGCCCTCGACCGCGCGGCCTTCGCGCGAGCCGCGGACGGCGCACGCGCCCTCCCAGTAGACGATCATGGTCGTGCCCCGCGTGTCGAGTTCCTGGTCGCGCAGGACGGGCGTGACCGTCACGTCCGCGCCCACTTTGGGAACCGACAGACGCCAGCCGCTCGGGTAGACCACGCCCGTGCGGGGGCTCCGCCAGCGGCCCGTCGGTTCGAGGCGGAAGTCTTCGCGCGCGAGGTGCGTGCGCGCGCCGTCCTCGGCGACGAAGGTGCCGCTGCTGAAAGGCGAGGGCCGGCCCTCGCGGTCGCGTATGTGGTAGACCATCAGCTCGGTGCGGTCGCTCAACTGGACGCTCAGCCAGTCCCAGCCCTTCTGGCCGTCAGTCGTCTTCCACGTCCCGAACTCGCGATCCATCCACGCCTCGCCCGTAAACGCCTCGGTCTCGCCGTGCCAGGTGATGCGGCCCCGCGCGCTCATCCGCGTGTAGGAGAAGTAGCGCGAGGCCTCGCCGTGATCCTTGAAGCTGACGCCGACGCCCTCGTGGCCGTTGAGCGCGGCCGGCTTGGTCGGCAGGAGCGCGGCCTCGAAGATGAGGTCGCCGCCGAGCGTAGCGCGCAGCAGGTGCCGGCCGCCCCGTTCGCGCACCCTCCAGTCGCCGAGCCGGAGGTCGTAGCGGCTCGCGCTCGTGTGCGCGGGCGGGTCGAGCAGGCCGTTGGCGCTCTTGCGGTGCTCGTAGCGGAAGCGGGCGCGCGACTCGTCCGTCACGGCGAAGTGCGCGAGGTAGAGCGGGTTGGCGATGAGGCGCAGCGGCACGACGCCGAAGCGGTCGAGGTCCGTCCGCCGCTTGAAGAAGACCAGCTCGAAGCCGAAGCGCCGGCCCGCGTCCGTCCGCAGGTGGCCGGTGTAGTACCACCACTCGGTCTGCGCCGCCTCGTGCGCGTAGAGGTCGCGCGGCAGCTCGACGCCGGCGTGCTCCGTCCCGTCGCGCAGCGTCGAGGCCGGCCCCGCCACGATGTCGGCCAGCCCGTCCAACACGCTCGCCGCCGTCTGACCGACCGTCTCGATAAAATTGGTGCTCATCAAGAAGCCTTCCGTGAATTCATCCGGCCCCACGAAATTTAGAACAGCGGCGTGGAGAAAGTGTGGAGCGAATTTCAGGTTTTCGATTTTTGATTTGCGATTTTTGATTCAGTCATCAGTTATCAGTTGTCAGTTGTCAGTTTTTTTGTCTTCTACTGATGACTGATAACTAAATCGCAAATCAAAAATCAAAAATCTAAAATTCTTAGATTCGCTCGACCTCCTCGCGCGGCTCGACGAGCAGGGTGCGGAAGCTCGAAAGGTAGACGAGGCCGGGGGCGGCGCCTTTCGGTTTGGAGACGAACTTGCGCTGGGTGTAGTTGACGGCGACCTTCGAGTCTTTCTTGGCGCGGCTGAAGTGGGCGGCGAGCTGCGCGGCCTCGACGAGCGTGCGGTGCGGGACGGGCGCGTCGCGGCGGGGGGCGCGGACGACGACGTGCGAGCCGGGGTAGTCGGCCGCGTGCAGCCAGGTGTCGAAGGAGCGCGCGACGCGGAAGGTCAGGTGGTCGTTGTCGCGCGAGCCGCGGCCGACGAGGATTTCCAGGCCGTCCGAGGAGCGGTAGCGGCGCACGCCCGGAACGGCCCCCGGCTCGCCGCGGGCCGCGGCCTTCGCGCGCCGCGTGCCCTTCGCCTTCTCGCCGCCGGCGGGCGCGCCGACGAAAGCCGCCAGCGCCTCTTCGTCGCGGGCCGCGGTGATCCGCTCAAGCTCGGCGCGGCGGGCGTCGAGCGCGGCCAGCTCGCGCCCGACGCCCGCGAGCCGCTCCGTGATCTCGCGCGCGGCCCGCTTGGCCTTGCCGTAGCGCGCGAACCTCTCGGCCGCCGCCTCCTGCAAAGTCCTGTTCTCTTCGACCTCGACCTCGACGGTCGGCGCGCCCTCGGCGTAGAAGTCTGTGAGGCGGACGACGCGGCCGCGCCGCTCGGCCGTGCCGAGGTTGGCGAGCAGGAGGTCGCCGGCGCGCTTGTGCGCCTCGGCGTCGCCGTGCGCGGCCAGGTCGCGCGCGAGGTTGTCGCGCAGCTTCGCGAGCCTCGCCGCCTCCTGCCTGAGCCGCGCGGAGGCCGCGGCCGCGCGCGCGTCGAAGGCGCGTTCGCGTTCGGCGCGCAGGTAGTATCGGTCGAGCGCTTCCGAAGGCGAGTCGCCGCGGGGGTCGGGCAAATCTTTCTGCGCGGCCCTCGCCGAGCCGCCGGCGGGCGGCCGGTAGGCGTCGCCGACCTCCTGCCCTTCGCCCCGCGCGTGGCGCAAAGCGTCGAGGACGCGGGCCTTTTCGTCCAGGAGGAAGAGGTTCGAGGTGCGGCCGGTCAACTGCGCGACGAGCGTCGCCGCGCGCACGCCGCCGAGCGCGTCCCTCGCCGAGAAGAGGAGGCGGACGACGCGGTCGCCCTCGTCCTTCGTGACCGATTCGAGCACCGCGCCGCCGAGCGCCTTACGCAGCACGAGCGCGAAGGGCGCGGGCGCGACCGAAGCCCTCTCCAACTCCCGCACGGCGCGCGAGACCAGATACAGACGCGGCCGGTTCGGCTCGACCGAGACGAAGAGGTAGCGGCCGTCGGCCGCGCGGAAATCCACCGCCAGCGACGCCGCCGAGAGCTGGAAAACCCTCCCCCAGGCGCGGCCCACCAGCGCCGCCGCAAGCTCCTCCACCACCTCCGCGATGAGTCGGTCGTTCATCAGTAAGCGGTCAGTAAACAGTAGTCCCGGCACCACGAACGTTGACGCTGGCAACACGGCGATTCGCTGGAAGATTTTCTACTGACTACCGACTGCTGTCTACTGACCACAAAAAAAGGGGCGCGGTGAAGACCACCGTGCCCCTCGTCGTGCTTGTTACTGAAGGCCGCTACTCTTTGACGACCACCGTGCCGGAGAGGAGGTCGTGCGCGGTGCGGCCCTCCGCGTCCACGAGCGAGTAGAGGATGCCGAGGCCGAAGGTGGCGAGCGAGAACAGGTAGACGAGGGCGCGCCGCGCGCACTGCCACGTCGTCGGCACGCGCGCCGTGTCGGCGTCCACGGCGTGCAGCCGGAAGAGCTTCATGCCGAACGTGCGGCTCGCCAGCGCGACCGAGCAGGTGTGGTAGAGGAACATCACGACGGCGACGATGCCGGCGAAGGAGGCCAGCACGCGCGGCTCGCTCCAGTCGCCGATGGTCAGCTCGATGACGGCGGCGCACGGCGCGCACAGGAAGGCGACGACGAACAGGTCTACGACAGCCGCCGCGATCCGCTTCAGGCGCGGCGCGCGGTCGTCGTAGGCGAGCGGCTCGGCGGCGACCTTCGGCAGAATCTCCGCCTCGCGCCGTTCGAGCCAGTGGTCGTCAATGACGCCCGAAATCTTCCGCGGCTGCGGCTTCACGCCCACCCCGGCCGGGGCGTCGGCCGCGGCCGCCTCTACGGGCGGGGCCGCCCCGGCCGGCGGCCCCGCCTTCTGCCTGGCGCCCGCCTCCGCGGCCGGCGGCGGCTTCAACTCGCCCGTCGTACGGGGCTGGACGACGAGCAGGCCGGAGGCGCGGGCCGCCTCTGCCGCCTCGCCCCGCGCGCCCCGCTCCGGCCTGACAGGCTTCTCCGCCGCGGGCTTCACGAGCGCGGGCAGGCTCTCGGCTTCCTCCTCGGGCTGCTCCTCGACGACGCGGGCCGCCGCCGCGGCCGCGTGGCCCCGTGACGAGCCGGCGCGCCCGTGCGGCTGTGCCGGCGCGGCCTCGCGGCGCGCTCGCTCGATGCGGCGCAGCGCCTTGACGACGAGCGGGTTCATCTCAGGCTCGTCCGGCGCGGGCACGAGGCCGAGTTGCTTCGTCGCCTCCGACTGCCCGGGCGCGGGCCGGGCCTCGGACACCTCCGGCGCGGCCTGCGCCGAGAGTTCTGACTGGCGGCGCTGCTCGGCCTCGGCTTCGAGGGCGCGGCGCTGCTGGATTTCGCGGAAGCGCTCGCTCAGCTCCTTGCGCCAGGCCGGGCGGTTGCGGTTCACGCCGGGGAATTCGATGAGGGTCGAGCCGTTCGCGCCCGGCGTCGTCTGCGTGGTCACGTTAGAGTTCTCGGTCATGGCGGAAGCATCGGCCTCGCGTGTGCGGGGCGCGTCGGGCCTTTCGTCCGCGGGGGGCGCGGTCTTCGTCAGGTCGGTCGGCGACTACTCACAGCGCGGGCACGCGTCGAGCACGTCAGGGTAGACTTCGAGGCACGCCGCACACTGCATCTTTATAGAGGTCGTCTCCGTGGTCTGTGTAACAAAAGTTTCGGCGTTCGGTGGGCGACGGGCCGAAGCCTGTAAACCCATGCCCTCTGCGGAGTCGCGGCGGATGCTATCAGAAGTTACTTTAAGTCGTCAACCAGAAAATCTACAAGCCGCTGTGTTTGGCCCAGGGTGCGGCTACAATATTTAGAGGCCGCAGAAAAATAAGTTTCGGGTTTCGGGTTTCGAGTTTCGAGTTCGTGTGGCGCAGGTCGCGCCACTCA
>DASZKF010000592.1:0-1947 GCA_035947355.1 Pyrinomonadaceae bacterium | reverse complement strand
GCCGCCCGTTAACCTCCGCCGCGAGGCCGCGCGCCTCAGCGCGGCGGGCCTGGACGCCGACCCGCGGCTCGTCTCCGAGGCGGACGCCCCGCCCGAGGAGGAGGCGGCCCCGCAGGGTTCCGCGAGCTACTGCGTGCAGGTCGGCGCGTACCAGGAAGAAGGCAGCGCACGGCAGCTACAGGGCGAGCTGGAGAACAAGGGCTACACGCCGACCGTCTTCAGCGGGCGCGACGCCGAGGGGCGCGCGTGGTACGCCGTCCGCATCGGCGCGTACGCCGACCAGAAGGAGGCCGCGGCGGCGGCCAACAACTTCAGCCGGCATGAGCGGCTGAAGGCGACCGTCCGCCCCTTCGGCTCGCTGTGACGAAATGAGTCCTAGTTATTTTCGCCGAAGGGGTATAAAATTCGCGGCCACGTTGGCCTCGCCGCACGGCTTCGCCGGTCTCGCAGCCAGGAGTGTCGGGCGATGAGCAGTCGTATACAGACCCCTAACCTAAAACCCCCGGCGCGCGCCGCCGCGGCGCAGCCCGCGCCTCCTTTGAAGACGCACGGCGCGGCCCGCTTCGAGCAGGAGCGCCCCGACGGCCCGTCCGGCGTCGTCCAGGCCCACATCATCGGCGGCATACAGGCTTTGCAGACGCGCCTCGCGGCCCTGCCCCGGCCGGGGGCCGCCCAGCCCAAGGCCGCGCCCGGCGCGCCGACGGTGCAGCGTAAAAGCTCGCGCGGCGTAGACGCCTTCCGCGTCCCGCTCCAGCCGAAGAGCGGCGGCCAGCCGCTCCCCGAAGACGTGCGCGCCAAGATGGAGGCGGCCTTCGGCGCGAGCTTCTCCGACGTGCGCGTCCACGTCGGCCACGAGGCGTCGCGCATCGGGGCCATCGCCTACACCTGGGGCTCGAACATACACTTCGCGCCGGGCCACTACAACCCGCACACGCTCCAGGGGCAGAAGGTGCTCGGCCACGAGCTTTGGCACGTCGTCCAGCAGAAGGCCGGGCGCGTGAAGAACCCCTTCGGCTCCGGCGTGGCCGTCGTCCAGGATCACTCGCTCGAAGCCGAGGCCGACCGCATGGGCCTGAAGGCGGCGCTGACGCCTTTGATGAGGAAGCCCGCCGGCAAGTAGTCGCGGAGGCGCAACCGATGAACCCCCGAAAGCAGCTCCCCCCGCAGGCCACGGACACGCGGCAGAGGTTTGGCCCGCAGCCCCCGCGCCCGCCGGCTGCAAAGCCGCATGTCCCGCCCGCCGCGCCGCGCACGCCCCCCCGGACGAATGCGGCCCGGCCCCAGCCCTTCGCCCGCCCCGGCTCGGCCGCGCAGCCCAAAGCTCCCGCCTGTCACACTCACGCGTGCGCGCACGGGCACGCGGGACAACAACAGCTCGGCGCCGCGGCCCGGCCGCGCGACGTTCGTTCGGCCCCGCAGGCCGTGTCGGGCGGGCGGGCACATACCGCGCTTCAGCCGCACGCCGCGACGACACAGGCCGGGCCGCGCGCCGCTAACCGTCCGGCGGCGTCCGCGCCGCGGCAGGCCGGCTATGTTGTTCAACCGCCCCTGCCGCTCGGCGGCGGACGCCAGCAGATCAAAGCCACCCTCGGCGGAACACGACAGGTCGCCGGCTCCGTGGACATCAGGCCGACCAAGGACGGCAGAATCTACATCTCGAATCTGAACGTAGGGAAGGAATACCGGCGGCGCGGGCTTGCGGGCGAGTTGATGAACGCCGCCCTGCGGAGCGCGCGCGGCCAGGGCTTCACCGCCGCGCGTCTCGAAGCGCGCCCCTCCGACAACGGCATCAGCCCGCAGGCACTCGTCTCGATGTACCGCCGGATGGGTTTCAGGAGCGTCGGCCAGTCGAGCCGCGGGAACCCGCTCATGGAGCGCCGCCTGTGAGTCGGATATGAGCGCGAAAAAAAACTTCCCGGCCCCGGCGACGCCTCGGCCGCGGGTGAC
>DASZKF010000591.1:0-1863 GCA_035947355.1 Pyrinomonadaceae bacterium | reverse complement strand
TTGAGCTTTCTGTAGCGTCAACGCCCTCCCTCACGGTCGGGCTTCTGACTGTTCCCCGTTTGCCATCCCGCCCGCGCGCCTTTAGCATCTGACACTTCGAATCCGCGGGCCGGGGGGACGGGGAGAGTTGCTGGGACACTTCATCAGGGCGAGGGAGCGGCGGGCGGCGGCGCGCGACACGAACCGCGTCGTGCGCCCTTTCGAGTGGGGCGCGGAGTTCGTCGCCGAACGCCCGAACGGCGACGACCCGCGCGAAGTCCTCGCGCGCGCGGCGCGCGAGGGCGTGCGCCGCAGCGACCTCTTCTACGCCCTCCCCGAAATCAGAGACTTCGCCCTCGACGGCGACCGCCTCACGTGGACGAGCGCCGTCCGCACGCCCGCGCCCGAAAACGACACGGCCCGCGCCCGCTTCTTCCCCGAGCGCGGCGGGGGGCGGGGGCCGCGGCGCGCGGTCGTCGTCCTGCCGCAGTGGAACGCGGATGCCGAGAGCCACGTCGCGCTGTGCCGCCTGCTCGCGCGCCTCCGGATAGCGGCGCTTCGGCTGACGCTCCCCTACCACGAGGAGCGCCGGCCCGACGGCCTTGAGCGGGCAGACTTCCTCGTCTGCTCGAACGTCGGGCGCACGCTCCAGTCCATGCGGCAGGCCGTGCTCGACACGCGGGCCGCCGCCGGGTGGCTCTTCTCGCGGGGCTACGAGCGGGTCGGCGTCGTCGGCACGAGCGTCGGGTCGTGCACGGCCTTCCTCGCCTTCGCGCACGAGCCGCGGCTCGCGGCCGGCGTCTTCAACCACGTCTCCGGCTACTTCGCCGACGTGACCTGGCGCGGCATCTCGACCCAACACGTCCGCGCCGGCATCGAGGGCGCGCTCACGCTCGAAGAGCTGCGGCAGTTCTGGCTCCCGATCAGCCCGATGCCCTTCGCCGAGCGGCTACGGGGCTTCCCCCCGCGCCCGATGCGCTTCATCGCCGCGCGCCACGACCTGACCTTCCCCGCCGACCTCTCGCGCGACGTGATCGCACGCGTCCGCGCCCTCGGCCTCCCGCTCGACGTCGCCTGGCTCCCCTGCGGCCACTACACCAGCGGCGAGCGCCCCTGGGTCTACCTCGACGGCTGGAAAATAGTTTCGTTCCTCCGCAAGCATCTCTGAGAAGTAGACAGTAGTAAGACCTCCGGTAGCGAACGGTTCGCGTGTCGGCGTCAGCGCCGGCGGCGCGGAGCCTACTGTCTACTGACTACTATCTACTGTCTACTCTTCTTGACTCCCCGCCGGTTTTGCCTTAGAAGCATCTAGTCTTACTGAAACGAGAGCGGAGGAGGCCGAGATGTCCGAGGAGAGGAACGACAGAACCTGCGCGAACCCGCCGTGTAGCTGCCCCGTCCCGCAGGGCGAGAAGTATTGCAGCGTCCACTGCCAGAGCGCCCCGAACACCGTCCAGATAGACTGCGACTGCGGTCACGAAACCCGCAACTCGAAACTTTTTTACACCTGCTCGCCGGCGACACCCGCGACGAGGCGGACGAGTTCGGCCGGGTCTACGGGCTTCGGGATGTGGAGGTGGAAGCCGGCGGCGAGCGCGCGGGCGCGGTCGCCCTCGCCGGCGTAGGCCGTGAGCGCGATGGCCGGCACGCGGCCGCCGCGTTCGAGGCCGAGCGCGCGCACGCGGCGGATGAGCTGGTAGCCGTCCTCGCCGGGCATGCCGATGTCGGCCACGAGCACGTCGGGCCGCGCCGCGTCGAAGGCGGCCAGCGCCCCGGCCGCGTCTCTCGCCGCCGTCACCCGCGCCCCGCCCTGCTCCAACACCACCCGGATCAGGTCGAGCGCGTCAGGCTCGTCTTCCACGACGAGCACCGTCAAGCCACTCA
>DASZKF010000590.1:0-6581 GCA_035947355.1 Pyrinomonadaceae bacterium | reverse complement strand
CGGGACGGCGTACTTGCCGAGCGGGCGGTTCGAGTTGACGTGCAGGCCGCGCGGAATCCCCATCACGATGGCGCCCTGGAAGGTCGCCCCCTGCTGCGCGGGGTCTACGGAGAAGAAGCCGTTGACGCCGATCTGGTCGCTCTGCGCCGGCGGGGCGGCGGGCGCGGCCGCGGTCTCGAAAGCGGGCGGCAGCGCCGCGTCAACGGGCGCTCGGCCGAGCCTCGCCCCGTCAGCCTTCGCCCCGGCCGGGCCGGCCCCGCCGAAGAAGTAACGCAGCAGCGGCCGCAGGTTGACGAGCAGCGTGAGGACGAGCCACGCGACGACGAGGTTGATGATCCGGTTGCTGTGGCCGGGCGGCAGTTCGACCGTGACGGCCGCCACCAGCAGCGCGAGGGCGAACATGAGCGCCACGCCGAGCGTCAAATCCTTATTGCGCCGCGCGGGGTCTTCACCGCGCACGACGGCGACCTCGCCCGCCGCCTCGCCGGCCGCGAGCACGGCCTTGACCACGCCGAGCTGGAAGCCGCATCGCGAACAGAAGCGCGTCTCGTCGGAAGTTTGCTGCTGGCCGCAGTTCGGACAGAACATGAAAGCCTCTCCGGGAAGGAATCCGTCTTGGTGGATTACGAACAAGGCGGCGCGGAAGTTCGTCAGCGCCGACCTTCGCGGCCCCCCGCGGGCGCCTTCTGATACTCGACGACCTGTTCCAGCGCGTGCCGCGCGAACCTCTTTGCCGTCGCCTGAGACGGCGCGGTAAGGTTGACGTAAACTTCGCCCTGCCTGAAATGGATGCTCGTCGTCGCGCCCGCGGAGAACCCGGTCCACATCAGGTTCTCGTCGGCGAACTTCGGCAGACTGGTCTTCCTGCCCCGCCGTCCCGCCGTGTTGCCGAAGGCGATTGTGTTACCTTCGAACGCCTCGCCGGCCGACTTGGCCGAATCAAAGACGAAGACCGTGATCAGTGCGTGCGAGTTGCCGGATTTCAAATGAATCGTGTGCGAGACTGCCTGGGGGCTTCTGGGAACGATTCGCCACCTCGGCTCCTTGTCGGCCAGAGCCTTTTCGATGCGCGCCACCAGCGCCGTCGCCTCCTGCGCGGGCGCGCCCGGCGCGGGCCAGGACAGAAGGGACAGCAACGAGAAAGAAAGAAACAGTTCCTTCATGACGAACGCTTCGCGCCCCGGCGGGTGACTCGCGCCGGGGGAATTCGGGGCGGTTGAGAGGGCAGGGTGCCCGACGCTTACGGCCTGGATTCCGCCTCTCTCTTCCCCCTGGCCTTCTCGCGGCGCTCCTTCAGCTTCTGCCGCGCCCCTGTGTCCTCCACCAGCACGTAGTTCAGGCTGCCGCCTTCGCCGCCGGCGAAGACGCTCACCTCGAAGTCTTTACACCTGAGCGTCTTCAATTGTGTGTCCATGCCGACGTACGGCTCCCAGGCGTCCGGCGGGGGCAGGCCCGCCGCGCCGGAAAACTGCGTGATGAATTCGTCAACGTGCTTCCACTCCGGGCCGTTGTACGAGAAGTTGACGCCGAGGATGCGGCCGTCGAGCAGCGTCAACTGGACTCGACTGACGCCCGCGAACTGCTCCTTCGAAGCGTACTTGTCGGGCCTGATCGAAAAGCTCGACACCCCGAGCGGCGAGGGCGGCTTCGACAGAGCGGAACGGACTTCGCCGTCCTCGGCACTGCCGGGGAACAGTGCCAGCACCTGCTGCGGGGTCATCCCCAGCCTGATCCCGTGCACGGCGCGCGCCTCGGCGCTGGTCATGTCGCAGACCGCCCGGCACACAACCGCGGCGCGGCCCGCGCGGCCCGCGACGGCCGACGCCCCGGCGAGCACGAGACCGATTAAGAGGAGTCGGTTCATTTGCGTCCTGCCTGTCAAGTGCAAAGGTTCGACCCCGCGCGCCGTCAGGTGGCGCTCCTCGGCGGGTGGGGGAGCGCCTCCGGGGCCTCGGTCGCCGGCGTCAATCTCCTCCAACGCGACGCCCGTTAGCAACCCGACCTGTTTGACTATCAGCCTCCGGTTAGCCGTGAAGAGCTTGGCCGGGCGCGCATAGCTGACTACTTGCAGCGAGCCTTGAGCAAAACTGGCATTGTTAAGCTCGACGGCCCGCGGATCAGAGTAAGACTTGCTCGTAATCTGACACAGGATTAAATCATCCCTACCGGCGTCAGCCAGCACCACCGCCGGGCGCAATTTTGAGGCTGACAAATCGGAGAAGGGGAAGGGCGACCAGAACTACGGAACCTGCTGAAGGTGCGACCACGCCTCGTCCTCCTCCGGCCGGCTCCAGTCTTCCGCGAGGGCTTGCTCACTCAACAGTGCAGTCTCGGGCAGGCCGGCTGCCGGTTCCTCTTCCAGGATAGTCACCAGGGCGCGCCGCGCCTCCGGCAGACGCACGGACTCCAGCAGTTGAACCTGTCCGTCCTCATCTATGACGGCTTCGACGGTTTTAATCATCACCCCTCCTCTCGCCGAACAGCTTAAGCACGACGTTGCCGGGCACCATTCAAGATAGTTGGTGCAAAGTCGCCTCACCCGGGGCGCTGACGCGGCGGGCGGCGAGCTGGCCGCAGGCGGCGTAGATGTCTCGGCCGCGGGGGCGGCGGACGAAGGCGTGGACGCCTTTGGCTTCGAGGACGGCCTTGAACGCCTCGACGCGCTCGGGCGGCGAGGGGCGGTAGGGGAGCGGGTCGGCCGGGTTGTGCGGGATGAGGTTGACCTTCGCGCGCAGCCCGTGGCGGTTGAGCAGGTTCGCGAGCCGGCGGGCGTGCTCGTCCGTGTCGTTGACGCCGTCGAGCATGACGTACTCGAAGGTGAAGCGCTCGCCCGGCTTCAGGGAACGCTCGAACTCCTTGCAGGCGGCGAGGAGTTCTCTGAGCGGCCAGCGCTTGTTGATCGGCATCAGCTCGTCGCGCAACCCGTCGTCAGGCGCGGCGAGCGAGATGGCGAGGTGCGGGCGGTCGGGCGCGCGCGCCAGCTCCCTGATCTTCGGCACGACGCCCGCGGTCGAGACCGTGACGCGGTTCGGGACGATGAAGAGACCTTCGCGGTCGGCCATGACGCGCAGCGCCTTCATCAGAGAGTCGTAGGCGAGGAAGGGCTCGCCCGCGCCCATCGCGACGAGGTTGGTGCCGCGCGGCGTCTCGGCCCCCTCGCCGTAGGCGTCGTTCAGGGCGACGACGATCTGCTCGACCATCTCGCCGGCCGTGAGCGTGCGCAGCAGGCCGAGCTTGGCCGTCAGGCAGAAGCTGCACTGGAGCGGGCAGCCCGACTGCGAAGAGAAGCAGATGGTGTCGCGCCGCTCTTCGGGGATGAAGACGGTCTCGACGGGCAGCCCGTCGTGCGTCTTCATAAGGTAGCGGCGCGTGCCGTCCGCGGCCACGAAGCGCGACTCGACCGTGAGCGTCGAGGCCGCGGCCCGCCCGGCGAGCCGCTCGCGCAAAGCCTTCGGCAGGTCGGTCATCTGTTCGAAAGAGCGCAGCCGCCGGCGCTGGAGCGCGGCGAAGAGCTGGCGGCCGCGGTAGGCCGGCTCGCCCATCTCCTCGGCGAAGCGCTCAAGCTCTTCGCGCGTCAGGCCCGTCAGGTGTAAGCGGTTCTCCATTCGCGTCTGATTCTACACCCGCGCGGGCCGCGCCGGCAGCCGGGGCGTGCGCGCGCGGCGGAAATCGTTTATAAATCCGAAAGTCTTCGTGAGGTCGTCCGGCGGCCTCGGCTTTAGAGGCCCCCGCGGCGGGATGGGATTGATGGCTGATTTAAGAAAGTGGCTGCTCCTGCTGACCCTCTCGGCCGCCGGCTGCGGCGCGCCGCCGACCCGCTCGCAGACGCCGCGGCCCGCGCCCGCGCCCGCCCCGGCAAGGGCCGAGCAGCAGGCTCCGCCGCGCCCTTCGAGCGGCTCGCCCTTCCTCGACGCGCTCGTCGAGGCGGCGGTTGAGCGGACGACTTTCGAGGTGCGCTACGACCCGACCTACTTCCGCATCGGCTACCCCGGCGGCGACGTGCCCGCCGAGGTCGGCGTCTGCACCGACGAGGTCATCCGCTCGTACCGCAAGGTCGGCGTAGACCTCCAGAAGGAGGTGCACGAGGACATGAAGGCCAACTTCCACCTCTACCCGCGCAAGTGGGGCCTGAAGAAGACCGACACGAACATAGACCACCGCCGCGTCCCGAACCTGATGGTCTTCTTCGAGCGGCAGGGCGCGGCGCTGCCCGTGACCGCGGACGCGCGCGACTACCGGCCGGGCGACGTGGTGACTTGGGATTTGGGCGCGGGTCTGACGCACATCGGCATCGTCGTCAACGTGCCGTCGGCGGCCGACCCCGAACGACTCATGATCGTCCACAACATCGGCGCCGGCCCGCGGATGGAGGACGTGCTCTTCAACTGGAAGATCACCGGCCACTACCGCTACGCAGGGACTAAGAATTTTTGATTTTTGATTTTCGATTTGCGATTGGAAGAAGAGAGCCGCCGGGTCTTCAAATCAAAAATCAAAAATCAAAAATCAAAAATCGCAAATCTAAAATCCATCGGGGTTTGATTCGGGGTGAAGACCGAACTCGCCAAGGGCATCGAAGTGCGGCCGTCGCGGATAGACGGGAAGGGCTGTTTCGCGACCGCGCCGTTCCGCAAGGGGAGGAAGATCGCGGAGATGACGGGCGAGCGCGTGTCTCGGGTCGAGGCGGCGCGGCGGATGCGCGGCCGCCGACGCCTGCACATCTGCGCGATTGACTCCTACTGGGGCGTGGACGGCAGCCGCGGCGGCAACGGCATGCAGTACGTCAACCACTCCTGCACGCCGAACACCTTCCTGCGCATCATCCGCGGCCACGTCATCTTCTTCGCCCTGCGCGACATCGAGCCGGGCGAGGAGCTGACGCTCGACTACGTCGAGTCCTACCACCCGGACACCTACCGCTGCCGCTGCCACTCCGAGAAGTGCCGCGGCACGATGAACCTCGTCAAGAAGAAGCCGCGGCGTTGACATGGAAGAAGAGAGCAGGGTGCTGACGCTCGAAGACTACGGCTGGTCGGATTCGTTCGCCGCGGCGTTCGCGCCGCTCGCCGCGCGGGGCTTCGAGCCGGGCCGCGTCCTCCTCCAGCACAACAAGGTCTACCTGCTCTACACGGAGGCGGGCGAGACCGAGGCCGAGGCGACCGGCCGCCTGCGCTTCCACGCGCGCGGGGCCGAAGACCTGCCGGCCGTCGGCGACTGGGTGGCGCTGCGCCGCCTGGCCGAGGACGCGGGCCGCGCGAAGATTCACGAAATCCTCCCGCGCAAAAGCAAGTTCGCGCGCAAGGCCGCGGGCCGCGAGACCGAGGAGCAGATCGTCGCCGCCAACGTCGACACGGTCTTCCTCGTCACGGGCCTGGACAGCGACTACAACCCGCGGCGCGTCGAGCGCTACCTCATCATGGCCTGGGAGAGCGGGGCCGCGCCCGTCGTGGTGCTGAACAAGGCCGACGTGGTCGAGGACGCCGAGGCGCGCCGGGCCGAGATCGAGCGGGTCGCGCCCGGCGTCCCCGTGCTGCTCCTGAGCGCGAAGAGCGGCGAGGGCGTCGAGCAGTTGCTGCCTTACGTCGGCCGGGGCCGGACGGTGGCGCTGATGGGTTCGTCGGGGGTCGGCAAGTCAACCGTCGTCAACCGGCTCCTGGGCGCCGAGGTGCAGCGGACGCAGGAGGTGAGAGTCTCGGACGAGCGCGGCCGCCACACGACGACGCACCGCGAGCTGTTCCTGCTCCCGCGGGGCGGCCTCGTCCTCGACACGCCGGGCATGCGCGAGCTGCAACTCCTGGTCAGCGAGCGCGGCCTGCGCGAGACCTTCGAGGACATCGAGGAGACGGCGGCCGAGTGCCGCTTCACCGACTGCCGCCACGAGAACGAGCCCGACTGCGCAATCAGGGAGGCGCTCGCCTCGGGCGCCCTCGACCCCGAACGTTACCAGAATTACCTGAAGATGCAGGCCGAGATGCGCCACACGGCGACGCTCCTCGACCAGCGCAAGAGCCAGGAGCAGAAGGCGCGCGACAAGAGGATCGCGCGCGCCGTCAACCAGCTCTACAAGAAGCGGCGTGACGAAGGCGGGAAACAGTGACGGCGCGGCCGGCCTCTGGCCCGAAGACCTGCCTGTCGTGCAGGTGAGGATCGCGCGGCCGACCGACCGGCTCGAAGAGGTCGTCCGGTTCTACCGCGACGCGCTCGGGCTCCCGCAGATCGGGAGCTTCGAAGGGCACGCCGGCTACGACGGCGTGATGCTGGGCCTGCCCGGCCGCGACTACCACCTCGAATTCACGCGCCGCGCCGGGGGCGGCCCCTGCCCCGCGCCCACGCGTGACAACCTGCTCGTCCTCTACATTGCCGACCCGGCCGCCCTCCGACGCACCGCCGCCCGGCTCGCCGCCCTCGGCCACCACCCCGTCGAGCCCGAGAACCCCTACTGGGCCGCCCGCGGCCTCACCTTCGAAGACCCCGACGGCTGGCGCGTCGTCCTGATGAACACGGCAGGAATATAAAGAGGGTTTTGGGCGCTGGGTGCTGGGTGCTGGGAAAAGCAGACTTGTCTTCCCCAGCACCCAGCA
>DASZKF010000589.1:0-3335 GCA_035947355.1 Pyrinomonadaceae bacterium | reverse complement strand
GTCGGCCCCCGCGCCGACGAGCGCGCCTAACGTCATGTCGCCGCTGATGCCGGCGAAGCAATCGAAAAACAGCGTCCGCATCTTAAAAGCAGGGGCCGGGGGCTAGGGATTAGTTAAGAACTATCGCCACCGGGTCTTGAGTCGTAATCTTTCAAGTGCGAGGCCACTCATGTTATTACAAGCCCCAAGCCTCTAGTCCCTAGCCCCCAGTGCCGGTAGTATTTCGCCCGCAGCGCCGTGGAGGACTTCGTGGCACATCTCGGAGAGCGGGGTCGGCTCCGGGTTGACCTCGACGAGGTATGCGCCGGCGCGGCGCGCGACGAGCGGGAGGCCGGCCGCCGGGTAGACGAGCGCCGAAGTCCCGATGACGAAACAGAGTTCGCACTCGGCCGCGCGTTCGGCCGCCTCCGCGTAAACGTCGGCCGGCAGCATCTCGCCGAAGAGCACCACGTCGGGACGGACGGGGTCGCCGCACTCGGGGCAGCCGGGCGGGCGCTCTTGCTCTTTCAAGCTCCGCAAGTCTGCGCGCGCGCTGCAGCGCAGGCAGCGCGCCCGCCAGATGCTGCCGTGCAGTTCGAGCACGCCGCGCGAGCCGGCGGCCGCGTGCAGCCCGTCTATGTTCTGCGTGGCGAGCGTCAGCCCTTCAAACCTGTCCTGCCAGCGGGCGAGGGCGAGGTGCGCGGGGTTCGGCTGGCACCGCCCGACGACGCCGCGCCGGTAATCGAACCACTCCCAGACGGCCGGCAGGTCGCGCTCGACCATCGCCGCCGACGAGATGACCTCGAAGGGCATCCCCTTCCAGACCGCCGTCCGCCCCCCGCCGCGGAAGGTCGGCACGCCGCTCTCGGCCGACACGCCCGCCCCCGTCAGGACGAAAACGCGCCGCGCCGAACGCATCCGCTCGCGCAACTCAACCGAAGCCGTCTGCTGCTGGCCGTGCATCAAGTCTGCCGCGGATGGTAGCAGAGCGCAACACGCCAGTGTCAAGCAAGTAGACAGTAGCCAGTAGTCAGTAGCCAGTAGGCTCCGCATAACAACGACTGACGCTGAACAACGAGCGGTACGATAGCGACCGTCTTCCTACTGTCTACTGACTACTGGCTACTGTCTACTGCTTCCGCTATACTTTCGATTTTTCGGGCGAACACGGCCAAAGGGGCGAGAAACTTTTGAACCTGATCGAGCTGCAAAACTCTCTGCGCGAGCGCGTGCGGGCGGCCGCGGCCGCGAGGTTCGGCGTCGAGCTGGAGCACGTGCCCTCGGAGGTGCCGCCGCGCACGGAGCTGGGAGACCTGGCCTTCCCCGTCGCCTTCGAGCTCGCGAAGCGCGTCAAGCAGGCCACCGGCGAGAGGAAGAACCCGCGCGCCATCGCCGAAGAGCTGCGCGAGGAGCTGGAGGCCGTGGCCGAGGTCGCGCGCGTCGAGGTCGCCGGCCCCGGCTACGTCAACGTCTTCTTCGACCGCGGGCGTCTCCTCGCAGACTTCGCCTCGCTCCCCGGAACGCTCGCCCCGGACGCGGCCGCGCCCGACTCGCGCCCGAAGCGGATGGTCGAGCACACGAGCGTCAACCCGAACAAGGCCGCGCACATCGGCCACCTGCGCAACTCGGTCATCGGCGACACCTTCGTCCGCATCCTGCAAGCCGCGGGCGAGCGCGTCGAAGTCCACAACTACATAGACAACACCGGGGTGCAGGTCGCCGACGTGGTCGTCGGCTTCGTCCACCTCGAACGCATGACGCTCGAAGACGTGCGCGCCCTCGACGCCTCGCTCACGGCAGACTACCCGTTCGACTATTACTGCTGGGATTTGTACGCGCGCGTCGGGCTCTTTTACAGGGGCGGCGACCCCGACGCGAAGGAAGACCCGGAACGCCTCCGGCGGCGCGCCGAGACCCTGCACGCGCTCGAAGAGGGCACGAGCGAGACGGCGCGCCTCGCCGACTACGTCGCCACGCGCATCGTCAACTGCCACCTCGACACGATGGAGCGGCTCGGCATCCGCTACGACCTTCTGCCGCGCGAGTCCGAGGTGCTGCACTTCCTCTGGGGCCACGCCTTCGAGCGCATGAAGGCTTCGGGGGCGATCCGTTTCGAGACCGAGGGCAAGCTCGCCGGCTGCTGGGTGATGCCGATGGAGACGCACGAGGGGTCGGACGAGCACGAGGCCGACAAGGTCATCGTCCGCTCGAACGGCACCGTCACCTACACGGGCAAGGACATCGCCTACCAGCTCTGGAAGCTCGGCCAGGTTGACCCCGACTTCCACTTCAAGTTCAAGCCCTTCCGCTCGTACCCCGGCGGCCGCGCGGTCTGGACGACGACGAGCCGCGACGAGGAAGCCTCCGCCGACGCTCCCGACTTCGGGCAGGGCGCGACCGTCTACAACGTGATTGACTCGCGGCAGACCTACCCGCAGGACGTGGTGCGCCGGGGGGTGGCGGCCGTCGCCCCGCAGGTCGGCGACCACGCCAGCGTCCACCTCTCCTACGAGATGGTCGCGCTCTCGCCGGCCGCGGCCGCGGAGCTGGGCATCGAGCTGAGCGAGGATGACCGCGCCCGCCCCTTCATCGAGATGAGCGGCCGGCGCGGCCTCGGCGTCAAGGCCGACGACCTTTTAGACCGCCTTGAGACGAACGCCCTGCGCGAGGTCGAGTCGCGCCACCCGGACATTTCTCAGGGGGAGAAGGAGAAGACCGCGCACACCCTCGCCGTCGGCGCGCTCCGCTACTTCCTCCTCAAGTGGACGCGCAACTCGGTCATCGTTTTTGATTTTGACGAGGCGCTCTCGACCAAGGGCGAGGCCGGCCCCTACTGCCAGTACGCGGCCGTGCGCGCCAACTCGATTTTTCGCAATCTGCCAAACGAAGCGCCCGCCGAGGCGTTACGCCTGGTCGGAGAGGCGGCGGGCGGGGGCGCCGCGGCGGCGGGCGTCGCGGCGGCCTTCGAGGGCGAGTTGGGCGGCGAAATCTGGTCGCTGGTGGCGCTGGCGGCGCGGCTCGAAGAGGTCCTGGCGCAGGCGGCGGCCGCGGCCGAGCCTTCGCACCTCGCCAAGTACGCCTTCCAACTGGCGCAGTCCTTCAACTTTTTCTATCATCGCCGGGAGAACCGCATCCTCGAAGAGAGGGACGCGGCGAGGCGCGCCGTGCTCGTCGTCGTCGCCGACTTCGTGAGGCGGCGGCTGACGGCGGCGCTCGCCGCGCTCGGCATCGAGGTGCCCGAGCGGATGTAGGCGTCGGCCGGCCGCGCCCGGCACGTCTCTTGCAAACTGAAGTTTCGAGTTTCAAGTTCCAAGTTTCAAGTTAGGAACAGTTGTCTTTAACTTGAAACTTGGAAC
>DASZKF010000588.1:0-1892 GCA_035947355.1 Pyrinomonadaceae bacterium | reverse complement strand
GCGGCCGGCTCACAGTGACGCTTGTATATACGACAGACCACTTTACATTGTCAAGCACTTTTTTCGGGGGCGGTGAAATTCTCCCCGCGCGTCGCCCCGTCGCCCTCTGCCGGTGAATTGAACGGCGGGAGAGCGGCGGTCTTGCGCGGTGTGATCGGTCAGCGCGTGGGTGGAAGTGGGCTGACGGAGGGGCTCGACTTCACTCACCCGCCCCAGAACTCGCGGGTGATGATGCGGCGGGCTTCTTCGAGGCTGATCTCGCCGCGCGAGAGCTTGCGGCCGAGCGTGTCTTCCCCGGCGGTGTCGCCGGCCCGCGTGCGCAGCGCGGCCTGTTCGGGCGTGACGCCGGCCTCTTCGAGACGCCGCGCGGCCGCGGCCTCGAAGCAGCGCGCGCCGAGCCACGACTCGACCTCCTCCGCGTCGTCGAAGCCTTCTTCGACCCACTCGCGCGCCGCCTCGAACGCGTCGCGGCCGCCGGTCGCTTCCAGGCCGCGCCGCGCCAGAACCTCCGCGACGGCGCGGACGTTCTCGTCTGTGTCGTTCGTTGCGTGTCCCATAGAGAGCGCCGAAGCCGTGCGGGTAATCTACAGCGTCGCGGGGCCATTTGTCTTGCGGGGCGGGAAGGGGTAAAACACTGGCGGCGCCCGGCGGGAAGGCCCGGGGCCGCGAAAGAGATGAGTCCTGCGATCGTCGCCGTCGGCGGGTTCAGTTCCAACTCGGGCAAGACGACGCTCGTCTGCGAGCTGCTGCGGGCCTTGCCCGGCTGGGAGGCGATCAAGATGACGCGCGGCCACTACCGCTCGTGCGGCCGGGACCCGCACGCCTGCTGCGTCAGCCCGCTGCTCGGCGAGGAGCCGCTCGTGCTCTCCGGGCGCGAGGCCACCTACGCCGGGGGCAAGGACACCGGGCGCTACTGGGAGGCGGGCGCGGCGAACGTCCACTGGGTCGTCTCGACGGACGCGCAGGTCGCCGAAGGGTTCGCGCTGGCCCGCGGCCGCGTGCGCGCCGAAGGAGTGCTGGTCGAAGGCAACAGCTTCCTGAAGCACGCGGACGCGGACTTCGTGGTGATGGTCGCGCGGCCCGACCGCCTGCAGATCAAGCCGACGGCCCGCAGGGCTTTGGGTAAAACCTCCGCCATCTACGTCTCGCAGGAAGGCGACCGGCCCGGCCCCGGAGCGGTCGAAAAATTCCTGTGCGGACTGCGGGCCGCGGACGCGGCCGGCGCGCTCGCGCCGGGAGCGCCGGTCTACACGCGCGAGACTCTCACACAGTTAGTCGCGCGGATCAGGGCGGCGCAAAATCTCAAGGGGGTTGCGGCGGGGCGGGCGGTCTGAGTCGGCGTGAGGTGGAAATGGACGGTCGAATCTTCCAACTGAACTGTTCCAACGGGGGCGTGCCGAAGCAGGCGGTGCGCGAGGCGGTGCTGACGCCGGAGGGGCTCGAAGGCGACTGGCAGCAAGACCGCCGCTACCACGGCGGCCCGGAGCGTGCCCTCTGCCTCTTCGCGCTCGAACGCATCCTCGAGCTGCAGGGCGAGGGCCACCCGATCTTCCCCGGCTCGGTCGGCGAGAACGTCACCACGGTCGGCCTCGACTGGTCGCGCCTCGAACCCGGCGCGCGGCTCGCGCTCGGCGACGAGGTAGTCGTTGAGATCAGCAGCTACGCCGGCCCGTGCAAGACCATCGCCGCCTCCTTCATCGGCGGCAAGTCCAAGCGCATCTCCCAGAAACTCCACCCCGGCGACTCGCGCCTCTACGCCCGCGTCCTCCGCACCGGCCGCCTCTCCGTCGGCCAAGCGGTGAGACTGCTCAACGGATCAGAAGCCCGACCGTGAGGGAGGGCGTCTCAAGTTTCTTCAGCATTGACACTGACGAAACTTGAGACGCCCTCCC
>DASZKF010000587.1:0-6475 GCA_035947355.1 Pyrinomonadaceae bacterium | reverse complement strand
GTTGAGATTCATCAACACTCAACCCGCTCGCTACCGCCCGCGGCCCTGTTTTTATGGGCTGTCGGCCGCTCAAGGATTCCTCAACCGCCCTCCGGATAATCCGAACTCGTGAAGCCGAACAATTCGCGGCCGCCGGGTATTTCCGGGGGCGCACGCCGGACTGTTAAAGCCGGGGCGTGTCCTCGGCCCGGCCTCAGCCACGGCCGCGCCGGCTCCCGCGCGCGATGCCGCTCCCCGCGGAATAAGAACGAGCATTTACCGCCGCGGCGGTAACGGAGGGAATGACCATGCCCAGCGTAAAGGTTTCCACGCGCCTCACTTTTCTCTTTACCATCAGCCTCCTCTCTTTAGCGCTCTCCTTCCCGGCGTCCGCGGCGCAGGCCGGCGCCGGCCCGGCCTGCACGCTGCCGGGGGTGACGGTCTTCACCGACCCGGCCGGGGACACGGCCGACGGGCTGGCCGCGCACGACATCCTGTCGGCCTCCATCGCCGAGCCGGCTGAGTTGACGGATCAGATCGTCTTCACGCTCAAGGTCGCCGACCTGAGCGTGCTGACGCCGAACACCGAGTGGAAGCTCGTCTTCAGCATCTACGACCAGAGGTACATCAACCGCGTCGTCGCCATGAACACCTTCGACCCCGTCCGCGGCGCGGTCTTCACCTACGGGCACGAGGAGTGCGGCATCAGCTTCTGCAACGTCTACATTGACGGCGAGGCCGACGCCGGCGAGTACCTGCCCGACGGCACCATCCGCATCACGGTCGCGCGCTCGAAGATAGGCGACATGCCCGTCGGGCAGACCTTCGGCTCCTACAGGGCCGTGGTGCAGACCTTCTACAACCCTTCCGTCGCCACCATCGCGGACATGGACAACCACTTCGGCGGCACGGAATACACCGTCGCCGGCAACGAAGCCTGTCGCCAGGTGGTCGCGCCGCCCGCGGCGCCGTCTAACCTGACGGCCATCAGCCCGAACAACAGCGGCTCGAAGAAGAGCCAGGTGACGCTCGTCTGGGACGACAACGCCGACGACGAACAGGTCTACCACGTCGAGCGCTCGACGGACGCGGCCGGCGGCTTCGTCGAAATCGGGACGGCGGCCGCCGACGCCACCACCTACCAGGATCAGGCCGTGGAGAGCAGGACGACTTATTTCTACCGCGTCCGCGCGAGCAACGCCGGCGGCTACTCCGGCTACTCGAACACGGCCGCCGTGACCGTCAAGTAGCGCCCGCCCGCCGGCACCTCTCCGCGGCGGCGGGTAACAACGCGGGGCGGGGCGGAAGTGGCAACCACTTCCGCCCCGCGCTTTTGGTTCTTGACACGGGGCTGCCGGCGCGCGTATAAGGCGCTCGAACCCGTTTCGGTTGAGGCGGGCCGAAGAGGCGTACGCGGCTGCGGCCGGTACGCCTCACGTGCGTTGGGCGAAACAAACAAGGGCCGTGCGCGTCTACACCCGCCTCAGAGTGACAGGCTCTCAAAGAATTGGGAATCAAGATGCCGCGAAAATATCTCCTTAATGTTTATGCGGCCGCGGCGGCAGCCGTCCTTTCGCAGTTCGTGCCGCCCACGGCCCGCGCGCAGGAGCGCGTTGATCCGGCCAGGGTGCCGGTCGTGTACCGAGTGCCGGGCATGGAGCGGGTCGTCGTGCGTGAGGGCGTCGTCTTCGACAAGGCCCCGGCCGCGCCGCTCGCGCTCGACGCGTACATCCCGCGCGGGCTGCGCCGCGGCGAGCGCCGCCCGGCCGTCGTCTTCGTGAGCGGCGCGGAGCGCGTCCGCCACTGGCAGTGGTTCGTCACCTGGGGGCGGCTCGCGGCGGCCCACGGCCTCGTCGGCATCGTCCCCGACAAGCGATACCCGCGGGGCTTCGACGGCATCCGCACCGGGTTCGAGGATACGGAGAAGCTTCTGGAGTACCTGCGCGCCCGCGGCGGCCCGTTAGGCGTTGACCCGGAGAGTGTCTGCCTGTGGACGTT
Organism: Pyrinomonadaceae bacterium; assembly: GCA_035947355.1. Classification (GTDB taxonomy): domain Bacteria; phylum Acidobacteriota; class Blastocatellia; order Pyrinomonadales; family Pyrinomonadaceae; genus QHXN01. Next base: position 4,498 of record DASZKF010000587.1, on the reverse strand, counting down.
CTCGGCCGGCGGCCGCCTGACCTCGGTCGGGCTGCGGCCCGGCGCGCCCGGCGTCCGCTGCCTGGTGAGCTTCTACGGCGTCCTCGAACTGTCGGGCGAAGTGGCGGGCGCGGGGGCGGAGCGGGAAGCGACGCTTCGGCGCTACTCGCCGCTACACGCCCTCGAAGCCGCGGCCGGCTCGGGCGCGAAAGTCCCGCCCGTCTTCCTCGCGCGCGCCGGGAAGGACTCTGACTCCATCAACTCCGGCCTCGACAGGTTCGCGGCGGCGGCGCTGCGCCTGAACGTTCCGCTCACGCTGGTGAATTACGCCGAAGGGGATCACGGCTTCGACGGGCTCAACGACACGCCGCAGTCGAGGGCCGTCATCGCGGCGGCGCTCCGCTTCGTGCGCGAGCACACCGCCCCGCGCTGAAGCTTTTGCGGGCCGGGTTTGCGTACTCGCGGCCTCTATCGGATTACGGTTGAGTGTAGAGAGAGGCAGTTTCAACACAGAGGGCACGGAGGACACAGAGGGCGCAGAGAAAGCCAATTCTTCTCTGTGCCCTCTGTGCTGAACCGAGCTTACCGCACACTCAACCCACGCCGGGCCGTGAATCCGTAACGCTCAGACCGTGGCCTTGTGAATCTCGCGCTTGAGGCGGTGAATCTGGCGGCGGACGCGCTTGAGCCGCTCGCGGTCGTGCGCGCTGATGGCCTCGTCGCGCTGCTGCTTGAGGGCCTTGATCTTCGACTTGATGCCGGTCTTGTTGATGCCGACCACCTCGTGGTGCACGTGCGTGTCGAGGCCGAGCGCCGCGGCCAGCGCGTGCAGCAGGTGATCCTTGTTCAACTGCGTGTAGCCATGCAGCGCCTCGTGCTCGATGCCCGAGGCGATCTCGCGCAGCTCCGCGACCGTCTTGTGCTTCAGCTCGTCGTAAGTGTAAGCCATGACCTTCACGCTCCTCTCGATGCGGTGTGCCGGAGGGCAGGCAGCATAGCACAAAATGATGAATGCGGAATGCGGAATGATGAATGTGACGGGCGTTGAATCTCGTCATTCAAGCGGTCTGTAATTCATCATTCATCATTCCGCATTCATCATTTCGATCTGTCCGAGGTGGTGTTTCAGGTGCTCGACGTAGTCGCGGATCAGGTATTCGAGCGTGGCCGGCTCCCGCTCGTCCACGAGCCGGAAGGCGATGCGGTGGAGGCTGTGCGGGTGGCGGGGCCGCCTCAACTCGACCTCCGGCACCCGCGCGACGACGTGCGCCAGGTGCAGGTTGTAGAGCCGCCACAACTCCACGAGCCGCCCCCAGGGCGCTTCCCCGTAGTGCTGCGCCGCGATCCACTCGTCCTGCTCATAACCGTCAAAGACGAGGTCGTCGCGCGCCTGCGCCCGCACGAAACGCTGGTGGTTGTTCGCCGCCGAATCAATCAAATGCCCGACCGTCTCCTTCGCCGACCACCCGCCCCCCGCCGGCCTCCGCCCGCTCTCCTCCTCACTCAAAGCAAGCAGCCGCCGCGCCGCCTCCTGCACCGTCCGCTCGAAATCCTCGATGACATCTTTCATCGGAAGTTCCCTCCTCCGTGTCCCTGACCCGGCGGCCGGCTTCTACTCGCCGCCCCCGGTCTGCTCCGGCGCGGCCTCGCCTTCGACCCAGACGGAGCCGTCCTCGAAGAACTCTTTCTTCCAGATGGGGACGGTGCGCTTGAGTTCGCGAATGGCCCACTCGCAGGCCTCGAAGGCGGCGCGGCGGTGGGGGGCGCTGACGGAGATGACGACCGAGGTCTCGCCGATGTCGGTGCGCCCCGTGCGGTGGACGATGCCGATGTGGGCGATAGGGAAGCGGCGGCGCGCCTCCGCGCCGAGCCGTCGCATCTCGGCGAGGGCCATCGGGGCGTAAGCTTCGTAGACGAGGTGGAGGGTGCGCCGCCCCTTCGTCCACTCGCGGGCGTAGCCGTCGAGCGTCACGGTCGCGCCGCAGCGGCGCGGCACGACGCGGCGCGCGACCGAGCCGACGTCAATCGGCCCCGTCGTCAGCTCGAAGAAGTCCTGCGCGTCGTCCGGCGGCTGCAAGGCGGCCTCCTCCTGGCCGCCGGAGACGGGCGGGAAGACGGCCAGCTCGTCGCCGTCGCGGACTTCCGCGTCGAGGTCGCGTGCGTACTCCTGGTTGAGGGCGACGAGGAGCGTGCGGCCGAAGCGGGCGAGGGCCGGGTACTCGGCGAGCACGCGGTCGAAGACGGCGCGCGCGGTGGCCGGCGTCTCGACTTCGAGCGTGGCCTCGTCGGCCGCAAGCTCGCGCGCCGCGCCGAAGAAGAGGACGCGCACGCGCGCCTTCGCGCCTTTGCCCCGCGCGCGGCCCGCGGCGTCCTCCCTCCCGTCTGGCTCAGGGGTGTTCATTCTTCGGGGTCGAAGCGCCTGCCGGCGTGGCCGTTGCCTTTGGCGAGCTGGTGCGTGCGGGCGCGCCGCTCGTAGTCGCCGACGGCCTCCGAGAGCAGCGTGTAGAGGCGGCGCAGGCGCTCGGCCGTCGAGCGCATCTCGAGCAGCTCCTGCTTGGCCGCCGCGTCCATCTCCATCACGGCCGCGACGAGGAAGGAGAGGCGCTCGGGGTCGGAGTCGGGCAGCTCGGGCAGCGCCGCCCGGTCGTCGTTGATCGTGCGCATGGCGCGGGCGATGCGCATGAAGACCTCCGTCACCTCCGAGGCCCGCTTTTGCAGGGCGCGCGGGTCGTCCTCCTCGTCGGCGAAGAACTCGACGCGCGCGACCAGGTACGGGTCGCCGCGCTCGACGTACCCCTCGACGCGGTAGCGGGCGACCCCGACCGTCAGGATGTTCGAGCGGCCGTCGGGCAGCGGCTGCACCTCGATGACTTCGGCGGCGCAGCCGACGTGGCCGACGGCCGGGCGGTCGCCGCCCGCGTTGGGGTCGAGGTGGGAGAGGCCGAAGAGGTTGTTCGAGGCGCGGACGTCGGCGAGCAGGCGGCGGTAGCGCGGCTCGAAGACGTGCAGCGGCAGCGGCACGCCGGGGAAGAGCACGACCGGCAGCGGGAAGAGCGGCAACTCCCGCACGCCGCGCACCTTTTCCAGAGCTTCGCTCATAAAAAAGCGGAGTCCGGACTCCAGACTCCAGACTTTACCGTCAGTTGTCAGTCGTCGCCGCCGTCGTCGCCGCGTTGCGTTCGAGCGCGTGGAGCGCGCCGGCGGGGGCGGCCGCGTCCTCGTCGGCGGCGGCGGGCGCGAGCTTCTGCTCGATCAGGTCGAGGATGTCCGAGGGGGGGCGGTCGCCGAGGGCGAACTCTTTGGCGTCGAGGACGAGCGCCGCCATCTCGCGCGCGCGGTCGCGGTAGCGCGAGTCGCGCGCGATCAGGTCCTCGATGATCCGCCGCTCGCGCTCCTTGCGCGAGGTGTCGGCGTCGAGGCCGGCGGCCACCGCGTACTCGACGGGGACGCTCTGGTTCTTGACCATCACGTGGAGCGCGCCCGTCAGCTCCAGCGCCTGCTCGCGGATGCGGCGCAGGTCGAGCAGGGAGTTCTTGAAGCCGAGGTGGCCGCGCAGAGCGATCTCGATGATCGGCTCGGGGCCGCCCGCCCCTGAGTCGTGCGCGCGGGCCTCGCGCCTCACCGTCTCCATCACGCCCTCGTGGACGGCCTCGGGGCTTTCGGCCCCCGAAACGTCGTAGGAGAGGCGCTGGAAGGGGCGCTGGACGTAGTCCTTGATGAAGGTCGCCGTGACGCGACGCTCGTCGTCCACCTCGACGAGGTAGGCGCCGCGCTCCTCCCGGTACTCGTCTATCGAGCAGGCTTCGAGCGAGCCGGGGTTGTAGGCCCAGCCCTCGATCTCGAAGCGCTTGTGCGTGTGGCCGAGCGCGACGTAGTCAACGAGCGCGCGCAGCTCCTTCAGCCGCTCGACCGAGAGCGCGGGGATCGGCCGGTTGAGCTGCCCCTCGACGTCCGTGTGCAGCATCAGGATGTGGAAGAGGCCCTCGCCGCGCGCGCGCCGGAGCGCGTCGGCGAGCATCGGGACGGCGACGTTGGCCGTCGTCCCGTACCAGTGCGAGCCGAAGATGCGCGCGCCCTTGATGTCCACGTAGGAGCCGGCGCGCTCGGCGTCGTCCCACGGCGCCATCGTCAGGGGGTTCTCGTCGTCCGCGGCGGGTTCGAGCAGGATGAGGTAGCCGGCCTGCGAGAACGAGCGCATCCAGCTGTAGGGCGAGACGGCGTCGCGGCGGTCGTGGTTGCCCTCGATGGCGACGACCGGGATGCCCGCGTCCTTCAGGAGCTGAAGGCCGGCGAGCGCGTGGTTCATCGTCTGCGGGTCGATGTTGCGGCGGTCGAAGAAGTCGCCGGCGATGAGCATGAAGTCCACGCGGTTCGGGATGGCGTGGTTCTTGATCACGTCGTGCCAGCTGCGGAAGAAGTCCCTGGTGCGTTCTTCGAGGTTATAGCGGCGGCAGCCGAGGTGCACGTCCGAGAGGTGTAAAAACTTGAACACGGGTTTGGCGTCTAATTCCCTTCGCGG
>DASZKF010000586.1:0-4266 GCA_035947355.1 Pyrinomonadaceae bacterium | reverse complement strand
GAGTTTGTTCAACGTGAGTTGAGTGGCTTAACGTGCGCCGCCCGAACTCGAAACTCGAAACCCGCAACTCGAAACTTGAGTGGTATGCCGGACGAAGCCAAGAGCGGGGGCGGGCGCGTCGTCTACAGCCGGCCGGGGGGGCGGGAGGGCGGGGGCGCGTTCGAGGGCGCGGGCGGGCAGGGGCCGCTGTGGCAGGCGCTGGCGCCGCTGCTCGTCGGCTTCGCGCTGCTCGTCACGCTCGTCATCGGCCTCGGCTACGTGAGCGCCGACAAGGTCAGCGAGATCCGCTTCAGCACCCAGCAGGAGGAGCGGGCGCTGGCCGCGCGCCTCAACCTCCTGCTCAACCTCAACCTCGCCCTCAACAAGCTCAACACCGAGGCGCGCATCCGCGGCCGGCTGGAGGCGGCCGGCGTGATGCTCCCGCCCACCGACCTCCGCCTGCGCAACGAGCGCGACGCCGTCCGCGCGCTGCTCCCCGACTTCGACAAGCTGCCCGTCGCGGGGCCGCCCGAGCGCAAGGCGGAAATCCGCCGCCGCCTCGACGACTTCATCGCCATGACCGGCGACCTGCGGCGCTACTCGCTCGAAGGCTTCGGCGCGCACCAGGCCATCGAGCGGGACCTCGACGCGCTCTTCGAGGAGATTGACGTCGAGCGCGACGCGCTCGACGAGCGGCGCGACGCGGCCATCGAGCGGGCGCGCGGGGAGATTCGCCTGCTGATGTGGCTCGGGGCGCTGACGGGCCTCGTCGTCGCCACGGCCACGACCCTCGAAGTGTGGCGGCGCTTCCGGCAGATGCGGCGCGGCTACGAGGCTTTGAGGCGCGAGCGGCAGTTCAGCGCGCAGATGCTCGGCGGGCTGCCGTCGGCCGTCGCCGCGCTCGACCGCGAGGACCGCATCCGCTCGGCCAACGCGGCCTTCTTCGAGGTCTTCCCCGGCGCGGCGGTCGGCGGCTCCATCCACGACAAGTTCACCACGCCCGAGGGCCTGGCGCTGCTCGCGGCGGCCACCTCCTCGCACGTCTCGCGCACGACCTACCACGGCCGCTGGCGGATGGGCGGCGAGGACGGCGCGGGGCCGCGCGCCTTCGACATCTACTCCAGCCCGCTCGAAATCGAGGGCGAGCCGGGCCAGCTCCTGACGCTCGTGGACGTGACCGAGGCGGCCGAGGCCGAGAACGAGCTGCGAAGGCAGGAGGCGCTCGCGGCGGTCGGGCAGGCTGCGGCGCAGGTCGCGCACGAGATCAAGAATCCTTTGGGGAGCATCCGCCTCGGCGTCGCCATGCTCCGCGACATGACCGACAACCGCGAGGCCATCACGACCATAGACCTCGTCGAGCGCGGCATCGAACACCTCTCGAAACTGACGCTCGACGTGACGCAGTTCTCGCGCCGCCGCCAGCTCAACCTCGGCGAGGCCGACCTGCACGCGCTCCTGGACGAGAGCCTCGACCTCGTCGCCGACCAGCTGCGCGAGAAGCAGACCGAGGTCGAGCGCCGCTACGCCCCGGAGTCCCCGCGCGGGACCTGGGACGAGGATCAGCTGCGCCAGGTCTTCGTCAACCTCCTCGCCAACGCCGTGGACGCGAGCCCGCCGGGCGCGCCCGTCACGGTCACGACCGAGCCGGCCGAGGTCTCGTCCGGCGCGCGCCGCGACGGCGAGGGTCGCAAGGCGGTCGCCGGCGCGCGCATCCAGATCGCCGACCGCGGCCCCGGCATGGACGCGCGCACGCGGGCGCGCATCTTCGAGCCGTTCTTCACCACCAAGAAGAAGGGGACGGGCCTCGGCCTCGCCATCGCCAAGCAGATCGTCGAACAGCACGGCGGCTCGATACGCGCCGAGAGCACGCCCGGCGAAGGCACCCGCTTCACCATCGAACTGCCGCTCACCGCCGCCGCCTGAAGGGCGGGGCCGCGGGCGAGGCGGGCCAATGCAGCCGCGTCAGCCCCTCGCCTGTTTCCGGGAATTAAGAATGTTTCAGACCGGCGAAGCTCTACGGAAGTTCTGGTTGCGGCGGGGCGTCAGGTTGAACCCCGGCGCGTCCGAGGCCGAGATCGCCGCTTTTGAGGCCAAACATCATGTCCGCCTGCCTGCGGATTTCCGCGATTATTTCGCCGTGGTGAATGGATTCGATGGTTCGGAATCCTGGATGACGGATGACGATGTGATTACTTTCCTGGGGCTGCATGAGGTGAAGCCGTTGAGCGAGTATTGGTCGCCGGGTGTTGCCGGCGCCGATTCTTACTTCGTGTTTGCGGACTACAGCATATCGGCTCACGTTTACGCCATCCGATTGACGAGTGATTCGGGGCACGGGAATCCCGTCGCGGTTGTGTACGATGGGGAGCCGGTTAAGGTGGCCGATTCTTTCTCGGGGTTTGTTGAAGGGTATCTTGAGAATAGTTGCGGGGTCTTGTTCCCCGACCCGCGGGCCTAACAACGCCGTGCACCCGACGCCCCTCCGCGGAGCCTCTCACGCACGCCGCCTCGGGGCGCGGGCGGTGCCGGTCGTCGGGCGAGAAGATTCCGTTTAGGGCGGCCGTCATAGAAAGTTTTCGGCGCATGAGTGAAAGCAGCTTGAAGGCCAGGGTTGACGGGATCAGTTGGTATCACGAATTCGATTTCGGCGGCGGGTTGGTGGCGCGGTCTTCGGCGCCCGACGCGGAGTGGCACCGGACGGTCTGGCGGTTCATCGAGCGGCAGCTTGAGGCCGTGGACTTCCGCGGCAAGACGGTCTTGGATGTCGGGGCGTGGGACGGCTACTGGAGTTTTTTCGCCGAGCGGAGGGGGGCAAAGTACGTTCTGGCGTCCGATGACGTGACGCAGAACTGGTCGGACGGCCGCGGCATTCACCTCGCCAGGGAGTTGCTCGGGTCGGCGGTTGAGGTCAACCAGCACCTTTCGGCGTACCAGCTCGCCTCACTCGGACGTAAGTTCGACATCATCATGTGCTTCGGCGTCTACTACCACTTGCTCGACCCGTTTCACGCCTTCGCGCAGATACGGCATTGCTGCCACGGCGGCACGCTCCTCCTCCTCGAAGGGGACGCGGGGAAGGTCGGGATGCGCGCCGACGAGGCCCGCTACAGCTTCGGCGATTCGAGGCTGCCCGCCTTCGTCCCTTCGGCCGCGACGCTGAGGAAATTTTTGGAGGCGGCCTACTTCCGAGTCCAGTCCCAGGCGTGGCTGCGCCACGGCCCCCTCCGTGAGAGTCGAAGCGTGGTGTCACACCTGAGGCGTCTCCTCGATAGGGCGTTCGTAGACAGGGCGTTTACCGTTTGCACCCCGTTCGAAGGGATCAACGAGTTGCACCCTTACAAGCCGCCCTTCGGGCTTTGCGTTTACGACGAACGCTACCGCCGCGGCGCGTCTTGATAACTCACCTGATGACACTTTGATTTACGTCGCGGCGCTCGCCGTGGCGGCTCCCGCCTGTCTTCGAGAGTCTTTCCGCCTCCATGCCAGCGCGGCGCGCGCGGCCGTCGCGGCCCAGACGAGGAAGAGGGCGGCGGCGAGCAGAGAGGACGGCGCGGGTTCGAGGGCGGAGCGGCCGGCGGCCGTCTGCCAGGCGAGGCAGAGGCAGGCGCAGAGCCACGCGAGGCCCGAGGCGTGCACCCAGCGCCGGGCCGACTCGCGCGGCACGCGCGACCAGGCCAGTAGGAGCGCGACGACGGGGACGGCTTGCAGCGCGTGGAAGCCGGCGGCGTGCAGCGGCAGAAGGTTGCCGGACGCGCCGACCCGCGCGCCCTGGTTGAAGCTCAGCCAGAACCCTGTGGCAAAGCCGACGCCCGCGGCCGCGATGGCGTAACGCAGGCCGAGGAGGACGAGGGCGTCGCCGACGCCGGCGCGCCGCGTGAAGAAGCGGCGCGCGAGCACGACGAACGAGGCGACGATGCCGAGCGCGACGAGGCCGAGGAAGGCACCGAGGATTTGGTCGGCGGTGCTCCCGGCGCGCGTGAAGCGCGGGTCAATGCCGCGCATGATCTGGATGGTCTCCTGCGCGTACCCGTAGACGAGCAGGGCGATCAGCGACCAGCTCCAGGCCCGCCGGCCCCGCGGCGTGAAGCCCGCGTAAGGGACGTAGAGCGCGACCGTCAGCGCGTAGACGCCGATGGCGATGTCGAACGTCGCGGCCTTGTAGAGGTCGCCTTCGGGCGGGACGAAACGGCCGCGGGCCGCCATCCACGCCAGCACCAGCGCCCCCAGTACGACACCGAACACCCCCGTCCACGCCAGCGCCCTCGTCTCGGCGTACGCCGAGACGAG
>DASZKF010000585.1:0-7607 GCA_035947355.1 Pyrinomonadaceae bacterium | reverse complement strand
ATGCGCGCCGGGGCGGGCTGTCAATGGCCTGAGCGTGAGGCCGGCGGGGGGGCGCGGCGACTTCGGACGCGCGGCCTCAAGGGCCGGCACCGCGCCCCCCAGCCACCCGCCGCGCGGAGTAGAGGCCGTCGAAGAGGTACTCGGCGCGGCCTTCGGGGCCGGCGACGAAGACGAGGTCTTGTTCGAGCGAGTCGCCGAAGGAGAGGCGCAGGTCGCCGGTCTTCGAGAGCGGGGTTTCGGAGCCATCTCGGCGGAGCGCGAGCCGCCCGTCTCGCGAGACGACCTCCCACGTCTGAGGCCCGTTGACGTACGCGCCGGCGAACTTCTTCAGGTCGTCGGCCGACACGGTCAGGGCCTTCTTCCCGGCCCCGGCCGCTTCGGGCTTCAAGGGCAGGAACATCTCGCGCGCCTTCTCGACCGTGCGCGGCATGGTCTGCCCGCTCGCGTTGGCGACGACGACGACGGCGAACTTGTGCTCGGGCGCGAGCTGCAGCATCGAGCCGTAGCCGCGGCTGAAGCCGCCGTGCATGAGGAGGCGGACGCCGCGCTGCTCGAAGTTCAAGAGACCGTAGCCGTAGTGCACGCCCTCGCCGCCGGGCAGCGGGACGTGCCGGCCCGAAAGGCCCTCGAAGACGGACGCGGGTAGCGCCTGCTTTCCTTCCAACTGCCCGCCGTGGAGGAAGGCGAGGGCGAAGCGCGAGAGGTCGTTCGCGGAAGAGTAGACCGAGCCGGCCGGCCACATGGCGACGTTGTTGAAGGCCGGGCGGATGACGACGGCGCGGCCTTCCTGCACGCCGTGGCCGACGGCCAGCGGGTACGTCATGGCGACGAGCGGGCGCAAGGTCGTGCGCGCCATGCCGAGCGGGCGGAAGACGACTTCCTCCATCACGTCCGCGTAGGGCTTGCCGGCGGCCTCCTCGGCGACGTAGCCGGCGAGCCAGAAGCCGGGGCTGGAGTAGGAGTAGATTCGGCCCGGCCCCGCGAAGAGCGCGTCGTCGTCCTTCCACCCGCGCACCATCCGGGCGAGGGCCGCGTCGTCGTGCGAGACGAAGGGCGCGGCGAAGTCCGCGACGCCCGCCTGGTTGCTCAGGAGCTGGTGCGCGGTGAGCCCCGAGAGGCGCGGCGCGAGACCTTCGGCGAAGTCGCCGACGGGCGCGTCGAGCCGGAGCTTGCCCTGCCCGGCGAGCGCGACGAGGGCCGCGCCCGTGAACATCTTCGTCGTCGAGCCGAGCCGGAAGAGGGTGTCGGGCGTGACGGGCGCGGCGGTCTCGACGCTCGCCACGCCGAAGCCTTTGGCGAAGACGACGCGCCCGCCGCTGATGACGGCGACCGCCGCGCCCGGCGTCCGCGTCTCGCGCAGCTCCTCCTCGATGATCCTTTCGAGTTCGCCGAAATCCCCCGCCGACTCCGGCCCCCGCGTCTCGGCCGCGATCACTTCGGCCAGCTCCACGAGGAAGCGGCCGAGGGGCTTCGGGGTCGCGCGCGGGACGCTCGTGTTGACCTGGACGGCGAGGGCCGCGCGCAAGTCCGGGAAGTAGACCATCTCGGTGACGTAGCCGGGGAAGAAGCCGCTGTGGCCGTAAGAGGCGCCGAGCGGCGTCCGCCGGATGATGACGCCGAGGCCGTAGTGTGTTTCGGGGCCGAGCATCGGCGCGGGCACGCCCCTCAGGACTTCGGCCATCAGCGAGCGGTCGAAGGCGCGACCCTCGTAGAGGGCCGCGGCCCAGCGCGCGAGGTCTTCCGCGGTCGAGGCCATCCCGCCGCCCGTCCACTCGAACTGCGGGTTGATTGCGAAGCGCCCGCCGACGATCATCGCGTCCGTCCCGCCGAAAGGGTTGTCGGGGCCGGCGTAGCCTTGCACCAGACCCGGTATACGGCGGCCGTCCGACGGCACGGTGCGGGCGAGGCCGAGGGGCCGCAGGAGCCTGCGCCGGACCTCCTCGTAGTAGCGGCCGCCGGTGACGCGCTCGACGATCATGCCGAGGACGATGTAGTTCGTGTCCGAGTACTCCCAGCCCGCGCCGGCGGCGAAGGGCGGGCGCGTGTCGAGGACGTAGGCGATTAGCTCCTCCGGCTTCCAGACGCGGTCGGGGTCGGCCGCGAGGTCGCGCGTGAACTGCTCCTTGAACTCGTAGCGCACCAGCCCGCTCGTGTGGTTGAGGAGCATCCGGACGGTGATGTCGCGCGCGTTCGGAAGGCGCGCGAACCAGCCCTCGCGTCCGAGGTACTTTTCTATCCGGTCGTCGAGCGCGAGCTTCTTCTCCCCGACGAGCTGGAGCGCGACGGCCGCCGCGTAGGTCTTGCCGACGCTGCCTTGCAGCATCAGGGCCTCGGGCGTCATGGGCGTCTTCGAGTCGCGGTCGGCCAGCCCCGCGGCGAGGCCGAAGGAGGTGCCGTCGGCGAGGGCGACGCCGAGGGTCGCGCCGGGGAACTTGCCCGCGGCGTGGAAGGCGTCGAGCCGCTCCTGTAGCTTCTGGCGGAGGCCGGCGGGGCTGACCTGGCCGCGGGCGGGGCGGGGTTGCGGGATGGCGGCGAGCAGCGCGAGGGCGCAGACGAGGGCGGCGGTTCTTCTCATGCTTCTCCGGGGCGCGGGTTTGTGGCTGTGGAGAGAACACACCTTCTTAGCACCGCGACGCGGCCGGCGGTGTATTTATGTGACGGGCCGGCGCGCTTGAGGGACGAGGCGGAAGAAAGAACAGAAGCCCGACCGTGAGGGAGGGCGTTGAGTCTAAAGCAAAGCTCAACGCCCTCCCTCACGGTCAGGCTTCTGACTGTCTTTAACTTTTCAGCTCGCGGCGCTGCCGGTGGCGTCCGTGACCTCGGGGGTCTTGTCGGCGGGCGTCTCGCGGGCGGCCGGGGACTTGCCGTAGGAGGAGGACGACGACGAGGGCGACGGCGAAGAGGCCGGGCCGGACGAGGAGGCGGACGCCCCGGTCGCGGCCGTGCGGTCGCGCTTGTCGGCGGCCTCCTTCTGCTGCACCATGCGGCAGCTGCCCTCGAAGAGGGCGCCGTTCTCGATGACGAGCGAGGGCGTCAGGATGTTGCCCGTGACCTTGGCGACGCGCCCCATCTCGATGCGCTTGGTGGCGGTGATGTCGCCGTTGACGGTGCCGTAGATCTGCGCGACGGCGACCTCGACGTTGGCGTCCACCTGCCCGTTGGTCGAGACGATGAGCGTGCCGTCCTCCGACGAGATGCGGCCCGAGAGGTGCCCGTCGACGCGGAGCATGCCCTTGAAGCTGGCCTCGCCCTGGAGGGTCGTGCCGTTGCCGACGAAGCCGGTCAGCGTCCCCTCCTTGATGTCGCGCGCCAGCGACTCGCTCTCGGTGATGGCGCGCGAGGCGGTCGGCGTGTGGACGGACTGCTGGTAGGCGTCGGTGACGGTGCCGCCGCCGGCCGGGGCCGACGACGAGGCCGTCTGGGGCGTGGCGTTTTGGCCGCCGCCGTAGGCCGGGGCCTGCGGGGTGTGGTCGGCCGTTTCGTCGGCGTGGGTCTGATCCTTCGGATTTCTTCCCGGTCTAAACATGTCGCGTTCTCCCTGAAAGACTTCTGTTGGTGCGGCCCCGGCGCCGCCGACCACGGGAGGCCGGCGCGGCTGGCCTTTGCAAAACGCGAGCGCCGGGGGGCGCCGCGCTCCTGAAGTGAGATGAGAGCCGACTGAAAAGGAGAGTCCAGTGCTCCGGAAGAGCGGGCCGATGATAAAGCAAGTAAACAACAGTCTCAAGTCTAAAGTCTGTAAGTCCGGAGTCAAAGACAGAATTGTTTTTGACTCCGGACTTACAGACTTTAGACTTTGGACTGTTTTTTACTTCTTGCTCGACTCGTAGCTGGTGGCGAGCACGTCCCTGAGGGCGGCGACCGCCGCCTTCTTGGGGGCCTGCGGCAGCTTGAGGGGGCCGAGGTCAACCGAGGAGTTGCCGATCATGGTGGCCGAGCCGAGGCGCGCCCAGCCCCTGCCGAAGTCGGCGTAGACGGGCACGAGCATGCGGAAGTTGTCCGAGACGCCCGCCTGCGTGACGCGGCCCGTGAGGGTGTCGCCGCTGATCTGGTACTCGAAGCGGTAGGCGGGCATCTCCGTGCCGTAGACCCACTGGTTGAAGAACCAGTCCATGCGGCGGTTGCCGTCGAGGTCCATCTGCGGCGTCATGTGCTTCTCGACCGCCCGCTTGAAGTCCTCGGTCGAGACGTCGCGGTTGTGGTGCGTCTTGATGAAGTCCTTCATCATCGCGATGAAGCGCTGGTCGCCCGTCTTCTGCTCCCACATCATCATCCGCAGCATGTGCAGGACGTAGGCCCCCTTCGGGTAGATCATGAAGCGGGCGACGTTGCCGGTCTTGCCGCTGTTGAGCCGGTAGCCCTGGGTGAGGGGGCCGACGGCGTAGGGCTTGCGGTCGCGCGTCTGCGGCCGCGACTCGACGATGAGCTGGCGCTCCTTCTCCCAGAAGGAGATGAAGTCGGAGAGGTCCTTGTTGGTGTGCTGGACGAAGAGCGAGCTGGAGAAGACGGCGAAGCCCTCGCTCATCCACTGGTCGCGGTACGACTTCCAGCCGACGAGGTGGCCCCACCACTGGTGCGCGACCTCGTGCGGCCCGACGTTCTGGAAGAAGTCGTCGGTGGCGAACCGCACCGAGCCGGTCGCCAGGTAGCGCTGCGTCGGGTCCATGAAGGCCGTGAACGGCATGTAGATGAGCGTCGGCCACGCCTGCCCGAAGTTGGGGGCGGGCTGCTGCGTCATGGCGACGCGCGTGTAGGGGAGCTTGCCGAAGAAGGCGTCGTAGATGCGCGTCGAGTTCTGCGCGTCGGCGATGGCCGCGCCGGCCATGCCGGTCGTCGACATCGAGCCGACCGAATCGGCCCCGCGCATGAAGTCGGGGAGGTGCTCGTTGGCGTAGAACTCGATCTGGTAGCCGGTGTCGGAGTCCTTCACCTCCTTCTTCTTGAAGACGCCGTAGTTGAAGCCGGCCACGGCGAGCGCCGTCTCGCCGCTCGACCAGCGGGCGACGGCGTGCTCGCCCTCGTGCGTCTCCGGCGCGACGGGCGCGCCCGTCCCGATCAGCATCTTCCCCTTCGGGTAGCGGAACGTCATGTTGAAGGTGGCGCGGTCGCCGAACTGCGAGCCGTAGTTGTTCGGGTACCAGGTCGAGCGCGGGCCGAGGAAGAAGTTGCCGCCGCCGGCGTCCACGAGCGCGTCGCCGCCCTCGTACTCGACCGTCAGCTTGTAGTCGCGGCCGGCCTCCAGGGGCTCGGGCCAGATGACGCCGAAGTTGGCGTCCTGATCCTTCTTCTCCTGCACGAACTGGAGGTCGCGCCCCTGCGCGTCGGTGACGCGGCTGACCCGCAGGCTGCCGAAGAGGTCGAAGGGCAGGACGCGCGAGCCGGCGACGAGCGGGCGGAAGGTCAGGGTGTCGGTGGCGCTGATCCGCGTCCCGCGGATGGCCCCTTCGATCTCGTGGTGCGTGATGTCGTAGATGCGCTTCTCCTCGTCGCTCGAAGCCGTCCCGGCGCGGTACTCCTCCGAGAGGTGGAAGGCCGTCCAGTAGCCGCGGTCCGACTCGCCGTAGCTGGAGAGCATCACCTCCTCGGGCGAGACCTCGGGGATGCCGAGCGGGTCCATCTGGAAGACGAGCTTCGAGAAGCGCCGGCCGCCGATGAAGGCGACGACGAAGCCGGGGCGCTGCGGCGTGTAGAGGTCTACGAGCGTGCGCAGCTCCATGTTGGTGTTCAGCTCCTTGCGCAGCAGCCCCTGGTTGTCGCGGTAGATGTCGCGGGCGCGGGCCGCCTGCGGGCCGGCCGTCCCCATCCGGGCCTGCGGCGACGCCTTGATCTCCTCGTAGGTCTTGTCGGTGAAGCGCAGCGTGAGCTTCGTGAACTGCTCGGTGATCGAGGGCTCGCCCGTGTAGAGGGCGAGGCTGCGCCGCTCGTGCTCGACGGGCGGGGTGAGCTGGAACTCGCCCTCGCCGACGAAGACCGCGCCGGTGACGCGCCCCTCGACCGGCGGCAGGAAGTAGACCTCGCCCGAGCGCAGCGTGAAGGAGGCGGCGTCGCGGCGGATGACGAGGTCCGAGACCGTGGCGTACTCGCCGGCGAACTCCTGCGCCTCGGCGGCCTGCCGGCGGAGCTGCTGGTAGACGGGGTCGGTGTTCGGCTTCGCGCCCGAGGCGCGCACCTCCTCGGTCGCGCTCACGCCCGCCACTTCGAGCCGCACGTCAACCTTCGTGCTCTTCCCCTCCTCGACGACCTGCTTCTCCGAGCGCGAGACGGCGAAGCCTTGGGCCGAGACGACCACGTCGTAGGGGCCGGGCGGGAGGTTTCCGACCTTGTACTGCCCGCGCGCGTCGGTCTGGGCGGTGGCGACCGGCTCGGCGCCGGCCGCGCGGAAGACGGTGACGGTGGCGCCGACGACGACCGCGCCGCGCGGGTCGGTGACGGTGCCGGCGAGTTCGCCGCCCGCGGCGGCGCGCGCCGCGGTGAGCGACGCGGCGAGCACTGCGGCGCACGAGAGGGCGAGCAGGGGCTTGATTCTGTTACGCATGTGGAGGGACACCTCGTTAAAGCTGAAGCGTGTTCGGGGCTGGCGGCGCGCGAGCGGCGGGTCGGGGCCAGGGGCGCTTTTGAACCGCGGTTGAGTTAGATTGATTAGTCGGGTGAAGAGTTGCCGGGCTGGCGTTTGCGAACGACCGATTATTTCGTCCGCGCCCGTGCTTTGTCAAACGGCTCGGGCCGCCGGGCCGGCCTTGACATCCGAGCCGCGCGCCCGATACAACGGCTGCCGACGGCAACCTTTCAAACAGGTCTTCATCCGCAAATTTTTTCGCCGGGGAGGGTTCAACCGAGATGGCCGGTCAGATGGTTGAGTTTCGGAGTAACGGCGGGAGCGCGCGCGGCTACCTGGCGACGCCCGAAGGCAGGCGGGGGCCGGGCGTCATCGTGCTCCAGGAGTGGTGGGGCCTGGTGCCGCACATCCGCGACGTGGCCGACCGCTTCGCGCGCGAGGGCTTCGTGGCGCTCGCGCCCGACCTCTACCACGGGCGGCAGACGACCTCGCCCGACGAGGCCGGCAAGCTGATGATGGCCCTCAACATCGAGCGGACGGAGAGAGACCTGCGCGGCGCGGTCGAGTACCTTCTGAGCCGCGAGGCGACGGAGGGCGAGGCGGTCGGCACGGTCGGCTTCTGCATGGGCGGCGTGCTCTCGCTCTTCGCGGCCTCGAAGAACGAGCGGGTCGGCGCGTGCGTCGTCTTCTACGGCATCCACCCGAAGGCCGAGCCGGACTTGGATAACCTGCGCGCGCCCGTCCTCGGCCTCTACGCCGAGCGCGACCAGTTCGTCCCGCCGGAGGCCGTCCGCGACCTCGAAGCCAAACTCCGCGAGCGCGGCAAGTCCGTCGAGATGCACATCTACCCCGGCACCGACCACGCCTTCTTCAACGACACCCGCCCCGAAGTCTACGACCCCGCGGCGGCCGCCGACGCCTGGCGGCGCACCGTCGAGTTCTTCCGCCAACACCTCAGAGGCGAGGGGGAAGGGTAAAAGGGTAAAAGGGGTAGAGGGAAAGGGGAAAGGCAGGTTGAGCCGCCGGGGGCGGCGCCGGCATAAAGCCCAGGGCT
>DASZKF010000584.1:0-12475 GCA_035947355.1 Pyrinomonadaceae bacterium | reverse complement strand
CCCCTCCTCCAAATCTCTCTCGACGGCCGCGCGCAGGAGGTCGGTGCGGATGTGAAAGCGCCCGTCGGTCTCTATCTTCCGCAGGTTGTCGCGGCCGAGCCCGAGGATGTCCACGCACTTGACGAGCGAGTAGTGGCACTGTTCGGAGGCGTAGACGACGAGGTTGCCGCGGACGCCGGCGGCGAGCAGACCCGCGTCGCGGCCGGCGCGCGCCGCGCGGTCGCGCGCGCACTTGAGGCCGATGAGGTTGGCCTCGGAGCCGCCGCTCGTGAGCGTCCCGAAGCCCTCCGGCGGGTAGCCGACCAGCTCGCAGAGCCAGCGCAGGACGCGCGCCTCGACGACGCTCGCCGAGGGCGAGTTGCGCCACGCCGCGCCGTTCTGGTTCAGCGCCGAGGCGAGCGCGTCGGCCCAGACGGCGACGGGCAGCGGCGTCGGGTTGAACAGCCCGTAGTAGCGCGGGCTGGGGATGTGCATCGCGTGCGCGACGATCTCGCGCTCGAAGCGCCGGAAGACTTCGAGGGCCTCGCCGCCTTCGCGCGGGAGCGGCTCGTCGAAGAGTTTTTCTAAATCGGCGGGCGAGGCCGTCGAGCACACGCGGGCGTGTTCGAGCGAGCGGGCGAAATGGCGAGCCAATTGAATCGCGTGACGGCGCTCGCGATTCGTCGCGGCAGATCGGAGACTTCGTCGTCTACGCCTCCGATCAGTGTCACTACTCGTTCGAGAAGAGCGTTGACATACTCGGCCTCGGCCGCCGCAACCTGCGCAAGATCGAGACGGACGAGCAGTTTCGCATCCGAATCGATTTGCTCCGTGTTCAGATCGAGCGCGACGTGGCGGGGGGCCACGTCCCCGTCTGCGTCGCGGGCGCGGCCGGCGCGACCTCGACCGGCGTGATCGATCCGCTCGACGAGTTGGCCGACATCTCGGCCGAGTTCGGCGTCTGGTTCCACGTCGACGCGGCCCCCGTCTGCTCGGCGGCCGGGCCGGCCGAGCTCGAACGCCTCTTCGACGAGCCGCTGCCCCGAGAGGGCCGGAGCGCCGAGGAGATTTTCTCGCAGTTCGAGCGCGACCTGCTCCCGCACGCGATGAACATCCCGAGCCCGCGCTACTACGGGCTGTTCAACCCGACGCCGCTGCCCGTCGCCGTCTGGGCCGACGCGCTCGCCTCGGCCATCAACCAGAACGGCGCGGCGTGGCGCAACTCGCCCTCCGCGAGCGTCGTCGAGGCGCGCGTCCTGCGCTGGCTGTGCGAACTCGTCGGCTACCCCGCGGAGAGTTTCGGGACGCTGACGAGCGGCGGGTCGGAGGCGAACCTCTTGGGCTTGAAATGCGCGCGCGACCGCGCCGCCCGCGACGCGCGCGACCGCGGCGTGCGCGCCTCCGCGGCGAAAGGGAACCTCGTCGCCTACGCCTCGGAGCAGTGCCATTACTCGCTCGTCAAGTGCGTGGACATCCTCGGCCTCGGCCGCGAGAACCTGCGCAAGATAGAGACGGACGCGCGCTTCCACATCCGCACAGACCTCCTGCGCGAGGCGATTGAACAAGACCTCGCCGAAGGGAACACGCCCGTCTGCATCGCCGGCGCGGCGGGCGCGACCTCGACCGGGATCATTGACCCGCTCGACGAGCTGGCCGACCTCGCCGCCGAGTTCGGCCTGTGGCTGCACGTGGACGCGGCCTACGGCGGCGGCCTCGCCCTCTCGGAAAAATACCGCGGGCGGCTGCGCGGCATCGAGCGCGCCGACTCCGTGACGGTTGACCCGCACAAGTGGTTCTTCGTGCCCTTCGCCTGCGGCGCGGTGCTCGTGCGCGGCGGCGGTCGCGTCCTGCGCGACGCCTTCGACATCACGCCCGAGTACCTCAGCGAAGACCGCGGCGGGGCGGACGTGGAGTACGACTTCTTCCGCTACGGCCAGCTCGGCACGCGCCGCTTCAACGCGCTCAAGGTCTGGATGGCGCTCAAGCACCTCGGCGTCGAAGGCTACGCCGAGATCGTCGAGCGGCAGCTCGGGCTGGCCGAGCACCTCGCCGCGCGGCTCGACGCGCTCGACGACTTCGAGCGGGTCGGCGAGGTCGAGACGGCGCTCTGCTGCGCGCGCTTCCTGCCCGCGGGTTTTAAAGGGAAGGCGGGCGGCGAGCAGGACGAGTTGCAGAAGGCCCTGCAGCAGCGCGTCGAGCGGGGCGGCCGGGCGTGGCTGGCGACGACCGTCCTGCACGGCCGCCGCGCCCTGCGCGTCAACGTCAACAGCTACCTCACCGAGCGGCGTCACGTGGACGATCTGGTAGAATTACTCAGCCGCGAAGGCCGCAAGCTTCTGGACGAAGGGGGGACACGATGAGACTCGCCGCGACTCGCAGATTGACACTCGCTCTCCTCTGCCTCTCGACCCTGACGCCCGCCGCGCTCGCGCAGGGCACGGCCAAGCAGCGGGCCGCGGCCGACGCCTCCTCGGCCCCGCGCTCGCGCCCGGCGCTGAAGTCGCGGGCCGAGTTCGACGAGCTGGCCCGCGTCTACACCGACCAGCCCTACGCGCTCCCGCACGTCATGTTCGTCATCGACCGCAAGGAAGGGAACCGCGTCTACTACGTCAACTCGAAGCGCTACCGCTTCCACCGCGACTTCGTCAACGGCACCTACCTCTCGCTCGCGCGCGGCGAGGAGTTCCAGAAGAACTACGTCGAGCCCAACCGCCGCTTCATCCTCGGAACGCTCGCGTATCAAGCGCCGGTCAAGCGTTGGACTTACGAGTTCTGGGAGGGCGACACGATCGGCCCCGAACTCATCAAGTTGGCGGGCGAACTCATCAACAAGACCTTCTTCGAGCCGGTCGCCTACAAGCCGAACTCGCTCAGGCAGGAGGAGGTCTCGGCCGCGGTCGCCGGCCTCGACCGCGTCCTCCAGAGCGAGATCACGCGCGAGCAGGAGTACGTCCCCTTGAACCTCGCGCGCGGCCTCGGCCGCGTCCACATCGTAGACAAGCTGGACGAGACGGTCGAGGTCGGCTTCAACGAAATCCTCGTCCTCAAGGAAGTGCCCCTGAGCCTGCCGCCGGTGGCGGGCGTCGTCGTCTCGAAGCCCTCGACGCCGCTCTCGCACGTCAACCTGCTGGTGAAGGGCTGGGGCGTGCCGAACGCCTACATCAGGAACGCGCACGAGCTTCTGAAGGAGTACGACGGCTGGTGGGTCTCCTTCGAGACGCGGGCCGACCGCTACGTCATCAAGCGCGCCGACCGCAGCGAGATAGACGAGTACCAGAAGCGCCTCAAGGCGCGGCTCGACGTGATGAGGCCCCGCGCCGACCTGGGCGAGAAGAGGCTCGCCGACCTGCGGCTCCAGAACGCGCGGATGGCCGACGCCTTCGGCGCGAAGTCGGCCAACCTCGGCGAAGTCCTGGGCGCCCGCCTGCCCGGCATCACCGTTCCGAACGGCTTCACCATCCCCGTCTTCTACTACCAGCAGTTCGTCAGGGAGAACGGCCTCGAAGACGCCATCTACGAGATGATGAACGACCAGGAGTTCGTCCACAACCCGGCCTACCGCCGCGAGCGCCTCGCGGCCATGCGCGAGCGCATCAGGGCCGGGAAGGTGAGCGAAGCCCTGCGCGACGCGGTGCTCAAGAAGGTGCGCGCCGAGTACGCCGGCAAGGGACTGTTCGTGCGCAGCTCCTCGAACGTCGAAGACCTTCCGAACTTCAGCGGCGCGGGGCTCTACGACACGGTGCCGAACGTCAAAGACGAAGATAAGCTGTTCGAGGCGATCAAGACCGTCTGGGCCTCGCTCTGGAACTTCGAGGCTTACGAGGCGCGCGAGCGCGCCGGCGTGGACCACTCGCAGTCCTTCATGGCCGTCCTCATCCAGGAGGGCGTCAACGCCGACAGCGCCGGCGTGCTCATCACGGCCGACCCGTTCGACGCCGACAACCGCGGGGCCATCTACATCAGCGCCAAGCGCGGCCTCGGCATCCGCGTCGTCGAGGGCAAGCGCATCCCCGAGCAGATCATCTACGAGCCGCGCGCCGGCTCGGTCAGAGTCCTGACCCGTTCCGAGGAGGACAGCCTGCTCACGTTCGACGAGCGCGGCGGCGTCCGCGAGGTGCCGGTCGAGCGGGGCCGCGCCGTCCTGACCGACGAGATGGTGCGCCGGCTCGCGCGGGCCGCCGCGCTCATCAAGGGAGTCTTCCGCGGGCGCGAGCAGGACATCGAGTGGGTCTTCGTCGGCGGCCGGATTTTCATCGTCCAGTCGCGCCCCTACGTGCAGGGCGGTTGATGCCTACCGGAGAACAGACGCGCATGCGCAACGTCGTCGCCGTCACCCTCGGCCCGCTCCTGCTCGCGCTCGCGGCGTGCGGCGGCGGGCGGTCTTCGAACGTCGGCGCGGGCGCGAACCCGGCCGCCACGCCGGCCGCGGCGGTGACGCCCGACCCGGCGCGCCTCGACGCCGAGATCGCCCGCCTCGAACGGCTGAACGAGCGCAACCCGGCCGACGACGAGGCCCGCCTCAACCTCGCCCGCGCCTACGTCCGGCGGGCCGAGGCGCACCGCGCCGCCGGCCGCCTGGCCGAGGCCCTGGCCGACTACCGCCGCGCCCTGCGCACCGACCCCGACAACGAGGAGGCGCAGAAGAACGTCGCCGACATCACGCCCCAGGTCGAGGGCACGCCCCAGGAGGGCGAGTACGGCGAGCCGGCCCCGCCCCCCATCAGCCCCAACGTCACCGAGGGCGGGGCGAAGGAGACGCCGACGCCAGAATAAAGGTTTTAGGTGTTAGGTGCTGGGTGCTGGGTAAAAGCAACTGGTTTTCCCCAGCACCCGGCACCTAGAACCCAGCACCTTATGCTGATTATTCCCGCGATTGATTTGCGAGACGGGCGGTGCGTGCGGCTGACGCAGGGCCGGCGCAGCGACGTGAAGGTCTACGACGGCGACCCCGCCGAGATCGCCAAGAAGTTCGAGGACGCGGGCGCGCGGATGCTCCACGTCGTAGACCTCGACGGGGCCTTCGCCGACCGCAACGCGCGCAACCGCAAGGTCGTCCGCCGCCTCATCCGCTCGGTCGCCGTCCCCGTCCAGTTCGGCGGCGGCGTGCGCAGCGTGACCGACGTGCAGCAGATGATCGAGTACGGCGCGGCGCAGGTCGTCATCGGCACGCTCGCCGCCGAGAGCCCCGAGACCCTGGAGAAGTTCGTCCAACTCTTCGGCTTCCGCATCTGCGTCGGCATTGACGCGCGGCGCGGCGCGGTCGTCACGCACGGCTGGGAGCGCGCGGCCAAGCTGAGCGCGGCGGCGCTGGCCCGGCGGGTGGCCGACGCCGGCGTTGACCGCATCGTCTACACGGACGTCTCGCGCGACGGGACGCTCGCGGGCGTCAACCTCGAACAGACCTGCGCCATCGCCCGCGAGTCGGGCCTGAGAGTGACGGCCTCGGGCGGCGTCTCCTCGCTCGCCGACATCAGCCACTTGAAGTCCATCCGCGCCTGCGGCGTTGACAGCGTCATCGTCGGGAAGGCGCTCTACGAGGGCAGGTTCACTTTGCAGGAGGCTTTGCGGGCGGCATGAGCGAACGGGAGCAGAAGGGCGTCTTCGCCGAGCGGGTGCTGGCGGGCCGCGCGGCCTACGTCACCGGCGGGGGCACGGGGATCACGGGCGGCGTGGCGCGCGCGCTCGCCGAGGCCGGGGCGCGCGTCGCGCTCGTCAGCCGCAGGATGGAGCACCTGGAGCCGGCGGCGCGGGCGATCAACGAGGCGGGCGGCGAGGCTTGCGCGTTCGAGACGGACGTGCGCGACTACGCGCAGGTCGAGCGCTCGGTCGCGGCCGCCGCCGAGCGCTTCGGCCGCCTCGACATCGTCGTCAACGGCGCGGCCGGCAACTTCCTCTGCCCGGCCGAGGAGCTTTCGCCGAACGGCTTCGGCACGGTCGTGGACATTGACCTGAAGGGCACCTTCAACGTCTGCCGCGCGGCCTTCGCCGAGCTGAAGCGGGCGGGCGGCCACATCCTCAACATCAGCGCCACGCTCCACTACCTCGGCACGCCCTACCAGCTCCACGTCTCGGCGGCGAAGGCCGGCGTGGACGCTCTGACGCGCAACCTCGCCGTCGAGTGGGGCCGCCACGGCGTCCGCGTCAACGCCATCGCGCCGGGGCCCATCGAGGACACCGAGGGCATGAAGCGGCTCGTCCCCCCGGAAGTTAAAGAACGCCTGCGGCGCAACATCCCCCTCGGCCGCTTCGGCCGCGTCCGCGACATCGAGCAGGCCGCCGTCTTCCTCTGCTCCGACGCGGCCGCCTTCATCAACGGCGCCATCCTCGTCGTAGACGGCGGCCACTGGCTCAGCAGCAACAAGCTCGTCGGCTAGAGCAATTAAGAATTAAGAATTAAGAATTAAAAATTGCGTGCTTGCGCAGCGGCCTTCAAGACTCCCGGCCACACCATTCTTCATTCTTAATTCTTAATTCTTAATTGTCATGCTTCAACCCGCCACATTTGAGGAGTTCGAGGCCGAGGCGCGGCGCGGCAACGTGGTGCCGGTCGTGCGCGCAGTGCTGGCCGACTTGCAGACGCCGGTCGGGGCCTTCCTGCGCGTCGCGGGCGGGGCCGAGCACGCCTTCCTGCTCGAATCGGTCGAGGGCGGCGAGCGCGTCGCGCGCTACTCTTTCCTCGGCGCCGACCCGGAGCTGATCGTCCGGGGCCGCGGCGACTCGACCGTCGTCGAGCGGCGCGGCTTCGCGCCGGAGACTTACAGGGGCGCGCGGGCGGTTGATTACCTGCGCGGGTACTTCGGCTCGCGGAGGCTCGCGCGCCGGCCGGGGCTGGCGCCTCTGGCGGGCGGCGCGGTCGGCTACCTCGCCTACGAGGCGGCGCGCTGGTTCGAGCCGGTGCTGGAGAAAGAGCTGCGGCCCGCCGACGGCCTGGACGACGCGGTCTTCATGGTCTTCCGCACCGTGCTCGCCTTCGACCGCGTGAGGCAGCAGATCGAGATCGCCTCGGTAGTGATGACGGACGAGGCCGGCGGCGAGCGCGCGCGCCTGCGCGGGCTGTACGAGGCGGCGGTCGCCGAGACGGCCCGCGTCGAAAGGCTGCTCGCCGCCGGCCTCGCCCCCGAAATGAAAAATGACGAGTGCCGCGCCGCCGATAACGAATCGGCGTTCTCGTCGAACTGGGGGCGGGAAGCTTTCGAGGCCGCCGTCGGGCGCGCCAAGGAGCACATCGCGGCGGGCGACTGCTACCAGGTCGTCCTCTCGCAGCGCTTCTCGAAGCGCGTCGCCGTCGAGCCCGTACAGATATACCGCGCGCTGCGGGCGACGAACCCCTCGCCGTACATGTTCTTCCTGCGGACGGGGGCGGAGTCAATCGTCGGCGCGTCGCCGGAGATGCTCGTGCGGTGCCGCGGCCAGAGGCTCGACTACCGGCCCATCGCGGGGACGCGGCGGCGCGGCGCGACCGAGACCGAGGACTGGCTCCTGGGCGAGGAGATGCGCGCCGACGAGAAGGAGGTGGCCGAGCACACGATGCTCGTAGACCTCGGCCGCAACGACCTCGGCCGCGTCGCCGACTACGGCTCGGTCGAGGTCGGCGAGCTGATGGCCGTCGAGCGCTACTCACACGTCCAGCACCTCGTCACCTCTTTGCGCGCGCGCCTGCGCGACGACTGCGACCGCTTCGACGCCCTGGCCGCCTGCTTCCCGGCCGGGACGGTCTCGGGCGCGCCGAAGGTGCGCGCCGTGCAGCTCATCTCCGAACTCGAACCTGGGCCGCGCGGCATCTACGCCGGCGCGGTGCTCTACGCCGACTACGCCGACAACCTCGACTCCTGCATTGCCATCCGCACCCTCGTCCTGCGAAACTCACAGGCGGAGGCGCAGGCCGGCGCGGGCGTCGTCGCCGACTCCGTCCCCGAGCGCGAGTACGAGGAGACGGTCAACAAGGCGCGCGCCCTCCTCGCCGCCGTCGAGCTGGCCGAGCGCGGGCTGTGAAAAGCATGAAGGCAGAAGGCAGAAGGCAGAAGGCGGTAGAAGAACTTTACGCGGCGGACTCGTCCGCATGTCAACGCCGACTTCCGGCGCGCGGAGCGGACTGCCTTCTGCCTTCTGCCTTCTGCCTTCTTCTCTCCGCCTTCTGCCTTCTGCCTTCCGGCTGCGGGCCGCGCAGTCGGGGCGACGCCAACCGTCGCCTCAGCCCCGACACGGCGCGGCGCGAGCTGTTCCTGCGCGGACTCTCCTACAAGCCCGAGGTCTTCATAGACCGCGCGGGCGACGGCGACGCGGTCGCCGTCCGCCTCTTCCTCTACGCCGGGATGAGTCCCGAGGTGCGCAGCGAGCGGGGCGAGACGCCGCTCATCCTCGCCGCGCGCCGCGGCCACGCCCAGACCGTCCGGGCGCTCCTCGCCGGCGGGGCCGACCCCAACGCGCGCGACGCCGAGGGCCACACGGCGCTCATGCGCGGCGTCATCCAGAAGTCGGCCGAGACGGTGCGCGCGCTCCTCGAACACAAGGCCGACGTGAACGCGCAGGCCCCCGACGGCACGACCGCCCTGATGTACTCGACGGCCGGCGGCGACCCGCAGCTCGCCGCCCTGCTCCTCGACGCCGGGGCCGACGTGAACGTCAAAGACCGCGACGTCGGAACCGCCCTGACGTGGGCCGTCTTTTACAACGACGCACAGCTCGTCAACCGCCTCCTCGACAAGGGCGCCGACCCGAACGTCAGGAACCAGGGCGGCGGCACGCCCCTGATGACGGCGGCCGTCAAGAGCCACGCCGACATCGTCCAAATCCTCATCGCGCGCGGGGCCGACCCCGCCGCCCGCGACAACACGGGCAAGACCGCCGCCCGCCACGCGCAGGAGGCCCGCCGCGCCGACGTGGTGAAGATTCTTCAGGCGGCCGCCGCCGGCCCGCGCGGCTGAGACCGAACCCCGCGCGGCGCGTCCGCCGGAGGTCACTTCAGGCGTTCACTGCGGCAGGTGGAGCCCGCCCGCCTCCAGCTGATAGTACGGAGACTTGGCGATGGTCTTATGCGCGTCGAGCCACGCGGCGGCCGCCGCCGGGTCGGCGATCTCGCCCCGGAGCAGTGCGAGCAGGAGGTCGTGGGTGAGGACGGTGTTGAAAGGCTGTTCATAGGCCGCGCCCTGCCGCTGGCCGGCGAGCTTGAGGATGAAAGGGACTCGCTCGTCAACCACCTCGGGCAGCAGCGCCTTGTCCTCTTCGCTCCAGAAGGGGTTGAAATCCGGCTTCTTCCCGGCGGGGTCGTGCAGCTCCTTGCCCCTCCACCAGTGGTCGCTGGAGATGAGCACGGCCGTGCTATCCCAGAGGCCGGCGGCCTCCATCTCGCCGCGCAGCTCGCCGAGCGCGCGGTCGGCCAGGGCCAGGCTGTCGAGGTAGCTGTTCTTCCTTTCGAAGGCGAAACGGCCCTGCGAGCGGTCGTAGAAGTTGGGCGGGTGCGGCACCTGCAAGTGTACGAAGACGAGGTCGAGTTCGGGGTCGGTGGCGTAGGCTTTCGCCGCGCCCATCAGGTCGGAGTAAAGCGTCCCGTAGGCCCTCAGCCCCTTCGCGAGCCGGGCCGCCCGCAGCTCTTCGGGCATCATCCTGTAGAGCCTCGGCAGGGTGAGGAGGCTGACCTCGGCTTGGCGGAACATCTTGTCCGTAACGCTCTGGTCAACCGGGTTGCCGTCGAAACACTTGGTCAGCGACGCGCCGAAGAGTCTGCAATAAGGGTGATACCATCCGGAGAGCGCCACCGTCCGGCCCGCCCCCGTGATGCGCCCGAAGATGGTCGGCTGCGTCGTCCAGCCCACCTTCTCGTTACTCCCGTCATACTGGATGAGCAACTCGCTGGGGCCTTCGGGCCAGGCCTTCGCGACGAGTCTGCCGGTGGTGAGCGCCGGCAGAGACAGCTCCGTGTAGGAGGCCGGCGGGTAGGCGTGGCTGGCGTGCAGCGACGCGGCCAGCAGCCGGTCGAACTCGGGGGCCTTCAGCGTCGGGGGGCGCTCGTCGAAGAGCAGCCGGTATTCCATCTCGTCGAAGAGCAGCCAGAGGACTCGCGCGCCCCGCTCCGCGCCCGCGCGCCGGGCCGGGGCGGCCGAGGCGGCGGGCGTCAACTTGCCGACGTACCTCGCCGACATCATGATCGCCTGCGCGTAGGCGACGAGCGTGAAGGGCGAGAGGATCAGGTAGGCCGCGGCGACGCCCGCCGTGAGCCTGGCGAGGCCGAGGCGCAGGGCGGCGAAGGCGATCGCGGCCAGGAGGGCGAGCACCAGCAGGACGGCCCCGGCCCGCCCCAGCTTCGCCGCGAGGTTCGGGAAATACAGCAGGTCGAACTGGACGCGGAGCGCGTTGAGCGTGAAGAGCGCCACCCCCAGGAGGGCGACCCGCGCCGCCGTCGCCGCCAGGCCGCGGCCGGCGCGCAGCGCGACGCTCACGACCGGGAAGAGCAGCGCCGAGACGAGCAGGATGTTACACGTGACGGCGAGGAGTTCAATCCACCGCGGGTCGCTCCTGGCGTAGTAGATGTTCTTGTTCGTAGCCGGGTCGAGGATGTCGCGCCAGGCGGGTAGAAAGCAGAGGCTCGCCAGAGAGAGCGCGATCAGAATCTTCCTGGTCATGCGAGGGGGTCACTCCTTCCAAGGGCGCAAGCGGGGCTGTCCGGCCGAGGCGGCCGACAGTCTAACACAGACCTCGCGCGCCCGCGCAAATCCCGGTAGAATCAACCGCCCGGCGCCGGCCGCCCGCCCGCGCGGCGAAGACTTAAATGAGCGTGCTGGTCATAGACAACTACGACTCGTTCACCTACAACCTCGTGCAGTACCTGGGCGAGCTGGGCGCGGAGGTCGAGGTGCGGCGCAACGACGAGGTGACGGCCGCCGACATCGAGTTCGACCTGCGCCCCGAGCGGATCATCATCTCGCCGGGGCCGGGCACGCCCGACGAGGCGGGCGTCTCGCTCGCGGTCGTCGAGCGCTTCGCCGGGCGGGTGCCGCTCCTGGGCGTCTGCCTCGGCCACCAGGCCATCGGGCAGGCCTTCGGCGGCCGCGTCGTGCGCGCGCCCGCGCCCGTCCACGGCAAACCCGCCGAGATTTGCCACGACGGCCGCACCATCTTCGAGGGGCTCGAATACCGCTTCCCGGCCGGGCGTTATCACTCGCTCGTCGTCGAGCGCGACAGCCTGCCGGCCTGCCTCGAAGTCTCGGCCACCACCCCCGACGGCCTCATCATGGGCCTGCGCCACCGCGAGCACGCCGTCGAGGGCGTACAGTTCCACCCCGAGTCCATCCTGACGACCGAGGGCAAGCGCCTGCTCGCCAACTTCCTCAAGCTATGAACGACGAGGCGAACCGGGCCGCCCCGCGGCCGAGCTGGATGCCGCCGGCGCGGCGCGACGAGGCCGCGGCCGGCGGGCCGCTCAAGTCGTACCTCATGCGGCTGATGCGCGGCGAGAGCCTGCGGCGCGAGGAGGCCGCGGCGCTCCTCGACGCGCTCCTCGACGGCGGGGCGACCGACGCGCAGATCGGGGCGGCGCTCGTCGCGCTGGCCGTCAAGGGCGAGACCGTCGAGGAGTTGGCGGGGCTAGCCTCGGCGATGCGCGCGCGGGCCGTGCGTTTGCGCGCGCGCCACGGCCGCTTCATAGACACGGCCGGCACGGGTTCGAGCGCCGCCAAGACCTTCAACGTCTCGACGGCCGCGGCCTTCGTCATCGCCGGCGCGGGCCTGCCCGTCGCCAAGCACGGGAGCCGCGCCGCGACGAGCCGCTCGGGCAGCGCCGACGTGCTCGCAGCCCTCGGCGTCAACGTCAGCGCCGAGCCTTCGGTTTCGGAAGAGTGCCTCAACGAGGTCGGCATCTGCTTCATGTTCGCGCCGCTCTACCACGGCGCGACGGCGCGCGTGGCCGGCGTGCGGCGCGAGCTGGGCGTGCACACGACCTTCAACCTGCTCGGGCCTCTGACGAACCCGGCCGGCGCGCCGCGCCAGCTCGTCGGCGTCTGGCACGGCTCGCTCGCGCGGCCTCTGGCCGAGGCCCTGCGGCTGCTCGGGACGGAGCGCGCCTGGGTCGTGCACGGCTCCGACGGGCTCGACGAGGTGACGCTCACGGGGCCGACGCTCGTGGCCGAGGCGACGCCCGAGGGCGTGCGCTCTTTCGAGGTCGCGCCGGAAGACTTCGGCCTGCGCCCCGCGGCGCTCGACCGCCTGCGCGGGGGCGACGCCGCCGACAACGCCCGCATCATCCGCGAAACCCTCTCGGGCGCGCGCCGCGACGAGGCCCGCGCCCTCGTCGTCGCCAACGCCGCGATCATCCGCTCGATCCTTTCGGGCGAGAGGCGCGACGCGGGGCGCGCGCTCGTCTGCGCGAACGCGGCCGCGGCGCTCCACGTCGGCGGGATGGCCGAGAACCTGTCGGAGGCCGCGCGACTGGCCGCGGCGAGCATCGACGGCGGCGCCGCGCTGGCGAAGCTCGAAGAGCTGATCAGGGCGACGAACGGGTGAT
>DASZKF010000583.1:0-8186 GCA_035947355.1 Pyrinomonadaceae bacterium | reverse complement strand
GGAAACCGGCACCCGCCGGTTTCCGATTCAGTCCCCGAAGAGGCTCGGCTGCGGGTCGGCGCCCCGGTCTCCGGCGTCGGCGAACTCTTCGGGCGTCCAGCGGTAGCGGCCGAGGTCGCAGCGGCCGCGCGCGTCGAAGGTGACGCCCTCGGCTTCGAGCATGCGCTGCTGCTTGTCGGGCGGGAGCAGGACGCGGCCGGTCGAGCACGCGCCCTGCGCGTTGATGACGCGGTGCCAGGGGTCTGCGTCGTCGGCCGTGTGCATGACGAAGCCGACGGTGCGGGCCGTGTAGCCCTCGCCGAGCAGCTCGGCCAGCTGGCCGTAGGTCATCACGCGCCCCGGCGGGATGCGGCGGACGAGCTCGAAGACGCGCTCGCGGTAGCGCGGCGAGTCCACGTCGGTCTGCGGGCCGGCTCCGTCGCGCGGCCGTTTGCTTGTTTGCTTGTCGCTCATCGTCGTCCGTCGAACGTCAGACACGTTGCAGGTCGGTGATGGTGCGCTCGTTCCTCACGTCGCCGGTGTTGAGGACGCTCTTCGGCTCGAAGAGCAGGACGTGGGCCTCACGCTCGGCGACGGGCATGTGCTCGACGCCGCGCGGGATGATGACGAACTCGCCCTCGTTCAACTCGACCTCGCCGTCGCGCAGCATGATCCTGATCCGGCCGCGGACGACGAGGAACATCTCGTCCTCTTCGTCGTGCTTGTGCCAGACGAACTCGCCCTCGAACTTCACCAGCTTGACGTACGAGTCGTTGACCTCGCCCGCGATCTTCGGACTCCAGTGCTCGCGGAAGAGTCCGAACTTTTCTTCGAGATTAACTTTTTCGATCATACCTCGCCTTACGAGAAACGGGCCGGGCCGGTTCAGTCGGGCGTGCGCAGGACGGCGCGCGCGGGCGCCCCGTCGCCGGCCCCGGCCGCGAGCTTGAGCGGCAGGCAGAGCAGCTCGTAAGTGCCCGCCCCGACCGCGCGCAGGTCGAGGCCCTCGACGATGACGACGCCGGCCGAGAGCAGCGCGAGGTGCGTCGGGAAGTCGGCCGAGCCGAACCGCTCGACCGAAAGGTAGTCGAAGCCGACGAGCCGCACGCCGGCGGCGACAAGGGCGCGCGCGGCCGCGGGCTCGATGTACGCGAAGTCTTCGCGGAAGCGGCCCCGCGGGTCCTCCCAGAGGGCCGAGTTGCGCGTCTTGAAGAGGACGCGCGTCGCGCCGCCGAGCACCCCTGGGCCGACGTGCGCCTCCTCGACGGCCTCGGCCTCCGCGGGGATTTCGACGACGCGCGCCTCGCCCACGAGCGCGTCGAGCGGCAGCGAGGCGAGGCCGGGCGCGCCCTCTATGAAGTGCGCGGGCGCGTCCACGTGCGTGCCGGTGTGCGCGCCGAGGTGGAGCATGGTGACGTTGGCCGCGTCGCCGCGCCCGATGGCCGCCCACGCCTCGAACTCGATGCCGGGGTCGCCGGGGTAGACGGGCGTCTCGCCGGGCGCGACGGGGACGGTGATGTCGTAGATGGGCATGAAAAAAAGTCCGGAGTCTCAAGTCTCAAGTCTCAAGTCAAAGACGAGTGCTTGACTCCGGACTTGGGACTTGAGACTTGAGACTCTTGACTGGCTGCATGGTAATGGCGGCGTCGGAGGGCTGTCAACGAGGCCGTGCGGGCGCGGGGAGCGGGTGTTGCGGGGCCTCGTCGGCGTGCGTTAGCATGTGGAGGAGGTGAGGGAAGAGGGCTTCAAAGGGGGCTTGGGGGAGGGCGGGCCGCGGGTCGCCGCGTCGAGCTATTTGAACTCCGCGCCGCTCATCTGGAGCTTCCTGCGTGGGCCGCGGCGCGCGGAGGTGCGGCTTTTGACGGACGCGGCCCCGGCGCGCTGCGCAGACCTCCTGGCCCGCGGCCGGGTGGAGGCGGCGCTCGTCCCCGTCGTCGAGTACCAGCGCCTGCCGGAGGTGGCGGTCGTCGAAGGCGTCTGCGTCGGCGCGCGGCGCGAAGTCCAGAGCGTCGTGCTCGTGACCAGGCGGCGGCTCGAAGAGGTCGGGTCGGTCGCGCTCGACACCTCCTCGCGCACGTCGGCGGCGCTCGTCGAGGTCATCTTCCGCGAGTTCCTGGGCCGCGAGCCGCGGCTCGAACCGGCCGAGCCGGACTTGAAGGGGATGCTCGCCGGCCACGACGCGGCGCTCGTCATCGGCGACCCGGCCATGACGTTCGCGCGCGAGGGCCTGCGCGTCTACGACATGGCGGCGCTGTGGCGCGAGTTCACGGGCCTCGGCTTCGTCTTCGCGCTGTGGATGAGGCGGGGCGAGGCGGCCCGCTCGGTGGACTTCGCCGGCGCGCGCGACGAGGGCGTGGCGCGCATCGAGGAGATCGCCGCGAGTTACGAGCGGGAACTCGGCCGGCCCCGGTCGGAACTCGTCGCGTACCTGCGCGACAACATCTGCTACGAGATGAACGAGGAGATGCGCCGCGGCCTCGAACTCTTCTTCCGGCTCGCGCACCGCCACGGCGTCACGCGCGAGCTGAAGCCGCTGAGAGTGTTATAAGAGCGCGTCCGCCGGAACTGTAGGGGCGGGACATGTCCCCGCCCGCGGTCGGGCGGCGGCACGCGGGTTTAATCGTAATCGGGCGTGGCGGGCGGGGGCAAGCCCCGCCCCTCCAAACAGCCCGCGCGAGGCTCTTTTTCGGCGAGCGTGTGAGTCGGGATTGCAAAACGCATATTTGAGATTGCAGATTTGAAATCTGCGACTCGCGGCCGTGCGCGGCCGGAGTCGGGGACGAAAGTTTAATGACCAACGACATCCAACCCATCCTCGACCGCGTGCTCGCGGGCGGGCGCATGACGGCCGAGGAGTGTGCGCGGCTCCTGGAGTCCCAGGACATCGCGCGCCTGGGCGTCGCGGCCGACGAGGTGCGCCGGAGGAAGCACCCCTCCGGCGTCGTCACCTACATCATTGACCGCAACGTCAACTACACGAACGTCTGCAACGTCGTCTGCACCTTCTGCGCCTTCTACCGGAGGCCGGGCAAGCCCGACACCTACGTCACCACCGTCGAGCAGATCTGCGAAAAGATTGACGAGACCATCGCGCTCGGCGGCACCGGCGTCCTGATGCAGGGCGGGCTGCACCCGGACTTCGGTCTGGAGTGGTACGAGGACTTGCTGCGGACTCTGCACGCGCGCTACCCCGACTTCCAGCTCCACTGCTTCTCGCCGCCCGAGATACACAACATCCACCTCATCTCGAAGCTCCCGTACGAGGAGATCATGCGGCGGCTCAAGGAGGCGGGCCTCTACAGCATGCCGGGCGGCGGCGGAGAGATTTTAGACGACGAGGTGCGCCGGCGCGTCTCCACGAAGTGCACGACCCAGGAGTGGCTCGACGTGATGAGGGCGACGCACCGGGTCGGCCTGCGCTCGACGGCGACGATGATGTTCGGCATCGGCGACCGCGCCGAGCACCGCGTCCGCCACCTCCAGCGGATAAGGGATTTGCAGGACGAGACCGGCGGCTTCACGGCCTTCATCCCCTGGACGTTCCAGCGCGAGAACACGGCGCTCGGCCGCCGCATCAAGGAGGAGCCGACCGGCGTTGACTACCTGCGCGTGCTCGCCGTCTCGCGCCTCTTCCTCGACAACGTCGAGCACATCCAGTCGTCGTGGCTGACGCAGGGTCTGAGGCTCGGGCAGGTGGCCCTGCGGTTCGGGGCCGACGACATGGGCTCGATCATGATCGAGGAGAACGTCGTCTCGGCCGCGGGCGCGCACAACACGGCCGACGAGCGGACGCTCCGCCACCTCATCCGCGCCGCCGGCTTCACGCCCCAGCAGCGCGACATCCTCTACCGCCACGTCCACCGCGAAGAATCAAAGAGGCAGGACGCCAGCGACTCGGCGACGCTCAGGGAACTGACCGTCGCGTTCGCGGACTAGCGCGCAGGAAGGGAAGGGAAGCCCCGGCCTTTTCGCGGGGGCCTGGAGCTACGCCAACAACGGCGGGGGCATCACCGGCTCGCCGACTTCGAGGCCCGAAGTGGCGTTCACGCGCGGGCAGGGCGCCGACCTGTGGCTGAACGACGGGACGAGCTGGCTCTCGCGCGGCGGCCTCTTCGATTAAACGGGCGGGCCGACCCGGCGGCGAAGAACGGTTTCGGGCCGCGGGTCGCGGCCCGAAACTTCCTAGCCCGCGCGGGAGCCGGTGTATTTGACGGGCGGGGCGATCGGTAGTTTGACCTTGATGGTGCCGTTGATCTGGTCTTCCTCGATGCGGCCGTTGATGTTGGCCTCGTAGCCGCGGCCCTGGAAGTCGAGTGAGACGGTGGCCTCGAAGCTGTCGTGGGTGACGGTGAGGTTGTCGAGCGCCGCGTCGCCGAGGCGCGAGATGATGTGGCCGTTCAAGGCCCCGCCCGTCCCCTCGAAGACGAGCGTCGCCGGGTGCGTGCCGAACGGCGTCGCCACTTGCAGGTTCCAACTTCCCACCAGGTTCATACTCATCTCCCAATTAAGAATTAAGAATTAAAAATTAAGAATTCGAGCGCTTCCGAATCACGAAGGCCGGTAGCTAACCGCGCTGTTCTTAATTCTTAATTGAATTAACGTCTTCGACGCGGGCGGCGAAGGGCGCGACCTGCCCGCGCACCTCGGCGGCGTCGCCGACGACGACGATGGCGGCGCGCTCCGGCGTGACGTAGAGGTTCGCCACCCGTCGCACCTCCTCGCGCGTCACGCGCTGGACGTTGTCGCGGTAGGTGTGCAGGTAGTCCTCGGGCAGGTCGTACATGCGCACCTGGACGAGCTGGTCAACGAGCCCCTCCTGCGTCTCCAGGCGGATGGGGAAGACGCCGGTCAGGTAGGCTTTGGCGTCCGACAGCTCCTTGTCCGTCACGTCCTCCGAGCGGATGCGCTCGAACTCGTAGAAAATCTCCCGCAGCGACGCGCCCGCCACCGGCGTGCGCACCTCGGCCGTGGCGCGGAAAGAGCCGGCGTGGCGGCGCGCGTCGAGCTGCGTGTAGGCCCCGTAGGTGTAGCCCTTCTCCTCGCGCAGGTTCATGAAGAGGCGGGCCGAGGCCGTCGCGCCGAGGATGGTGTGCATGACGAGGAGCGGGAAGTAGTCCGGGTGCGTGCGCCTGATCGCCAGGTTGGCGACGACGAGGTTGGCCTGCGCCGAGCCGGGGCGGTCGACGAGGTAGGCGACGCGCTCGGCGCGCTCCGGCGGGTCGGGGAAGCGCGGCTCCTCGACGGGGCGGGGAGGCCACGAGCCGAAGAGCTTCTCGGCGCGGGCGACGACCTCGTCGCGGCGCACGTCGCCGACGACGAGCAGCAGCGCGCCCTCGGGCGAGAACTTCTCGCGGTGGAATTCGACGAGGCGGCCGCGCGTCATCGCCTCGATGGACTCGGGCGTGGGCGAGACGACCGCGTAGGGGTGCTCGCCGAAGAGGACGCGGGCGAGCGCCTCGGTGGCGAGGAAGGAGGGCTGCGCGCGCTGCGCGATCAGGTTCTGCTGCGCGTTGGCCTTCACCAGCGCCAGCTCGCTTTCGGGGAAGGTCGGCCGGAGCGCCACGTCGGCCAAAAGCTCGAAGACCTCTCCGGTGTAGGCTGAGAGCGTCGAGGCGGCGACCGTCGTCGAGTCGGCGCTCGCGCCGGCGTCGAGCGTCGCGCCGTAGCGCGCGACCTCCTCGGCGATCTGCCGGCTGGTGCGCGACTCGGTGCCCTCGGTGAGCATGCTGGCGAGGATGTCTGTGAGGCCGGGCAGCTCCCGCGGGTCGGAGGAGTCGCCGCTGCGGAAGGCCAGCCGGAAGCTGACGAGCGGCAGGCGGCCCTCCTCGACGACGACGACGCGCAGGCCGTTGGCGAGCACGGTCTCTTCGGCCGCGGGCAGGTTGAGCGGGCGCGGCGCGAGCGGCGCGGGCGGTCGGCGGCGGAACTCTTCGGGAAGCATCGTCAAGGAGTAGACAGTAGTCAGTAGTCAGTAGACAGTAGAAGAAGCTTCGTCAGCGAATCATCCGTGTGTCGGCGTCAGCAGCTTTGATGCAGAGTTTACTGACTACCGTCCACTGACTATTTCCTTCCCGTCCCCGACCGGCGGGGGCGGCTCGGCCGGAGGCTTGGGGGGGATTTGCGGGGGCGGCGAGCCGGGCTGGGCGGGCTCGCCCGCCGGCTCGGGCGAGGCGGGCGCGGGCTCCTCCTCTGGCTGCTCGGCGAGGTGCGCCGGGACGACCTCCAGAAGCGAGTGGTTGTCCGTGAGCAGGTAGCGGGCGGCGGCCGCCTTGATGTCTTCGGGCGTGACGGCGAGGTAGCGCTCCATCTCGGCGTTGAGGAGGTTCGGGTCGCCGTCGTAGAGCGCGAACTCGGCGAGGCGCTGCGCGCGGTAGAGCGTGGACTGGCGGCCGCGCACCGCGTCGTTCAGGAGCGTGTTGCGCAGCTTCTCCATCTCGGCGGGCGTCGGCCCCTCGGCGGCGAGTCGCGCGACCTCGTCGCGGATCGTCGCGCGAATCTCGTCGGTCGCGTGGCCCGGCTTCGGGATGGCGAAGACGTAGAGGGTCGAGGGGCCGCGCCGCTCGCCCAGGCCCCCCTGGATGGCGACGACCGCCTCCTCGCCCTTGACCAGACGCTGGTAGAGCCGCGAGCTGTCGCCGTCGAGCAGAAGGTCGCTCGCCAGGGAGAGCGCGTAGAAGTCGGGCGTGCGCCGCGGCGGCACCTTCCAGCCGAGCATCAGCGCGGGCAACTGCGCGAACGGGTCGCGGTAGAGTTCGTAGGTGGCGGCGACCTCGCCCGGCTCGGAGACGTCGGGCGGCGCGGGCCGCGGCTGCGGCGGGATGGAGGCGAAGTATTTTTCGACCAGCGCGCGCGCCTCCCGCGGGTCGAAGTCGCCGACGATGGCGAGCACGGCGTTATTCGGCGCGTAGTAGACGCGGAAGAACTCGCGCACGTCCTCGATGGTCGCGGCGTCGAGGTCCTCCATCGAGCCGATGGTCGAGTGCGCGTTGGCCGGGTTGCGGTAGACCAGCTCGTTGAGGCGGAGGAAGGCGTTCGAGTAGGGGCGGTTGTCGTAGTTGAGCCGCTTCTCCTCCTTGACGGCGTCGCGCTGGTTGTCGAGGTTCTCCTGCGTCACCTTGAGCGAGCGCATCCGGTCGGATTCGAGCCAGAGGGCGAGCGGGAGCTGGCTCGCGGGGAGCGTCTCGAAGTAGTTGGTGCGCTCCGAGGAGGTCGTCCCGTTCATCGTCCCGCCGTTGTTGAAGATGTACTGGAAGTGGCCGGCCTTCGGCACGTTCTCCGACCCCTGGAACATCATGTGCTCGAAGAGGTGGGCGAAGCCGGTGCGCCCCTCGCGCTCGTTGCGCGAGCCGACGTCGTAGTAGACGACCACCGACACGACCGGCACCGAGTGATCCTCGCTGAGGACGACTCTCAGGCCGTTCCCCAGCGCGAACTCTTCAATCGGCACGTCGGGCAGCGTGAGCGTGGACAAGTGCGAACCTCCGGAAGAAATGATGAATGCGGCAGTGATGAGTGATGAGTACGAGGCGCGTTGACCTGTACAACTCAAGCCGCCCGGCATTCAACACTGCCGCATTCATCATTCATCATTTTCTGTTTTCGCGACCAGGCCGCGCAGCTCGGCGCGCAGGCGCTCGATTTCGGAGAGCTTGGCCGCGACGCGCTCGAAGAGCGGGGCCTGCGCCTTGATGCCCTCGTCTATGAGGAAGGCGGCGGCCTCGGCGCGGCTGCGGAAGACGCCGGCCTGGACGAGCTGTTCGAGCTTCTCCTGCGCCTCGTGCGAGACCTTGACGGCGACGACGTAGTCGTCCTTGGCCGAGAGCGCGCGCTCGACCGTCCGGCTGATGTCGCGCCCGATGGAGGCCAGCGACTCTGGGATGCGCGAGGCGATGTCGCGCACCGAGGACGAGACGCGCGGCTCCGAGGTGGCCGCGTCGTCACGCAGCGCGAGGTCGTCTACGGGCTCCAGGTAGTCCGGGTTGTGCGGATCATACGGGTTGCTCATGGGGTTCAAAACCTCCTCATTGAAAGTCAGCGGGGCGGGCCGCGGTCGGCCCCCGGCTGGCTCTACGGCCGGGCGAGACGGTTTGTTCGTCGAAATCACCTGCGAACATTCTACGGGCGCGCCCGCGCCGCGCGCAAGCGGAAGCCCTCCGGGGTCTCGGCCCCGCGCGGGCGCGGGCCGAAAACTTCTTGACGCGCGTGGC
>DASZKF010000582.1:0-1677 GCA_035947355.1 Pyrinomonadaceae bacterium | reverse complement strand
TCGCTCAGCGCGTAGAGGTGCCCGTCGGCGTAGACGAGCGAGCCTTTGCCGACGCTGCGATCCCTCCAGGCGACCTCGCCCGTGTCGAAGCGCATCGCCGTCAGGATGCCGCTCGAAAAGCCGTAGAGGTGTTCGCCGACGAGGACCGAGCTGCTGTGGTGGTTGCGCATCTCCTTCGTGAAGTAGACCTCGGTGGCGCCCGTCGGCTTGATCTCGACGAGGCCGCCGCCCGTCCCGTAGTCCGACGAAATCCAGACGCGGTTGCCGCGCGCGACGGGCGTCGCCGCGTTGGCGACCTCGTTGGCCGCCTTCGGGTAGTCCCAGAGGAGCTTGCCCGTCTCCAGGTCGAGGCCGAGGCCCCGCGTGTGCGTGAAGAAGACGACCTGCGTCTTGCCGCCGACCGTCACGGGGATGGCCGAGGAGTAGCCGGCGCGGTCGCTCTGGCTCTTCCAGATGAGCGAGCCGTCCTTCTTATTGAGCGCGACGACCGACGCGCCGGGGCCGCCCGGGTTGACTAACAGCTTCTCGCCGACGACGAGCGGCGACTCGCTGATGCCCCAGGTGATGTTCGACCCGCCGAACTTCTGCAGCACGTTCATCTGCCAGACGAGCTTGCCGGTCTTGGCGTCAACGGCCGAGAGGTCGCCGTTGCCGCCGAGCGAGTAGACGCGGTCGCCGTCCACGGTCGGCGTGCCGCGCGGGCCGTCGCCGCGGTCGTTGCGGAAGGCCGAGCCGTGCGGCGTGGCCCAGACCTCCTTGCCCGTCTCGGCGTCGAAGGCGATGACGTACTCCCTATCGCCGCGCAGCCCCAGCGTGTAGAGCCGGCCCTTCGAGACGGCGAACGAGGAGTAGCCCATGCCGGCCCCGGAAGCCTTCCACGCGAGCGGCGGCCCCCCTTCGGGCCACTGCTTCAGCAGGCCCGTCTCCTGCGAGACGCCGTCGCGGTTCGGCCCGCGCCACTGCGGCCACTCGCCGCCCGCCTGCGCCAGCGCGACCGAGGACAGAAGAGACAGCACCGCGACCCCCAGGGCTGCGGACGTGACGCGAAAGCTTCTCACCTTGACGCCTCCTTCTCCGATAAAAACGGATGGATGGATTTTTATCCAACGGCGGCGCGGCCCTTTGCTCCGAGGGTGAAACCGGGCCGCGCCGTGCGTAAACTTGCAGGCCACGGATTATAACGGCGCGCCTCCGTAAGCGATGTAAAATCTTGTAAAGAACAATAAGTTTCGAGTTGCGGGTTTCGAGTTTCGAGTTCAAAGACAACATGCCCGTGCGGCGACTTGTCTCCTAACTCGAAACCCGAAACCCGCAACTCGAAACTTTTTATTCGAGCGGGTGGGCGAAGAGGCGTTCGTCTTTCGAGACGTAGAGCAGGCCGGTGGACTCGTCGCTGATGAAGCGCTCGTCGGGGTCGCCGAGGCGGACGGCGCGGCCCGTCTCGCCGCTGTTGAGGTTGACGCCGGCGAGGCCGTGGCCCGCGCCCCGCAGGTCTGTGTAGAAGTACATCCACTGGCCGCGCAGCGCGGCGAGCCGGCGCCGCCGCCAGAGGAAGCGCGAGAGGCGTTCGAGCTGGGTCGCGGGGTCGAGCCGGTCGAGCAGCCGCTCCTCGACATCCA
The DNA here is from genome assembly GCA_035947355.1 of Pyrinomonadaceae bacterium. Taxonomy (GTDB): domain Bacteria; phylum Acidobacteriota; class Blastocatellia; order Pyrinomonadales; family Pyrinomonadaceae; genus QHXN01. The sequence goes on along the minus strand of DASZKF010000582.1, from coordinate 58 downwards.
CGTTGAGGGACGGGCGCGGCACGTCCGGGTCGGGCAGCGCGTCGCGCGGCAGGGTGAC
>DASZKF010000581.1:0-5838 GCA_035947355.1 Pyrinomonadaceae bacterium | reverse complement strand
GGAGGACCGCCGCAACGCGCTCGAAACCATCGAGGCCATCCGCCGCATCAAGGCGGAGCTGCCGGGCGCCTTCACGCTCCTCGGCGTCTCGAACATCTCCTTCGGCCTGAGCCCCGCGGCCCGCGTCGCCTTAAACTCCGTCTTCCTCCACGAGGCGGTCGAGGCGGGCCTCGACGCGGCCATCGTCAACGCCAGCAAGATCGTCCCCCTGAACCGCATCGGCGAGCGCGAGACCGAGGTCGCCCGCGACCTCATCTACGACCGCCGCCGTTTCGAGGGCGACGTGTGCGTCTACGACCCGCTCGCCGAGTTCACGACGCTCTTCGCGGGCGTGAAGGCCGCGGGCGCGAAGGAGGACACGTCTAACCTGCCGGTCGAGGAGCGCCTCAAACGGCACGTCATAGACGGCGAGAAGCAGCGGCTCGAAGAGAACCTGACGCTCGCCCTCGAAAGTCATCCGGCGCTCGACATCATCAACGACATCCTGCTCGACGGCATGAAGACCGTCGGCGAGCTGTTCGGAAGCGGCCAGATGCAGCTGCCCTTCGTCCTCCAGTCGGCCGAGGTGATGAAGGCCGCGGTGAAATTCCTCGAACCCTTTATGGAGAAGAAGGGCGGGGCGACGGCGAAGGGGACGATGGTCCTGGCGACCGTCAAGGGCGACGTGCACGACATCGGAAAGAACCTCGTGGACATCATCCTGACGAACAACGGCTACCGGGTCGTCAACCTCGGCATCAAGCAGCCGGTCGAGAACATCCTGTCAGCCTTCGAGGAGAGCGGGGCCGACGCCATCGGCATGTCGGGCCTGCTCGTCAAGTCCACGCTCATCATGAAGGAGAACCTGGAGCTGATGAACGAGCGCGGGCTGACGGTGCCGGTCGTGCTCGGCGGCGCGGCCCTCACGCGCCGCTACGTCGAGGAGGACTTGAAGTCGCTCTACCGCGGCGAGCTGTTCTACGCCCGTGACGCCTTCGACGGCCTGCACATCATGGACGCTCTGAAGGGCGGGGCGGCCGAGGCCGGGGGCGCGGCGAAGGCCGCGAAGGCCGCGGCCGGCAACGGCCGTCAGGCCGCCGAGGACGAGGCGGAAGAGCTGGTCGGCGAGGACGCGAAGCTCGGCGTGCGCAAGCCCGCCCGGCCCCGCGCCGTCGTGCGCGCCGCGGGCGACACGACGCATACCCGCCGCTCGGACGTGAACCCGAATGCTCCCGTCCCGCGCGCGCCCTTCTACGGCTCGCACGTGGTCGAAGACGTGCCGCTCGCCGAGGTCTTCTCCTTCGTCAACGAGACGGCGCTCTTCAAGGGCCAGTGGCAGTTCAAGCAGGGGAGGCGCTCGGCCGAAGAGTACCGGGCCTTCGTCGCCGAGACCGTCCGGCCCGTCTACGACGAGCTGAAGGCGCGCTCCGAGCGCGAGCGGCTGCTCGTGCCGCGCGTCGTCTACGGCTACTTCCCCTGCCAGTCCGAGGGCAACGACCTCGTCGTCTACCACGAGGACGAGCGCACCGAGCGCCTGCGCTTCACCTTCCCGCGCCAGCCCGCCGGCAAGCGTCTCTGCCTCGCAGACTACTTCGCCTCTAAAGAGTCGGGCCGCGTGGACGTGGTCGCCTTCCACCTCGTCACGGTCGGCCGCCGCGCCACCGAGTACGCGCAGGAGCTTTTCCGCTCGGACAACTACGCCGACTACCTCTACTTCCACGGCCTCTCGGTCGAGGCGGCCGAGGCCCTGGCGGAACTCTGGCACAAGCGCGTCCGCGAGGAACTCGGCATCGCCGGCCGCGACGCGGCGGAACTCGCGAAGCTCTTCCACCAGGGCTACCAGGGCTCGCGCTTCAGCTTCGGCTACCCGGCCTGCCCCGACCTCGAAGACCAGACGAAACTCTTCGAGCTGCTGCGGCCCGAGCGCATCGATGTCGAGTTGAGCGACGAGTACCAGCTCGTCCCCGAACAGTCCACCTCCGCCATCATCGTCCACCACGAGGAGGCGAAATACTTCTCGATAGAATAAAATCGAGTTTCGAGTTTAAAGTTTCAAGTTCGTTCGGCGCCGGTTGAAAGACTCAACCTAAGCGGCCCGAACTTGAAACTTGAAACTTTAAACTCGAAACTCGCAGAATGCCGACGCCCGAAACCACACGAGCTAACGCTGCCGGGCCGGCTGCCGAGCTTGAGCCGGAGCCGACGCCGGAGGAGTGGGCGGCGCTCTCCGGCTTCGAGCGGTTCGCCTTCCGCCTGACGCGGCGGATGAACCGCGGCCGCTGGAAGCGCTTCTGGACGCTCTGCCAGAGCACGCTCGGCGCGGGCTGGATACACGTCGCGACTTACAACCTGATGCGCGTCAGCGGCCTCGAGCACGTCGAGGCGGCCGACCGCGGCCGCCCGCTGCTGCTGGTCGCCAACCACCGCTCGTTCTTCGACATGTACGTCGTCTCGACGGTGCTCTTCCGCCGCGCGCGCGGGCGCAAGCAGCTCTACTTCCCCGTGCGGGGCCGCTTCTTCTACGACTCGCCGGCGGGGCTGCTGGTCAACTTCGTGATGGGCTGGTGGTCAATGTACCCGCCCTTCTTCGCGGGCGGCGAGAACCCTCTGACGGAGAAGCGCGAGTTCGACAAGTTTTCGCTCAGGCTGCTCGCGCACCTCTGCCGCGAGGGCGCGGGCAATGTCGTCGGCTTCCACCCCGAGGGGACGCGCAACAAGTCGGCCGACCCCTACTCGTACCTGCGGCCGCAGCCCGGCGTCGGCCGGCTCATCCGCGAGGCGCGCCCGCAGGTCGTCCCCGTCTTCATCGCCGGCCTCGGCAACGACCTGCCGCGGCAAATCCTCGGCAACTGGCGCGGCGGCGAACCCGTCCGCGTCCGCTTCGGCCCCGCGCTCGACTTCGCCGGGTTCGAGGGCCGCCGCGACTCCGTGCGCACCTACAAGGAGATCGCCGACTTCGTCATGTCCAAGATCGCCGAACTCGGCGAGCAGGATCGCGCGGACAAGTTTCAAGTTCCGAGTTTCAAGTTCCAGGTTAAAGACAAGGCGCAACTGGAACCCTGAACGCCAGCCGGAAAAACTTGAAACCTGAAACTTGAAACTCGAAACTTAAATGTCGCTGCCTCTCGTCATCGTCAACCCGACCTCCGCGCGGGGCGCGACGCGCGAGGCTTGGCCGGGGATGGCGAGCGACCTGCGGCGCCACTTCGGGCCGTTCGCCGTCGCCTTTACCGAAGCGGCCGGCGACGCCGCGCGTATCGCCGAGCGCGAGGCGCGCGCCGGCCGCCCCTTAGTCATCGCGTGCGGCGGCGACGGCACCGTCTCGGAGGTCGCCAACGGGCTGTTGCTCTCCGGCGCGGACGCCGAGCTGGGCGTGCTCCCTTCGGGGACGGGCGGCGACTTCCGGCGCACGCTCGGCGTGCCCCCGCGGGCGGCCGACGCGGCCCGCGCGCTGCGCGAGGGCGCGGCGCGGGCGTTGGACGTCGGGCGCGTCACGTTCACGGGCGACGGCGGGGCCGGGGAGTCGAGGTACTTCCTGAACGTCGCCTCGTTCGGGATGGGCGGCGACGTGATCCGGCGCGTGAAGCGGCAGGCTTGGCTGGGGGCCGCGGGGCCGCGACTCGTCGGCGGCCGGCTCGCGTTCGCGGCGGCGGCCGCGCAGTCGGCCCTCGCCTTCGAGCGCCCGGCGGTGCGCGTCCGACTCGACGGCGGCGAGGAGTCGCGGATGACCGTCACGAACTTCGCGGTGGCGAACGCGCGCTTCTTCGGCGGCGGGATGAAGATCGCTCCCGAGGCCAGGCTCGACGACGGCCTCTTCGACGTGGTCGCCGTCGGCGACATGGACGCGCTCACGATCTTCAAAAACTCTTACCGCCTCTACCTCGGCACGTACCTGGGCCTCGGCGGCGTGCGCCACGCGCTCGCCCGCCGCGTCTCGGCCCGCCCGGCCGGCGCGGGGGAGGTGACTCTCGAAGTTGACGGCGAGGTGGTCGGGCGTCTCCCGGCCGAGTTCGAAATCTTACCCAAGGCCCTGCGCGTGCGCTGCCGCCGGGCCGGAGCGGGCGCGAAGCCATGAGCGAACCTTTAAGACGGGCGGCCAAGATCATGCTGCTCCGCCACGCCGAGAAGCCCTCGCAGTCCCCGCCGCCTTACGGCGTGACGGACGAGGGCGAGCGCGAGAGCGAGTCTCTGACCGTCCGCGGCTGGCAGAGGGCCGGGGCCCTGGCCGCGCTGCTCGCACCGTCGGACGGCAACTTCCCCGACCCGGCGCTCGCCCAGCCGCAAATCCTCTACGCCTCGAAGCCGAAGAAGCGCAACGGCAGCCGCCGGTCTCTGGAGACGATCACGCCGCTGGCCGAGAAGCTGGCGACCCGCGTCAACACGAACTTCGCCAAGGACGAGTCCGGGGAGATGATCGAGGAGGCGTTCCTCTGCGAAGGCGTGGTGCTCGTCTCCTGGCAGCACGATTTCATCCCGGAGATCGCCAACCACATCCTCGGCGACGAGACGACGGCCCCGCAGGACTGGCCCGAAGACCGCTTCGACATGATCTGGGTCTTCGACCGCGACCCCGAGTCCGGCCGCTACGACTTCAAACAGGTGCCGCAGAATCTGCTGATGGGCGACTGGGCGATTCCGATCAGGAAATGATGAATGCGGAATGATGAATGATGAATGTGATTCACGCTGAGCTTCATCACTCAAGCGGCATCCTATTCATCATTCATCATTCCGCATTCATCATTTCTCGAATGCGCCGCCGCCGAGGAAGTTCTCGCGGACGTAGTTGACGGTGTCGAGGAGCGTCTCCTGCGGGTCGCGGGGGGCGAAGCCGAGTTCGGCGCGGGCCTTCGAGGCGTCCAGGTACCAGAAGTATTCGGCCATCTCGATCTCGGCCGGCTCGACGGGCGGGGCGAGCTTCCACTGTTTGTAGAGCGCGCCGACCGCGCGCGCGCCCGCGCGCGTGAGCCCCGAGGGGAGCGAGAGGAAGGGGGCGGGCGTTTTGGTCAGGCGCTCCAGCCGTCCGAAGAACTCGCGGAACGTCCAGTTGGCCGCGCCGAGCAGGTAGCGCTCGCCGGGCCGGCCCTGCCGCATCGCGGCGTAGAAGGCTTGGGCCGCGTCGCGCGCGTCCACGAACGAGAGGCCGCCCTTCGGCACGGCGACGATCTTGCGCGAGAGGAAGTCGAGCACGACCTTCGTCGAACTCAGGCGCTCGTCGCCGGGGCCGAGCAGGAGGCTCGGGTTCAGAAGGACGAGGCGGCGGTTCTTACCCGAAAAGTGTTGGAGCGCGACCCGCTCCTGGTAGACCTTGCTCGCGTAGTAGGGCCAGCGCGAGACGATGTCCAGGGGCGTCGGCCAGTCCTCGTCGGGGGTAACGTCGCCCGCCTCGGTGACGGCGACGGTGCCGCTCGTCGAGGCCACGACCAGCGACCCGACGCCGGCGGCCGCGGCCGCCTCGCACAAGAGGCGCGTCCCCTCGACGTGCAGGCGGTACATCTCGTGCGCGTCCTCCTTCTCGCGCGAGACGCGGCCCGCCAGGTGGTAAATCTCTCCGACGCCATCGACGGCGCGCGCCAGGTCCTCCGGCGAAGTCACAGAACCCCGCACCGTCTCGACGCCCAGCCCTTCGAGCCAGGCGGGCGCGCTCGTCGCCAGCACCCGCAAGTTCCTGACGCCCTCCGAGACCAGGAGCCTGACGAGGTGCGAGCCGAGGAACCCCGTCCCGCCCGTCACCAGCGTCACCGGCCGCCTCGTCCGCGCCAGCGCGGTCGTCTTCGGCGCGCGCGCGGATTTTTTCGACGCCTTCTTCGCCGAAGTTTTACGTGTGCTCTTCGCGGTAGCCATGTGAGTCAGAAGCCC
>DASZKF010000580.1:0-2676 GCA_035947355.1 Pyrinomonadaceae bacterium | reverse complement strand
AGTCCGGAGTCCGGAGTCTATAAGTCTGGAGTCAAAGCAAGAAGCATTCAACGCTTTGTCTTTGACTCCAGACTTCAGACTCCGGACTCCGGACTGTTTTAGTTGTGCGAGAATGGCGGCGTGAGGATCGCCATCATCGGCGGCGGCATCGGCGGGCTGAGCGCGGCGCTGGCGCTGCGGCAGTGCGGGTTCGCGCCGGAGGTGTTCGAGCAGGCCGACGAGCTGCTCGAAGTCGGGGCCGCGATTGCGGTGTGGCCGAACGCGATGCGCGTGCTCGCGCGGCTCGGCGTGGGCGAGGCGGTGGCGGCCCGCGCCGGCATCCTTAGGCGCGCCCTCTGGCTCCGGCACGACGGGCGGCCGCTCAAAGGCTTCGAGCTGCCCGCCGGCGACGCGCCGGCCGTCGCGCTCCACCGAGCCGATTTGCAGGCGGCCCTGCGCCGCGCCGCGCCCCCGTCATCGCTTCGCCTCGGCAAGACTCTGTCGCGCTACGAGCGGGTAGGCGAAGGGGTGCGCGCGGAGTTCGCCGACGGGACGACGGCCGCGTGCGAAGTGCTCGTCGGCGCCGACGGGTTGCACTCGCGCGTGAGGGCACAGTTGCTCGGCGACGGCCCGCCCGTCTACCGCGGCTACACGGTCTGGCGCGGCATCACGCGGCTCGAACATCCGGCGCTTCGGCCGCAGACGGCGATGGAGTTTTACGGGCGGGGGCGACGCTTCGGCGCCGGGCCGGTCGGGCTGGGGCGGACAGGCTGGTGGGCGACTTTGAACGAGCCGGAGGGGGCGGCCGAGCCGCCGTCCGAGCGGGGGCGAAAATTGTCGGAGGCGTTCGCGGGCTGGGGCGCGCCCGTGTGCGAACTCATCGCCGCCACGCGGCCCGAAAGCATCCTGCGCAGCGCCACCTACGACCGCGCGCCGGCCCCGCGCTGGGGCGAGGGCCGCGTCACGCTGCTCGGCGACGCGGCGCACCCCGTCACGCCCAACCTCGGGCAGGGCGGGTGCATGGCGATTGAGGACGCGGCCGTCCTGGCCCGCTGTCTCTCGAAGTACCGACGGGCCGAGAGCGCGCTGCGGGCCTACGAGGCGCGGCGCCGCGCGCGCACGGCTTACGTCGCACGGTACTCGCTGCGGTACGGGGTGGTCGGGCAGTGGCAAAGCCCTGCGGCCTTGCGCCTGCGGGATGCGCTGCTCGCCTCCTTCCCGGCCGCCCTCGGGCAAAGGCTGCTGCGGCTGGTCTTTGATTACGACGCTTACGGCGTCGAGGTCTGACGGAGAAGGAGTAGACAGTAGACAGTAGACAGTAGTCAGTAGAAAAGCATTCGCTCGCGAATCGTCCGGATGTCAGCGTCAGCAGTCGTAGTGCGGAGCCTACTGACTACTGTCTACTGACTACTGTCTACTGCTTCCTTTACTTCTTCGCCTGCGCGTCGCCGAGTTCCTTCTGGGTGGTCTCGATGAGGCGCTGCAATTCGCCTTTGAGGTCTTCGTCGGTCGCCCGCTCGGCGGCCTTCTTGAGGGCCGAGAGGTGCGCGACTTTGAGGGCCTGTTCGGCCGGGACTTTGACGTCCGGCTCGACGCCCGTCCCCTCCCAGTTGGTCTTGGTGATGGGGTTGATGGCGCGGCCCGTCGGGATGAACGCGCCGAAGTGCGGGTGGAGGCGGGCGCCCGTGCCGGGGTGCGCGCCGCCGCCCGTCGTCTCGCCGACGATGGTCGCGCGCTTCAGGTTCTTCAGGTTGTAGGTGAACTCCTCCGCGCCGGAGAACGTCCGCCCGCTCGTCAGGACGTACACGTCCTTGCCGGCGTAGCGGCGGCCCGCGACCTCCTTGTGCGTCCAGAACTCCTCGGTGCGGTCGCCCTCGCGCCAGTAGAGGCTGTTGAGGTGGACCGGCTCGGGGCCGAAGAGGTACGAGCAGATGAGCGCGACCATGGCGGGGTTGCCGCCGCCGTTCTTGCGCAGGTCTATGATGAGCGCGTCGGTGTTGGCGAGGAAGTTGAAGGCGGCCGCGACCGTCTCGGCCCCGAGCTTCTCGTCGGCGAACCCGCGGAAGTCCATGTAGCCGACGTTGCCCGCGAGCCGCTCGACGCGCTCGAAGCCGTGGTTGATGCGGCCGAGCCGGCGGTGGTACTCGGCCTGCTCCTCGGCCGAAGGCTCCTGCTTCGGCGCGCGCTCCGGGATCGGCCGGTGCGAGTAGCGCACGCCGAGGTGCTTGTCGCGGCTCACGGCCCGGAGGTCTTCGGTCAGCTTCTCGGCGAACGCCTTCGCGCTCGTGAGCTGTTCGTACTCGCCGCGGGCCGCGCGCTCGCGCACGGACTGCTCCATCCTGGCCGCCACCTCCGGGAAGACGTAAGCGTCTTTGAGCCGCTTGAGGAGGTTGTCTATGACCTCCTTGCGGGTCGCGGCGTCAATGTTCATGTCGGGCTGCTCGGGCGGCCCCTGCCCGAGCGCGGCGTTCGGGTCCACGATCATCAGCGCCGCGAGGAGGGCGAGCGCGTAGAGGGTTTTTGACTTCATCTGCTTCTCCTTGTCCAGTCCTGCGCGGGCGACCGCCCGCAGTTGGATTATGACCGAAATCCGATTCCGGTCATAGTTACGACGAGGAGATGGATAAGTTCCTACTTCTTCAGGAGGATTTTTGATTTCGATTTGAAGTCGTCAGTCGTCAGTCGTCAGTTATCTGT
>DASZKF010000579.1:0-5302 GCA_035947355.1 Pyrinomonadaceae bacterium | reverse complement strand
GAGTTCGTCTAGCTTACGCCAGCGCCTCTCAGCCCACGCCGGACGAACTCGAAACTCGAAACCCGCAACTCGAAACTGTTATGCGTACTGACCGGCGGCGAAGCCCGAGGCCCAGGCCCACTGGAAGTTGAAGCCGCCGAGGTGGCCGGTCACGTCTACGACTTCGCCGACGAAGTAGAGGCCGGGGACGCGGCGCGCCTCCATCGTCTTCGACGACAGCTCGTCGGTGTCCACGCCGCCCTTCGTCACCTCGGCCTTCGCGAAGCCTTCGGTGCCGGCCGGCGTCAGACGCCAGTCCCGGAGCCGTTCGGCGACGGCGCGCAGCTCCGCCGTCGAAAAGCTCTTGAGCGGCCGCGGGGGCGCGTACAGCTCGCACCAGACCTGCGCGAAACGCTTCGGGAGGTGCGCGGCCAGGAGCGTCGAGAGCTCGACGCCGCTGCCCCTCTTCGATTCGAGGAGGCCGGCCGCGTCCTGTCCGGGCAGCAGGTCGAGCGCGAGCGGCAGGCCCGGCTCCCAGTAGGAGGAGATTTGCAGGACGGCCGGGCCGCTCAGGCCGCGGTGCGTGACGAGGACGTTCTCGGCGAACTCCGCGCCGCCCGCGCGCACGACCGCCCGGACGGAGACGCCGCTCAGCGGCTTGAAGAAGGCGAGGTCCGCCGGCGCGAGCGTGAGCGGGACGAGCGCCGGCGCGGGCCGCAAGACCCTCAGGCCGAACTGCCGCGCCACGCGGTAGCCGAAGTCGGTCGCCCCGAGCTTCGGAATCGAAAGCCCGCCCGTCGCTACCACGAGCGACTCGGCGCGCAGCCCGCCGCGGTTAGTCTCGATGGCGAAGCCGTCGCCCTTCCCGACGCGGGTGACGCGGCAGCCCATGAGGACGCGGACGCCCGCGCCGGCGCACTCCCTGAGGAGCATGTCTATGATCTGCCGCGAGCTGCCGTCGCAGAAGAGCTGGCCGAGCTTCTTCTCGTGGTAGGCGATGCGGTGGCGCTCGACGAGGGCGACGAAGTCGGCCGGCGTGTAGCGGGCGAGCGCCGACTTTGCGAAGTGCGGGTTGGCCGAGAGGAAGTTTTTCGGCGTCGTGTAAATATTCGTGAAATTACAGCGGCCGCCGCCGGAGATTTCGATCTTGCGCCCGACGCGCTCGTTGTGTTCGACGACCAGGACCGAGCGCCCGCGCCGGCCCGCCTCGACGGCGCACATCAGCCCCGCCGCGCCGCCGCCGATGATGATCACGTCGTACATAAAAAAGAAATGATGAATGCGGAATGACGAATGATGAATGTGACCGGGCTTGTCTCATTAAATTCATCATTCATCATTCCGCATTCATCATTTTCTTCCGTTCTTCTTCGAGCATCGGCTTGAGGTGTTTGTAGACGGTGGCGGCGACGATCTTCGCGCCTTCGGCGTTGGGGTGGATGCCGTCGTCGAGGTTGAGTTCGGAGTTGCCGGCGACGCCTTCGAGGAAGAAGGGGATGAGGGTGACTTCGTGCTCGCGGGCGAGCGACTTGAAGGCCGCGTCAATTTGTTCGAGGTACTCGCGGCCGGCGTTGGTGGTCGTGTACATGCCGGCAAGCAGGACGCGCGCGCCGCGCCCGCGGGCGCGCTCGATGATGGCCGAGAGGTTCTTCTTCGTCTCGGCGACGGGCTGGCCGCGCAGGAAGTCGTTGGCCCCGAGTTCGAGGATGACGAAGCGGACGCCGCCCGCATCCAACGCCCAGTCTATCCGGCGCAGCCCCCCGGCCGAGGTGTCGCCTGAAACCCCGGCGTTGACGACTTCGTACCTGTAGCCGTCCGCGTCGAGCATCCGCTGGAGCAGCGCCGGGTAACTCTCCGAGGGGGAGAGGCCGTAGCCGGCCGTCAGGCTGTCGCCGAAGGCGACGATTTTCGGTAAAGTCTCTGCGGGCGTCCGCGTCGCCGCGGGCCGGGGGGTTGAGCCGGCGCGTTCTTCCCGCGCGCCGCCGCCGCAGGCCGCGAGGCCCGCGGCCGGCAGCAGAAGTCCGAGGCAGAGCAGAAGGGTTTTCATGGTCGAATTATACAAAGTTTCCAAGACCGTCCAGTCCGGCGCCGAGCGCCTGACGATTCTACACGAGCTTGACATGACGATCCCCGACGGGCAGTTCGTCGCCGTCGTCGGCCCCTCGGGCAGCGGCAAGTCCACGCTGCTCGGCCTCGTCGCCGGCCTCGACGCCCCGACCTCCGGGCGCATCCTCATAGACGGCGAGGAGATCACGGCGATGGGCGAGGACGCGCTGGCGTCTCTGCGCGGCCGCAAGCTCGGCTTCGTCTTCCAGTCGTTCCACCTCATCCCCTCGATGACGGCGCTCGAAAACATCCTCGCGCCGATGGAGATCATGGGCGTGGCCGGGGCGCGGGCGCGGGCGCGGCAGCTCCTCGCCGACATAGACCTCACCGACCGCGCGCACCACTACCCTTCGCAGCTCTCGGGCGGCGAGCAGCAGCGGGTCGCCGTCGCCCGCGCCTTCGCCAACGAGCCCTCGATACTGCTCGCCGACGAGCCGACGGGGAACCTCGACTCGCGCAACGGCCAGCACGTCTTCGACCTCATGGTCGAGATGAACCGGCGGCGCGGCACCACCCTCGTCCTCGTCACGCACGACCACGAGCTGGCCGCGCGCGCCGACCGGCGCGTCTCTCTGCGCGGCGGCCGCGTCGCCGCGGACGACCTCCTGCGGCCCGCCGCCGAAAGCCTCTCGGACGAAGAGCTGGAGGCGGCGCGGCCGTGAAGTTCATCCTCAACATGGCGCGGCGCGAGCTGCGCGCCTCCTGGAAGCGGCTGCTCTTCTTCTTCCTGTGCGTCGGCGTCGGCGTCGGGAGCATCGTCGCGCTGCGCTCGGTCATACAGAACCTCAACCGCGCGGTGGCGGGCGAGGCCCGCGCCCTGTTGACGGCCGACGTGCAGGTGGACTCGACGCGCGAGTGGCCGGCCGGGGCGCTCGCCAAGATCGAATCAGCCGCGCGGCCGCCGCTCGCCGAGGCGCGCACCGAGACGATAGAAGCCCCGACGATGCTGAGGCCGGCCGACCCTTCGCGGGAGGGCGCGCTGATAGTCGAGCTTAAAGGCATCGAGCCGCCCTTCCCGCTCTACGGCGAGTTCCGCCTCGCGGACGGCCGGGCCTTCGACCACTCGCTCCTGTCGGGCGGCGGCGCGGTCGTCGCCCCGCTCCTGCTCGAACGTTTGAACCTGAAGGGCGGCGACCGCGTCAAGATCGGCGAGAAGGAGTTTGAAATCCGCGGCGTGACCGCGCAGGAGCCGGGCGCGGCGGGCGGCTTCCGCCTCGGGCCGCGCGTCTTCGTCGAGCGCGGCGCGGTCGAGGAGGCGGGACTCGCCGGCTTCGGCAGCCGCACGCGGCGGAGGGTACTACTGCGCGCGGGCGAGGGGAGGGCGGAGGAGCTGGCCGCGAGGCTGCGCGCCGAGCTGGGCGACAGCCTTCTGGGCGTGCGCTCCTACCGGGACTCGGAGGAGAACATGGGCGAGCAGTTCGCGCGCGCCGAGAACTACCTCTCGCTCGCGGGCCTCGTCGTCCTCGTGCTCGGCGGCATCGGCGTCTCGTCGGTGACGCGCGTCTTCGTCGAGCAGCGGAAGAAGTCCATCGCCATCCTCAAGTGCGTCGGCGCTACGGGGCGGAGGCTGACGGGCGTCTACCTCGCGCAGATCGTCGCGCTCGGGCTGGCCGGGAGCGTCCTCGGGGTGATTCTGGCGAAGGCCGCGCTGATGTTTGTCCGCGCGAAGTTCGCCGGGAGCCTGCCGCCGAACATGGGTTACGGGTTGCAGGCCGGGGCGGTCGCACAGGGGTTGGGGCTGGGCCTGCTCATCTCTCTGCTCTTCTCGGCGCTGCCGCTCCTGCGCATCCGCCACGTCAAGCCGAACCTGCTTCTGCGCGAGGCCGACACGCAGTTGCCGCGGCGCTGGCTCGACGTTTGGCGCTGGGCCGTCGGGCTCCTGGTCGTCGCGGGGCTGATGTTTCTGACCTCCTGGCAGGCCGGCTCGGTGAAGGTCGGGGTCTTGTTCCTGGCGGGGCTGGGCCTGACGGCCGTGCTGCTCTACCTTTGCGCGGGGCTGCTCATCTTCCTCGTGCGGAGGGCGCGGGGCCTGGGCACGTTCTCGATGCGGCAGGCGGTCAACAGCCTGCACCGGCCGGGCAACCAGACGCGGGTCGTGGTGATGGCCGTCGGCCTCGGCGCGTTCCTCGTCATCGCCGTGCAGGCCGTGCAGTCGAACCTGCTCGAAGAGTTCGACCTCACGCGGCGCGGCCGCCTGCCGAACATGTACCTGCTCGACGTGCAGAAGGATCAGGTCGAGGGCGTGCGCCGCATCGTCGCGGAGAGGGCGGGCACGAGCGCGGAGTTGATCCCGACCCTGCGCGCGCGCATCGTCGCCGTCAACGGGCAGGAGATAGACTTGGACGCGCCGGGCTTGCGCCGCGAGCGGGGCCGCCTCGGGCGCGAGTACATCGTCACGTACCGGCCGCGGCTCGAATACAACGAGACGGTCGTCGAGGGCGAGTTCTGGGACGAGACGCCGTCGCCCGGTGCCGAGGTCTCGGTCGAGGAGGGGATGCTGGGCGTGGCCGGGATAGAGGTCGGCGGGACGGTCACCTTCGACATCCTCGGCCGCAAGGTCACGGCGCGCGTGACGAGCGCGCGGCGCGTTGACTGGCGCAACTCTCGCACGGGCTTCCTCGTCCTCTTCCGCCCCGGCGCGCTCGACCACGCGCCGCAGACCTTCATCGGGGCCGTGGACGGCCCCGAGGCGGAGCCGGCGCGCTCGCGCTTCCAGCGCGCGCTCCTGGACGCCTACCCGAACGTCTCGATCATAGACGTGGCCGACATCATGCGCGGCGTCGGCCGGATACTGTCGAACATCACGCTGGCCGTGAGCTTCGTCGGCGGCTTCGTCTTCCTCTCCGGCGTGCTGATCCTGGCCGGCTCCATCGCCATGACGAAGTTCCAGCGCGTCTACGAGTCGGCGGTGCTGCGCACTCTGGGGGCGCGGCGCTCGACGCTCATCGCCATCCTGCTCGGCGAGTACGGGCTGCTCGGCCTCGCCGCCGGCGCGGTCGGCGCGCTCGCCGCCAACGCCCTCTCCTACGCGGCCGCCACTTACGTCTTCGACATCCGCTGGGCCTTCGCCCCCGCGGCCAACCTCCTCGGCGTCGCCGCCACCGTCCTGCTCGTCTGCGCCGTCGGCGCCCTCTCCAGCCTCGACGTGCTCACCCGCAAGCCGCTCTCGATCCTGCGGTCGAATTAAAGGCGCGGGAAGAAGTCGCCCAGCCTCGGC
>DASZKF010000578.1:0-4341 GCA_035947355.1 Pyrinomonadaceae bacterium | reverse complement strand
CTGAAAAAATAAGTTTCGAGTTTCGAGTTTCGAGTTAAAAGACAAGTAGCCAAGAGGGTGCCATGTCTTTTAACTCGAAACTCGAAACTCGAAACTCGAAACTTATTTTTTCACGTCTATGACGAGCCTTGCCGGGTTCGTGAGTTCGAGGACGCGGTAGCGGTTGGGGGAGGCGAGGCCGAGCACCCATTCGACCTCGGCCTCGAAGTCGCAGAGCAGCTTCAACTCCTTCAGGTTCGGGTAGGCGAGGCGGCGGGCGCGGTCTCTGACGGTCGGTCGTCCCGCCTCGGTGTGCGCGTTGGCGGGCGTGAGGCGGACGCGGAGCCAGGCGTCGCCGGCGACGGGCACGGCCTCGCCCGAGCCGCACTGGCGGACGGGGCGGTCAACGTATTCGACGCGGTAGCCGGGCAGCCCCGCGCCCTCGAACTCGAAGACGACGCGCTCGAACTTCTCGCGGCTCGCCGTCCGCACCGCCCGCAGGAGGGCCGGCTCGCCCCCGCTCTCCTTCTCTACGGCCCCGGCCGTGCCGCGGAAATCCTCCTCCGAATGCTCGCCCGTCTCCGCCGCGCCCCCGCCCGGCCGCGGCGTCGCCTCCGCCACCGCGGTCGCAGTCGGCGCGGCTTCGGCCGTCGCGGCGGGCGTCGCCGACGGCGCGGGCGTGCCCGCGGAATTCTGATTCGCAACCGGCCCCTCCCCGCACGCCGCCTGACACACCGCGCAGACAAGCGCCACAGCTAACAGCCGCGCAGAAACGTTTTGCCTTCGCATCGTTCGGACATTCTAAACGACGCGCGCGGGAAGACGACAGTCAGAAGCCCGACCGTCAGGGAGGGCGCCGGAGAAATGATGAATGATGAATGATGAATAAAAGACAAGCTGCTTTTCATTCATCATTCCGCATTCATCACTTCTGAGGCGCCCTCCCTCACGGTCGGGCTTCTGACTGTCTTAGCTGTTAACCGCCTGGTGGAGGGAGCGCCAGGAGTCGCGGAGCAGTTCGTCAATCCTCCGCCAGTCGTCTTCGGTGACGCCGCCCTGCTCGGCCTTCGTGTCGCGTATCTCCATGGCGGCGGCGCGCAGGCGCGCGTGCTCGGCGAGGCGTTCGGCGGGGACGCGGTAGATTTCGGCGGCGAGGTCGGCGAGGGCGCGTTCGAGGTCGCCGGGCGCGTGCCGCTTGCGCTCGCGGTGGACGATCCACCATTCGAGTTCGAGTTGTGCCGCGCGCCGCACGTCGAAGTCCGTGTCGGAGACTTCGCGGATGGACTGGTAGAAGCTGACGAGGTCGGGCAGCGCGCGCTCGTAGTCGGCGCGGGCGCGCCCGTCCTTGAAGACGAAGGCCGCCTTGGCCGCGCGGTAGGCCACGGCGTTCGAGCGCCAGAAGGGCATGCGGTACTGCGTGCGCAGAAGCTCGGCGAGCTGCGCGAAGAGGCGCAGCCGCTGGCGCGCGTAGTACGAGCGCCACATCGCCGTGTCGAGCCGCGCCACCTCGTCGGGGTCGAACTCGCGCAGCGAAGTGCGCGGCGGCGCGAGCAGGTCGTAGGCGACCCACGCGGCGAGCAAGAGGGCGAGGGCCGCCGCGATCTTCAGCACGAGCCTCGAACGGCCCGCGCGGCGCGCGCTGTGCATGGTGGAAGTCGTCGCGGCAGTCATCTTCGTCTATCCTCGGCGGCCCTGTTCGGTGGTGCGCGAGACGCGCCAGAGTTGGAAGCTTTCGTCGTCGAAGCCCTTGAGGCGCGCCTCGACCGGCTCGGCCGCGAGTCCTTGGGCGGGGTCGGAGAGCATCTCGAAGACCGCCGGGTCGCGGCGCACGGCCTCGGAGATGACGCAGTCGTGCCCCGTCGAGAGCGGTTCGAGGCGCGCGGTGATGTTGACGTTCGAGCCGAAGTAGTCGAGCCGCTCGTTGAGCGTGACGGCGATGCACGGGCCGGCGTGGATGCCGGCCTTGAGTTGCAGAGGGCGAAAGCCCTCGGGCGGCGCGGCGAGGACGCCCTGCGCGCGCAGCGCCGCGCGCAGGGCCGGCGCGGGCCGCGGGAAGACGGCCATCACGGCGTCGCCGAGCGTCTTGACGATGGAGCCGCCCTCGGCCGCGATTGACTCGCGCAGCACGTCGAAGTGGTTCATCACCGCGCCGAAGGCGACGGCGTCGCCGATCTCCCGGTACATCCGCGTCGAGTCGCGCAGGTCCGTGAAGAGCAGAGTCATCTGCCCGACGTTGATCCGGTCGCCGGGCCGGAGCGCCTCCGAGGCGAAGAGGTCGCGGAAGAGTTGCAGGGCCGTGACCTCGGCGGCCGTCGCCGCCTGGTCGCTCCAGGCCGTGCGTTCGAGGATGAAGAGCTGCTCCTCGGCGGTCGCGTTCTCGAAGGCGAGCGCGGGCGAGAGCGAAACGTTAAGCTCCTCTTCGGGCCAGCCGTCGGCGTCGGCGCGGAAGGTCGCGGCCCCCGCGCCGCCCTCCGCGGCGGCGAGCGTCCGGCCGCCCGCCAGGCCGTGCGCACGCAGGCGGTAAGCGCCCTCTTCGAGCGTGACTCTCAGCTCGCGGCGCTCGCCGGCTCGGACGAGCTGCTGCGCGACGATGTGCGGCGTCACCTGCGGGCCGCCGACGCAGAACTCGCGCACCTCCAGGCGGCGCACGGCCGGGTTGGGGCAGAAGACGACCTCGACCGAGCGGTCGAACGAGACGGTGAAGTCTATCTGGCAACTGTCACAGTGCACCTCGGCGCGCACGTCGCGCAGGGTCGGGGCCGAAGCCTTCGCGCCGCGGCACATCGGGCACAGAAGCTCCCAGCGCAGGTCGAGCAGGCCGGCGCGCGTCGCCTTCAGGCAGAGTTCGAGCGCGTCGCGCCGCGGCGCGCCCCAGGCGTCGGCGAGGGCGTAAGGCCGGAGGCGCGCGAGCGTCAGCTCGTCGCCGCGCTCGACGGTCTCGACGAGGCGGGCGGCGAGCCGCGGGTCGGCCCCTTCCTCTCTGAGCCGATCTTCGAGCGAGGCGAGCAGTCGGCGCTCGGCGGCGGCGGGCCGAGCCTCGGAGGTCTGCGCCTGTTGGCCCCGGAGCGCGATCTCGTCGTAGCGGCGGAAGGTCTCCGCGAACTTGCGCGCGGAGATGCGGCCGAGCTGGATGGGGATGGCGGCGCGGCCCAGCGCCCCGCGCGGCGTGGCCCAGACCTCGTAGACGAGGCGCGTGCCGCCGCCCTCGCGCTCGCCGAGCTCGACGGCGACGCGCATCTCCGCGACCGGCCCCGTGCGGTAGCGGCGCACGACGCCGAAGCGGCGCGGGCGCACCCACTCGAAAGGCTCCTCGTCCCACTCGACGTTGACGCCGAGCTTCGACAGCCGCAGCCGCCGGCGCGCGGCCCGCCCGGCGGCGCTCGCCTCGGCCTGACCGCCGCCGCCAAGGGCGGGGACGCCGGCGTCGCGGTTGAAGCGGTTGGTGTCGGCGACGAGCGGCCAGAGCGCCTGCGGGGTCGCGCGCAGGTCGTACTCCCAGCGGTAATGGAACTCTTTCTGCTTCACGCGTCCGAGTCCGGGGTTTCGAGGGGCGGCGGGGCGGGTCTCGCGCGCGCGGGCGAGGAGCGCGGGGCCGAGCTTCTCTCTCGTCAAAGCCTCTTCCGTTCGGCGGCTCATATTCTTCTCACGTCCGGGCGTCGAGTCAACATGCGTCCGCGCGTCGCTGGTAACTACGCGCGGGCCGGCGCGGCCGGATTCGCCGGGCCGGCGATTATATCGGGCGGCGCCGCCGGTTTATTCCGCGAATAAAGTTGGTGACAGGCGCGCCGCAGTTTGTTAGGTTGTCGCCGGAGTTGAATCCCGCAGACGAAGAAGGAGAAGAGAAGGTGGCTGCAAAGAAATCCTCGAAGAAGGGCGGCGGCAAGAAGTCGTCGAAGAAGTCGGGCGGCGGCAAGTCTTCGACCAAATCGAGCAGGGGCGCGACTTGGTCGAGGAAGGGCGGGGGCTCGAAGAAGTCTTCGGCTAAAGGCGGCTCGAAGAAGTCGGGCGGCAAGAAGGGTGGCGGCAAGGGCTCTTCCAAAAAGCAGGGCGCGTCCCGCAAAGGCGGCGGCAAGAAGTCTGGTGGTAAGAAGGGCACGAGCAGGAGGGGCGGCTCGAAGCTCATGACGAAGGCGCGGAAGGTCGCGGGCGAAGTGCTCATCGGCGCGGCGACGGGCGCGCTCATCGGCGCGGTCAAAGGCGGCGTGGAGCCATTGGAAGACGCCGCCGGCATCGAAGGCGAGCACCGCGAGACCGGCCAGCAAGGCTCAAGCGGCGGCAAGGGCGGCGGCAAGTAACAAACGAATAAGTTTCGAGTTGCGAGTTTCGGGTTTCGAGTTAAAAGCTGTCTTTGTCTTTAACTCG
>DASZKF010000577.1:0-18327 GCA_035947355.1 Pyrinomonadaceae bacterium | reverse complement strand
GGCGACGCCCTCCCTCATGGTCGGGCTTCTGTTACGCCGCGGAGATGATTTTCTCCACCACGTTCTGCCAGGAGAGGTCGGCGGCGAGCAGTTTTTCGCGGGCGCGGCGGCCCATGCGGAGGGCGCGGGGGCGGTCGGCGTGGAGGCGGTTGATGGCGTCGGCTACGGCGCGCGGGTCTGGGTCGGCGACGAGGCCGTCAGCGTCGTGCTCGACGAACTCGGCCGCGCCGCCGCCGTCGCTCGCCACCAGCGCGGGCTTGCCCGACAGCATCGCTTCGAGCGTGACGTAGCCGTAGTCCTCGTCGAACGGCAGGTAGCAGACGGCGAGCGCGTTCGCGTACAGCTCGACCAGCTCGTCTTCGCCGACGAAGCCGCGCAGCTCGACGCGGTCGCCGACGCCGTGCCGGCGCACCAGAGCTTCGTAGCGGCCGCGGTCGGCCGACGCGCCGGCGAGCACGGCGCGGACGGGCGCGGTTACGTGTCGCATGGCCTCGATCAAAAGCTCCTGCCGCTTCTGCGGCTCCAGCCGGCTCGGGTAGAAGACGTAGTCGCCCTGCGGCCCGGCGCGCAGCCTCTCGGCGCGCGGCGGCGGGTGGTAGAGCGGTTCGCTCTCGATCTGGTTGTAACGGCGGAGGCGCGCCGCCACGGTCTTCGAGTTGGCGAAGACCTTGCGGGCTTCGGGGATGAAGCGGTTGTCGCAGTCGCGCACCCACTGGCGCAGGCGCGCGCCCTCGGGGTAGGTCGAGAGGTCGTCGAAGGGCGTGCCCCAGAGGTTATAGGCCGCGCGGTACTGGTGCATCACCCACAGGACCTTGCGCGGGTGCGCGACCGTGTAGGCCGGGAACTTCATCCCGACGACGAGGTCTACGGGGCGGCCGTTGGCCTCGGTCACGTCGAGCAGCCGCCACGCCAGCGCGCCGCGCATGATCTCCTCCGGCGGATACCACTTGAAGGGGACGGCCACGACCTCGGCCGCGTAGCCGGCCGCGCAGAAGGCGCGCCGCAGGCCCTCGACGTGGGCCTCGGCCCCGCCCGCGGTGAAGGGGACTTGGGTGGTGCAGATCAGGACGTTGCGGATGGGCATCGGGTTCGGGGGCCGCTTCAGACGGACGCCGAGTATAATACCCGCGCCGCGCGCGGCGAAACCACACCGGCCGGGGGTAAGATGAAAACACTGAACCTGGAAGATTTCACGGGCAGCTTCTTTCAACTCCTGAAGGAGTCCTTCGAGGGGCCGCCGGCAGACAGGGGGAGCGCCTACCTCGACAAGGGCGCGGGGCTCTTCCAGACGCTCGACGCTTTGACGGCCGAGGCGGCCTCGGCCCGGCCCCGCGGCGGCGGCCCGAGCGTCGCGGCCCACTGCGAGCACGCACGCTTCTACGTCCTCGCGCTCCAGGATTTAATGCGCGGGGCGACGGGCAAAATAGATTGGGCGCAAAGCTGGGCGGTGCAGGCCGTCAGCGCCGCAGAGTGGGACGGGCTCAAAGGCGAGTTGCGCCGCGCTTACGCCGCCCTCGCCGAACACCTCCGCTCGCTGGAGACCTGGGGCGACGAAGAGGTCGGCGACGCGATGGCGATCCTCGTCCACACCGCCTACCACCTCGGGGCCATTCGGCAGATAGTAAAAGACGTGAATCGTGAATCGTTTTAGTTATCAGTTATCAGTTGTCAGTAAAGACAAAATAACTGATAACTGACGACTGACAACTTCTATTCACGATTTACAATTCACGGTTCAGGGCTTTTATCCGGAGGCGCGATGGGTGACGAACGCAGCGCGTTACAGGCGGGCGGGCAGCGGGGCCTCGTCACGTACGCGGTCCTGACGGGTCTGACGCCGCTCATCCCCGTGCCCGTCCTCGACGACGTGGTGAAGGGCTACTTCCGCCGACGGCTGGTGCGGGCACAGGCCGCGGCCCGCGGCCGGGCCTTGGCGGATGCGGGGGTCACGGCGCTGGCCGACGAGCGCGGCGGAGGCTGTTTGCGCGGGTGCGCCGTGCAGGCGCTGGTCTACCCTCTGAAGAAGGTCTTCCGGAAGGTCTTCTACTTCCTCGAATGGAAGCGCGCCGTAGACGTGACGAGCCAGACCTACCACTTCGGCTACCTCGTCGGCTACGCCCTCGAACCTCGCGCGGGCGGCGCCACTCTGCTCGACGCCTACGGGGCCGAGCGCGTCGGCGCGGCCGTCGCCGCCGTCTGCCGCGAGGCCCCCATCAAGCCTGTCGAGCGCGCCGTCGCCGGCACCTTCCGCCAGTCGCACAAGGCCCTCGCGGCGGCGGCCGCGCTGCTCGGCCAGAGCCTGCGCCGCCTGACGGGCCGCGCGCCCGCCCCCGAGGTCGCCCGCGCCCTCGAAGAGATCGAGCCGCGCGAGGCCCGCGAGGTCGAGCCCGTCGTCACACGCCTCCAGCGCTCGCTCGCCTCCGTCCCCGACGAACACTTCCGAGACCTCCGCGCGAGGCTGGACGAAAAACTAAACAGCAGTAGACAGTAGACAGTAGTCAGTAGCCAGTAGAAAAACGTCGGGAGCCGCGGCCCGCTCCCGCAAGGGGGTTGCAGCGGTTTTTTCTACTGGCTACTGACTACTGTCTACTTGAAAATGAGAAACAGGACGAGGAGCAGGAGGCCGAGGGCGGCGAGGGCGAGGGCCGTGGTTCTGGATTTGCGGATTTGCACCTGGGTGGTGCCGGTGGCGGTCTCGAAGGTGCTGTTGATGGTGTAGTCGCCGCCGCGCTGGTCGAGGAGGTTGGCGTTGTTGATGAGGGCGCGCATCTCGTCGCGGGCGGCCTCGGAGCGGTGCTCGGCCAGACGCTTCTCGACAGCGAGGCGCACCACCTCGTCGGCCGCCTTGCGCTTCACGTCGCGGGCCTGGCGCTCGTCGAGGTTCTCCAGCGCGTTGTCGAGGATGTCGTCCGCCGAGAGCTTAAACAACGACTGCTTCTGCGGCGCGAGTTCTTCGTGCTCGTCGGCCATCAGTTTCGTCCCCCCCTGACCCTCAGCGTGATCGTCCCGGCCGGCAGCCTGACGGTGTGCGTCACGCGGCCGCGCCCGCCCGCGGCGGCGAGCAGCTCCTCTATACTACCAAACTCGCCGCGGAGCATGGAGAGCGCCTCGCGGCTCTCGCGCGCCTGCGACTCGGCGAGGATGGCGCGCGCGGCCCGCATGTCTTCGTCGGCCAGCCAGCGCAGCCGCCGCGCGACGGGCGCGGGCAACTCGGCCGCGTAAGACTTCCGGATCAGCTCCTCGACGAGCGGCTCCAGCGCCTCGCGCCAGCCCTCGGTGTCAACGTCGAGCCGGTAACTGTCGCCGCCGCAGTACTCCTCGCGCAGCCTCCGCAGCACCTCGCACTTCAGGTCGAAGCTCATCACGCGCGGCAGGCGCAGCAGGATGCGCTCGAAGGTCTGCCGGTTCGGGCGCACCTCGCCCGAGCGCCACTTCCGCAGGGTGCGCCGCGCGTAGCGGGCCGCGCCGGGGCCGAACTCGCGCGCGTAGAGCGCGAACAACTCGTCGAGCTCCCTCGGCCCCAGCTTCAAAATGGCTCTGACGAGGTCGGCCTCGCCAAAGCCGGGGCCGCGCCGCCGCCCGAGCGCCCTCGGCCACGCGAGGCGCGCCGCGACCAGCACGAGGGCGAGGGCTACGATGGCGATCTCCATAACTCAGAAGGGGCCGGGGCTAGGGGCTTGTAAAGACATTGGCCGGGGCCGCCTGAATGTGAAATCTGCTAGTCGCATTCCCACCCAACCGCAAGCCCCTAGCCCCGCTCTTGAAATATTTCGAGGTTGCAGACGGCGATTGAAAGCTCTCGGTCGTCGCGGCTGACGGGGTCGTCGGGGCGGGGCCGCCAAGTGCGCGTGGCGCGCAGCTCAAGTTCGCAGTCGCCGGCCGTAGTCAATCCCTCGGGCACGTCGGCGCGCAGCTCGAGCCAGCCGTGGCGGAAGAGCGAGAAGGAAGCGAGCGGCGCGCCGTTGAGGAGGAGTTCGAGGCCGAGCGGGCGCGAGGCTACGTCGGGCATGTGCGTCGTCAGGTCGAGGCGGACGGAGGTGACGCGGGGCGAGCGGAAGCGGACGCGGGCGCGCCGCTTCATCCAGCGGGCGACGGGCGGCAGGAGGTTCGGCTCGTACCAGCCGTCGTCGAAGGCGGCGCGCGGGTCGCGGTCGAGGCAGAAGGAGTCGGCGGGCGGCGCGCTGGCGGCGGGCGCGAACAGCGCGCGGCGGTCGCGGTGCTCGTTGTAGAAGGGGCCGAGCGGCGCGTCCGAGGCTTTGACGAGGACGTAGAGGCCGCCCTTCGGCAGCCGCACGTGGAGGTCGGAGATTTTTCCGAAGACGTAGCCCATCGCCATGTCGAAGGCCCGCCGCTCGGCGGCAGAGAGCCCGCGCAGGTACTCGACGAAGTCGGCCTCGAAGGGGAGGCCGTAGCGGTCGGCCTGCTTGACGAACTCCTCCGCCGAGAGGCAGAGCGTGTAGCGCGGCTCCCACGCGACGTGCGCGAAGAAGCGCCGGAAGCGCGCGGCGTGCTCCTGCTCCTCTTCGAGCCCGACGTGCCCGTCCACCTCGACGAAGCGGCGCAGCTCCTCCGGCGTCATCTCCTCGTAGGACTTGAGCGCGCGCCGGTCAACGGCCTCGATGCCGTGGAGCGTCGTGCCGCCGGGCCGCAGCACGCGCCGGACTTCGGCGAGGACGGCGTCCTTCTCTTCGGCCTCGACGTGGCCGAGCGCGTCGAGGCTGGCGACGTAGTCGAAGCTCCGGTCGGGGAAGGGCAGGCGCGAGAGTTCGGCGGCCGCCGCCAGGTCGTAGCCGTTTCGCCGCGCGGCGCGCGCGCACTCGGCCGACAGATCAATGCCGACGAGCGTCACGCCCTTGCGCTTGAGCAGCGCCAGCATCCCCGCCCCGCACCCGAGGTCGAGCACACTCGCCCCGGCGCGCACGTTGTCGTAGACCCACATCGTCCGCGCGAAGCGGATGTCGAAGCGGTCGAGCGCACGGAAGTAACGCGCGTCGAGCACCTCGTCCGAAGTGAACTTCGTCCGGTAGAACTCGGCCACGTCCTCAATGCCGGCCCGGCGATAAAGGCTGTCGTGTGATGAAGGCATGACGAAGAAAGGTGATAGGTGATAGGTGAAAGCAAGTTGTCTTTACCCATCACCTATCACCCATCACCCATCACCTGTTTTTCTAACCTTTCCAGCCGCGCTTCGACGAGGCGGCGGGCGCGGTCGTGGGTGACGGCCGTCTCGGTCGCTTCGAGGGAGAGCTGGCGGAAGCAGACGCGCTGTTCTTCGGCGAGGCGCTCGGCGCGCTCGCGCAGCTCGGCGCCCAGCCCGGCGCGCAGCTCGGCGCGCAGTGATCCATGCAGTGAGTCGTACAGTTCGGCGCGCAGCGAGTCGTGCAGTTCGGCGCGCAGTTCGGCGCGCAGCTCCGCGCGCAGTGAGTCATGCAGTGACTCGTGCAGGGCGTTGAGGCGCGCCAGATCGGCCGCGGCCGCTTCGGCGCGCCGCCGCAGCGAGTCGAGTTCGGCGCGCGCCTCGGCGTTGAGTCGCTCATGCGCCAAGAGCGCCGAGAAGGCGTCGGCGAGGAGCCGTTCGTGCGCCGAGAGCGCCGAGAGCGCGTCGCGCAGGGCGTGGTGCGCGGCCGAGTTGAAGTTGACCTGCTCCCACGTAAACCAGTGCAGCGCGCGCTTGATGAGCCGCTTGAGCCAGAGTTCCAGACGCGCCGCCGCCCCGCGCCGGTAGCTCAGCACGGGTGGCAGCCGCGGCCACGCGCGCTCGGTCGTCGCCAGGTTCGCCTCCATGCGCGCGAGCGCCTCGAAGCCCGCGCCGTGGCCCGCGGCCGGGGCGTGCGGCGGCTGCGACGGCGCGACGGCCGTGTCGGGCGGCGCGGCGGCGCGCACGCGCTCGCGTATCTCGCGCAGAGTGTTTTCGACTTCGTGGTCAACCATGCGTGAAGCTCTCCTGCCCGGCCCGGCGCGGCGCCGGCTCGCGCGCGCCGGCCGCGCCGAGTCGGCGGACGCGGGCCGTGGCGTTGAGGTTGGCGATGCCCTCGACGAGCCGGGGCGTCACGACGCGGAAGAAGAAGACGCCGTCGAGCCAGTCGTAGGCCGCGCCGTCGGCGCTGTGGACGGCGAGCGAGACGTTGAACTCGCCCGCGCCGAGCCAGCAGCCGAAGGCGAAGACGGCCTCGACCTCCTCGCCCGCGCCGACCGCGCCCAGCCCCGTCTGCTGCTCCTTCGTGTTCGTGCCGTAGGCGTGCACGCCGTGGCGGTCGCGGATGAGGAAGCCGATGACCCCGTCCGCGGTCTCGCGCGCGAAGCGCACGCGCACGCGCAGCGTCAGCTCCGCGCCCGACTCGACGACGAGGGCGGGCCGCCGCGTCGCGTCCAGAAACTCCGCGCCCAGGACCTCGGCCGTGCCGTCGCCGTGGCGGAAGGCGCATTCGAGCGGCGCGCGACTCCCGCCGGGCTCGCCCTCATCATCCTCGCGGGCGCGCGCCGCCTGCTCGTCGTCGTAAGCCTGCTCGCGCTCCATGATGATCTTCTGATAGCGGTTGAGCACGTCCGAGGGTCGCCCGTCGGCGACGACGCGGCCGGCGCTCAGGAGAATCGCGCGCGAGCAGAGGGCGCGCACGGCCGCCGCGTCGTGCGAGACGAAGAGCACGGTCGCGCCGCGCTCCTGCAGCTCCTTGATGCGGCGCAGGCAGCGGTGCTGGAAGACGGCGTCGCCGACGGCCAACGCCTCGTCTATGACGAGGATGTCCGGCTCGACGCTGGCGGCGACGGCGAAGGCGAGGCGGACGAACATCCCCGACGAGTAGGTCTTGACGGGCTGGTGGATGAAGGGGCCGATCTCGGCGAAGCGCTCGATGTCGGGCAGCAGGCGCTCGGTCTCGCGCCGCGAGAGGCCGAGGAGCGCGGCGTTGAGGTGGACGTTCTCGACGCCCGTAAATTCGGGGTCGAAGCCCGCGCCCAGCTCGAGCAGGGCCGAGACGCGCCCCTCGCGGTAGACCGCCCCCTCGGTCGGCTCCAGAGTGCCGGCGATGATCTGCAGGAGCGTGGACTTGCCGCACCCGTTCGGCCCGACGATGCCGGTCGTCGTCCCGCGCCCGACCTCGAAACTCACGCCGCTCAGCGCCCAGAACTCGCGGTGGCGCTTCCAGCGGCCGCGCGTCAGAGACTCCGTCAGCCGGTCGCCCGGACGGTTGTAAATCCGGTACTGCTTCGAGACCGCCTCGACGCGCAGCGCCACACCCATGCGCGGCAATGTAACAGAGTGCGGAAGGCGAAGGAAGTAGACAGTAGTCAGTATTTGTTCCCGCGCCTCACCCTGGACAACACCGGGCGCGCGTGCTAGCTTCCACGCACTTATGAACGACCGCCCTTTGTGCTTCGTCCTCATGCCCTTCGGCCAGAAGAGAGACCCGGCCGGCGGGCCCGACATAGACTTCGACCGCGTCTACGAGGACGCCATCCGCCCCGGCATCGAGGCCGCCGGGATGGAGCCCGTCCGCGCCGACGAGGAGCGCACCGGCGGCATCATCCACCGCGCGATGTTCGAGCGCCTGCTGCTCTGCGACTTCGCCGTCGCCGACCTGACGACCGCCAACGCCAACGTCTTCTACGAACTCGGCGTCCGCCACGCCGCGCGCCCGGCCACCACGCTCCCCATCTTCGCCGGCAGGCAGATGCCGCCCTTCGACGTGAACTACCTGCGCGCGCTCCCTTACGAGCTGGACGAGCGCAACCGCCTCGGCGCGCGCGAGGCCGGGCTGCTGCGCGAGGCGCTGACGCGTCGTCTCACCCAACTGCGCGACCTCGCCCGCGAGGACGCCGTCGCCGACAGCCCCGTCTTCCAGTTGCTCAAGGACGAGTACCGCGAGCCGGACATCGCGCGCCTCAAGACGGACGTCTTCCGCGACCGCGTGCGCTACGCGGCCGGGCTCAAGCGGCGGCTGGCCGGCGCGCGCGAGGCCGGCGACGTCGAAGCCCTCGCCGCCATCGAGGCCGAACTCGGCCCGCCCGACGCGGCCGAGGCCGGCGTCCTCATAGACCTCTTCCTCTCCTACAGGGCCGTGGAGGAGTGGGGCCGCATGATCGAACTCTACGAGCGGCTCCCGGCCACCCTCCGGCGCGCCGTCATGCTGCGCGAGCAGCTCGCGCTCGCCCTCAACCGCGCGAAGCGGCGGCGCGAGGCCGTCGAGGTCTTAGAGCAGCTCATCGAAGAGCAGCAGGGCGGAAGCTCCGAGACCTACGGCATCCTGGGCCGCGTCTACAAGGACACCTGGGCCGACGAGAGCCGGGCCGCCCGTGAGGCCGCCGCGGCCGGCGACGAGGCCGCGGCCTCCCGCCACGCGGCGGCCGCGGCCGGCCACCTCGAGCGCGCCGCCGGGGCTTACGTCCGCGGGTTCGAGGCCGACTGGCGCGACGCCTACCCCGGCATCAACGCCGTCACGCTGCTCGACATCCGCGGCGACCAGGACTCGCTCCGGCGCAAGGCGGAACTCATGCCCGTCGTGCGCTTCGCCGTCGCGCAGCGACTGAAGTCGGCCGCGGCCGACTACTGGGATCACGCGACGATGCTTGAGCTGTCCGTCCTCGACGGCGACGAGGCCGAGGCCCGCGCGCACCTCGGCCGCGCGCTCGCCGCCGTGCGCGAGAAGTGGGAGCCGCGCACGACCGCCAACAACCTCACCCTGCTCCGCGACGCGCGACGCGCCCGCGGCCGCGCCGAGCCGTGGCTCGACGAGATCATCACCCAACTGGAGGGGCGGGCGAAATGATGAATGATGAATAAAGACAAGTTGTTTTTTATTCATCATTCATCATTCCGCACTCATCATTTCTTTTACGATGCAGGCATGATTCCGTCGCAGACAGCGCGAGCCTCGGTGTGGCGGCCGCTGTGGGAGCTGCCGCGGCGGCTCGACTTGATCCGGCCGCTGGCGCGGCGGATGGTTCTGGCGCGCTACCGCGGGTCGGCGCTCGGCGTGGCGTGGGCGGTCCTGACGCCGCTCGTCACAATCGCGGTCTTCACCTTCCTCTTCGCCGGGGTCTTCCGCGCGCGGTTCACGCCCGACGGCTCGCCGTGGGAGTACGCGCTCTACCTCTTCTGCGGGCTGCTGCCGTGGACGGCCTTCCAGGAGTCCGTGCAGCAGTCGGCCGGCGTCGTCGTCGCGCACACGAACCTCGTCAAGCGCGTCGTCTTCCCCTTAGAGATTCTGCCGCTGGCGCAGGCGCTGGCGGCGCTGGCCGGGCAGGCGTTCGGGACGGTCGCGCTCGTCGCGGCCGCCGTCGTCATCCACGGCGAGCTGCACGCGACGCTCGCGTGGCTGCCGGTGCTCGCCGTCCCGCAGCTCCTCCTCACGCTCGGGGCTTCGTGGTTCGTCGCCGCGCTCGGGGTCTTCGTGCGCGACACGGCGCAGGCGCTCGGGCTCATTCTCACGGCGTGGATGTACCTGACGCCGATCATCTACCCCGAGCAGGCCGTGCCCGAGCGCTTCCGCCCGGCCCTCGCGCTCAACCCGTTCACGCCGCTCGTCCGTGGCTACCGCCGCGCCGCCCTCGAAGGATTGCCGCCCGACCTCCCCGGCCTCGCCTACGCCGCCGCCGTCGGCCTCCTCGCCTTCCTCCTCGGCTACTGGTTCTTCGCCCGCACCCGCAAGAACTTCGCCGACGTGCTCTGATTGCGGATTGGGGATTGCGGATTGCGGAATTAAAGACAACCCGGTTTTCAATCCGCAATCTCATTTGACTTGCCTTCCGCCTCTTTGGCATAAAGGCAGTTCCGCCCGTCGTCCGCGGAGGGGTTCGCGGTTCGCGCCAGCCGCCTTAAAGATGAGTTTCAAGCAGACAGCGCAACAGTACCTCGGCCGGCTCGGCACACGGCTGCAAGAGGCGAAGCTGCGCCTGCGCCAGGGCGGGTTCTCGAACTTCGACGAGGAGAAGATCATCGGCCGCTTCGCCGCCGAGCTGCTGACGGGCGTGGGGCCGCGCACGGCCGTGGACATCGGCGCGGGCGACGGCATCAAGGGCTCGAACACCTACGCGCTGTTCCGGCAGGGGTGGCGCGGCCTCGGCGTCGAGGGCGACCCGCGGCGGGCGCGCCGCCTCGCGCACGCCTACCGCGAGCTGCCCGGGGTGGCGGCCTGCCACGCGCGCGTGACGCCCTCGGACGTCGTCGGGCTTTTGGAGTCGCAGGGCGTCGGGCGCGAGTTCGACCTGCTCAGCCTCGACATAGACTCTTACGACTACTGGGTGCTCGACGCCATCCTCGGCAGCTTCCGGCCCCGGCTCGTCGTCACCGAGATCAACGAGAAGATTCCGCCGCCGATCAGGTTCGTCGTCAGGTACGACCCGGACTTCCGCCTCCAGCACCACTTCTTCGGCTATAGCATCGCCAGCCTCGAAGACCTCTGCGCGCGCCACTCCTACGCGCTGATCGCCCTCGAATACAACAACGCCTTCCTCGCCCCGCGCGAGCTGCCCGGCGTGCGGCCGCTCGACTTCACGGAAGCCTACCGCCGCGGCTACCTGGAGCGCGCCGACCGCCGCGAGCGCTTCCACCGCAACCTCGACATGGAGGCCCTCCACGCGATGAGTCCCGAGGAGGGCGTCGAGTTCATCCGCCGCTTCTTCGCCCGCCACGAAGGCAAGTACGACCTCGGCCTCGCCGAGACGCCGGAGGAAGTTTCGAGTTACGGGTTACGAGTTTCGAGTTAAGGCGATTTTTGATTTTTGATTTGCGATTGAAGAAGGCCGCGCCGCCTGCAATGGCAAATCAAAAATCCTTTAACTCGAAACTCGTAACCCGTAACTCGAAACTTCCTCCTCACCGAGGACGACCGACGTGCCCATCATCCACCAGAGGAGGAGGGCGGCCTCGGCGTCGCCGAAGTTGTAGTTGACGAGCGAACTGGCGAGGAAGCCGGCGAGCGCGCCGGAGAGGCCGAGGGCGAGGCCGTGGGTCGGGGCGTCGTCGGAGTCGCGCCAGAGACGTTCGGCGCGCAGCGCCTGCCGCCAGAAGGCGTACATCAGCCAGAGCCAGAGGAGGAGCGCCGGCAGGCCGCGGTCGAAGGCGAGCTGGAGCGGCGTCGAGTGCGCGTGCAGCATGTCGTCGCCGGGGAAGCCCCACTCGCGCCAGTGCCGGTGGACGGCGTCCATGCCGTGCCCGAAGAAAGGATGTTGCAGCGACCGCTCGGCCGCGACGCGCGCGACCCTGAACCTCAGCCCCGCGCTCGCGTCACGGAGCGCAAGCGCACCGCCCGCGCGCGTCCGACACACGGCGGCCGCGCCCAACAGCAGCGCCGCGCAGACGACCGCGGCCAGCGCCCAGCGCGCCCGCCCGCCGGCCGCCGCGCGCCACGCCGTCACGACCGAGCCGACGGCGAAGGCCACCAGGGCCGTCCGCATCGCCGTCAAACCGATCCCTACGCCGAGCACGGCGAAGGCCGCGAACGGCAGTACCACGCGCCAGCGGCCCAGGCCGCGCCTTGGCGCGTCCGGCCCCCTCCGCAAAAGCCCCGCGAGCGCGAAGCCGAGCGCGAGCTGCGCGACCATCTGGAGCACCTCGGCGAACGTCCCGTAGTGGCGCGTCCAGCCCGAGGCGCGGAAGGCCCGCGTCGGCCCGCCGCCCGTGATGCCCGACGGCGAGGGGCGGGCGCGCACCTCCTCGGTCACGACCGGCCCCTCCCACTCGACGTGCTCGCCGCGCGAGATGACGCTCAACCGCAGGCGCTCGCCCGCCCGCGCACGCCTGATCTCCTCGTCTACCTCTTCCACCGAGGAGACGCGCCGCCGGTTGACGCGCCACACGGCGTCGCCCTCGGCGAGCGGCGTCGCGCCGCGCAGAGGGCTGTCGGCCCGAAGCTCGCGCACCAGCACGCCGCGCCCTACGATTAACTCGCCCGCGCCCCACAAGACGCCCGCCACGCCTGACGCGACGAGCACGCCCGCCACCAGCACGGCCGCGCGCCGCGTGAGCATGGCGCGCGCGAGGTAGAACATCAGGAAGGTGCCGACGTTGACGAGCTTCGGCAGACTCTCCTGCGGCTCGTAGGAGAGGAGCGAGGACAGAGCCGTCCAGCCGACGAAGAGCCAGAGCGGGAGGTCGAGCGGGCCGCGCCGCAGCCCCGCGCGCCGCGTGGCCGCGACCCCCCAGAGCCACGCCAGCGCGACGGCCGAAAGCCCCATCCAGGAGCCGGCTATCGAGTGCGGCGCGGCCGCCGCGTAGACGACGAAACCGGCCAGCGCGAGCGCGCCGGAGGCGTGCCGCGGCCCGCCGTTTTCCGCCCCGTCAGTCCCCATAAACCCTTGCCGAAACGGCCGGTTGACTTCCGCCGAGGGCGCGTGCTAGCGTACAAAACTGCCCGTCCTCGGAGGCAGGGGCGAGAGCCATGGACGAGACTTCCACGCCGGGCCGGTGCACCCTGTCGCTGCCTGTTCGCCTCGCGTCGCTCTCGTGACCCCCACGTTCCGGAACGGCTGTTAATTCTCTAATGGCATTCGACAAGGCTAAAGCCATCCGTGCGGCCGAGAAGTATCTTGCCCAGAACAAGATTCAAGCCGCCATCCAGGAGTACCGCCGCATCGTCGAGCACGACGCGGACGACTACACCGCGCTGAACACCCTGGGCGACCTCTACGCCCGCCTCAACGAGCGGCAGTACGCCGTCACCTGCTACCGCCGCGTCGCCGAACATTACCGCGAACAGGGCTTCGGCGGCAAAGCCGTCGCCGTCTACAAGAAGATCACCCGCCTCCACCCGGACGACCCCGAGACGGCCCTCGCCCTCGCCGCCCTCTACGAGCAGCAGGGCTTGATGGTGGACGCCCGCGCGCAGCTCCTCTCGGCCGCCGACGCCTACACCCGCGCCGGCGACTCGCGCGCCTCGCTCGAAGTGCTGCGCCGCATCGCCGACCTCGACCCCTCGAACACGGACATCCGCCTCCGCCTCGCCGAGGGCTACGCCGCCGAGAACTTAAGTGAGGAGGCCGCGGCCGCCTACACCGAGGCGGGCGGCCGCCTCGCCGCGCGCGGCGAGCACGAGCGCGCGCTCGACGCCTTCAACCGCGCGCTCGCCATCCGCCCCGCGCTCCACGCCGCGCTCCAGGGGATGCTGGCCGCGCACTCGGCGCTCGGCACGGCCGACGACGCGGCCGAGGTTCTGGAGCAGGCCGTCGCCGCGCGGCCCACGGACACGGAGCTGCGCGCGATGCTGGCCCGCGCCTACGTCGAGGCCGAGAGCGCCGTCCGCGCCGAGCGCGCCACCGAAGACCTCGTCAACCGCGACGCGTCGAGCTTCACGCTCTTCTTCGACGTGGTGCGCCTCTACCTCCAGCAGGGCGCGGTCGGCGACGCCGCCCGCCTGCTCGGTCGCGTCGCCGAGCAGGCGCTCGCCGGCCGCCAGGACGCGACGCTGCTCGAACTCCTCCAGGAGGTGCTCGCGCGCGACCCCGAACAGCTCGAAGCCCTCCGCCTGCTCGTGCGCGCCTACGCGTGGCAGCGCGACGAGGAGCGGCTGCGCACGGCGCTCGAACGGCTCGCCGACGCCGCCGAGTCGGCCGGCGCCTCCGACGAGGAGCGCCACGCCCTCGCGCAGCTCACCCGCCTCGCCCCGGCCGAGACCCGCTTCGCCGCGCGCCTCGAAGCACTCGGCGGCCCGCTCCCGGAGGACGCGGCCGCGGCGGCCGCCGCCGAGGTGCCCAGCTTCGAGAGCTTCATGCTCGGCGACGACGCCTTCGCCGCGCCGCCCCCGCCCTCTTCCGGCGGCGCCGAGTTCGAGTGGAACTCGGTCGCGCAGCCCGCGGCCGGCGAAGCGCCCCGCGCCGAGGTCGAAAACATCGGCGAGGCCGGCGAGGTCGCCTACGACTTCACCGCCGCCCCGCAGCCCGAAGCGGCGTCCTCCTTCCAGGAGATTGATTTCGGCTTCGACGCCTCGGCCCCGGCCGGGCCGGGCGGCGCCGGGGCCGAGCAGATGCTTCTTCAGGAGCTTGAGAGCGTAGACTTCTACGTCGAGCAGGGCTACCTCGACATCGCGCGCGACACGCTCGACATGCTCGAAAAGCAGTACGGCTCGCACCCCGGCATAGACGAGCGGCGCGCGCGCCTGCCCGCCGACCTGCTGGGCTCGTTCGCGCCGGCCGCCAACGGCGACGCCTCCGCCGCGGACGCCGCAGGCTTCGTAGACTTCGGCGCTTACGAGATCACCAGCGCCGGGCCGCCCCCGGCAGAGACGGCCGCCCCGGCCGCCGTCTTCGAGCCGGCCGCGGGCGACGCGGCCCCGCCCGCCGAGTCGGCTCAGACGCAGCCGCCCGCCGCCGCCCCGCCCGCGGAGGCCGCGACGCGCGCGGGTATAGACCCCGGCCTGGCGGCCATCTTCGACGAGTTCCGCGAGGCGGTCGAGGAGCCCGCGGCGGCCGACACCGACTACGACACGCACTTCCAGACGGGGCTCGCCTACCGCGAGATGGGCTTGCTCGACCAGGCCGTCGAGGAGTTCCAGGCCGCGGCGAACCTGTCGGCGCCGGGCGACGGCACGCCGCGCTTCCTCCAGTGCTGCAACCTGCTCGGCCACTGCTTCATGCAGAAGGGCGTGCCGCGCGCCGCCGCCGTCTGGTTCAAGAAGGGCCTGGAAGCGCCCGGCCACAGCGAGGACGAGTACCAGGCGCTGCGCTACGACCTCGGCGCGGCCTACGAGCAGATGGGCGACACCGCCCGCGCCATCGAAGTCCTCTCCGAGGTCTACGCCATAGACGTCTCGTACCGCGGCGTCGCGGAGAGGCTGCGCGAACTGCAATCACAGAAGAAGTAGTTCCAAGTTCCAGGTTCAAAGTTTCAAGTTAAAGACGAACTCTTAACTTGAAACTTTGAACCTGGAACTTGGAACTTAAGTTTTCATGGCTTCGAGACTGACCGTCATCTTCTACATCATCCTGTGCCTGGAGGCGGGCCTGGTGTTGACGGTCGCGCCGTGGGTGGGGTGGTTCGGCCTCGGCGACTGGGGCGACAACTTCTTCCTCGTCTTCGCGGCGCAGAAGACCGGCATCCAGGGGTTGCAGCAGGCGGTCGCGTCGGGCTGGGTGCGGGGCGCGGTGACGGGCCTCGGGCTGCTCAACCTCGCGATGGCCTTCTGGGAGTTGTTCCACTTCCGCGACACCGTGCGCCGGCTCGAAGGTCTCGACGCCGCGCGCCCCTCCGCCGCTACTCCGCCCGCGCGCGACTCCGCAGATGACGCAGCCCCTGCCAAGCCCGATCACCTGCCTCATCACGAGCGGCGCGACCCTTAGCGCGACGACGCCCGCCGACGCCGAGTTCCGCGCCGTCCTCGCGCTCGTCGGCCGCGCCGTTGACGCGGGCGTCACGCTCGTCCAGCTGCGCGAGAAGAACCTGACGGCGCGCGCGCTCTCGGAGCTGGCGGCGGGCGCGGCCCGCCTCGCGCGGGGCAGCGCGACGCGCGTCCTCGTCAACGACCGCGCCGACGTGGCCCGCGCCGCGGGCTGCGACGGCGTCCACTTGGCCTCCGACTCGCTCGAAGCGTCGGTCGTCCGCCGCGCCTTCGGCCCGGACTTCCTCGTCGGCGTCTCGGCGCACTCCGCGGCCGAGGCGCGCGCGGCCCGCGACGGCGGCGCGGACTTCGCCCTCCTCGGCCCCGTCTTCGACACGCCCTCGAAGCGCGCCTACGGCCCGCCCCTCGGCCTCGACGTTTTTCGCGCGGCGGCGCGCGAACTCTCCCCCTTCCCCGTGGTCGCCCTCGGCGGCGTCACGCTCGAAAACGCGCGCGCCTGCTTCGCCGCCGGCGCGCGCGGCGTCGCCGCCATCCGCCTCTTCGCCGACGCCCCCGACCTTGCGGCCGCCGTCCGCGCCGTGGAAGAATTCAGTAGCCAGTAGCCAGTAGCCAGTAGGCTCCGCATAGAGACCGCTGACGCCGACACCCGAACGATTCACTAGCGACTGTCTTTCTACTGGCTACTGACTACTGTCTACTGTCTACTGCTTCTATGCTTTCTGCCGAATTGATCGCGCCGCCGGTGGCGCTGACCGTGGCGGGGTTCGACCCTTCGGGCGGGGCCGGGGTGGTGGCCGACGTGAAGACGTTTACGGCCTTCGGCTGCTTCGCGGCGGCGGCCGTCACGTCGCTGACTTACCAGAACACGACGGGCGTCTTCGGCGCGGCGCACCAGACGGCCGAGGCCGTCCGCCGGCAGGTTCTGCCCGTCGTCGAGGACTTCCGCGTCGCGGGCATGAAGACGGGGATGCTGCCGACGCGCGAGGTCATCAGGGAGGTGGCGCGGCTCGTCCGCGAGGAGGCGCTGCCCGCGCCGGTCGTTGACCCGGTCGTGCGCTCGACCTCGGGCTACGACCTGATTGACGACGAGGCGCTGGCGGCTTTGACGCGGGAGTTGCTGCCGCTGGCGCGCGTCGTCACGCCCAACATTCCGGAGGCCGAGCGCATCACAGGTCTGGCGATCCGCGGCGAGGCGGACATGGCCCGCGCCGCCGGCCGCATCCGGGAGATGGGCGCGCCGGCCGTGCTCGTTAAGGGCGGGCACCTGACCTCCGACGCGCTCGACCTGCTCGACGAAGGCGGCCGCGTCTCGGTCTTCCGCGCCGAGCGCATCGAGACGACCTCGACGCACGGCACCGGCTGCACGCTCGCGGCGGCCATCGCCGCCTGCCTCGCGCGCGGCCTCTCGCTCGAAGAGTCGGTCGGGGCCGCCAAGCGCTTCGTCACCGAGGCCATCCGCCGCGCCCCGCGCCTCGGCCGCGGCCACGGCCCAGTCAACCACAACGTGCCGGCGACCGTGGAAAACGAGTAGTTAGTAGACAGTAGGCCCCGCATTACGACCGCTGACGCCATGACTATTCGCTGACGAATGCTTTTCTACTGACTACTGACTACTGACTACTGACTACTGACTACTGACTACTGACTACTGACTACTGTCTACTGCTTTTAGGATTTGAATTGATGAAGATGATTTACAGGGTTGAGTTCGGTCGGGCCGCGTTCACGTTCCTGGCGCTGGCGTGCGTCGCGTTCGCGCCGGGGTTCGCGGCGGCGCAGGGCGACCTGACCGGGGGGCTCGGGCAGTTCGCCGTCCAGCCGAAGAAGGAGAGGGCGGTCGCGCAGGCGCGGAAGAAGTACGAGCGGCGCGAGGCGGGAGGAGGGCGCGCCGGGGGCGGGACGGCAATGCGCCCGAGCGCCGGCGAGCGGCTGCTCGAAGCGGCCAGCCGTGGCGACGCCGCGGCCGTCACGCAACTCCTCGCGCGCGGCGCGGACGTGAACTCTAAGGGCGCGCAGGGCTGCAACGCGCTCGTCTACGCCGCCGCGGCCGGGAACGCGCCCGCCGTCGAGTCGCTCCTCGCCAGAGGCGCCGCGGCCGACGCGCGCTGCGCCGACGGCGTGACGCCGCTGATGGTGGCGGCCGAGGCCGGCGACGCCGCGCTCGCCGAGGCGTTCCTCGCGCGCGGGGCCGACGTGAACGCGCGCACCGAAGACGGACGCACCGCGCTCATCTTCGCCGCGTCGAACGGCCACGCCGCGGTCGTGCGCGCGCTCGTCGAGAAGGGCGCCGGCATTGACGCGCGCTACAAGGACGGGCGCACGGCGCTGGTCTTCGCGGCGGCGGGCGGCCACGCGGCCGCCGCCGCGGAGCTGCTCGCGCGCGGCGCGGACGCGCGCGTCACTCCCGAAGACGGCTGGACGCCGCTCTTCTGGGCCGCCTGGTTCGGCCACGCGGAGGTCGTGAGGCTGCTTGTCGAGCGCGGCGCGGACGTGCGCGGGCGCGACCGCGACGGCGACACCGCGCTGATGAAGGCCGCCACGCAGGGCCACCTGCCCGTGGTGCGTTTGCTGCTGGCGCGCGGCGCCGAGGTGGACGCGCGCGGCAACGGCGGCGGCACCGCGCTGCTCTTCGCCTCGGCGCGCCCCTCCGGGTACGAGCTGGCCGAGGCGCTCATCGCCGCCGGGGCCGACGTGAACGCGCGCAACGAGGCGGGCCTCACGCCGCTCATCATGGCCGCCGCCAACGGCCGCGTCCCGACGCTCGAAGTCCTGCTCGACAAGGGGGCCAACGTCAACGCCCACACGCCCAGAGGCTTCACGGCCCTCATCGCCGCCGCCAACAAGGGCCTCTCGTCAACCGTCCGCCTCCTCCTCGAACGCGGCGCCGACCCCAACGCCAGGTACGAAGACGGCCGCACCGCCCTCGCCTTCGCCCGCGAGAACGGCCAGGCGCAGGTCGTCGAGATTCTGAAGGGCGCGGGAGCGCAATAAAACAGTTTCGAGTTTCGAGTTTCGAGTTAAAGACAAGTCGCCGCAGGGGTACCTTGTCTTTAACTCG
>DASZKF010000576.1:0-13775 GCA_035947355.1 Pyrinomonadaceae bacterium | reverse complement strand
CGAGTTAAAGACGGCTTCTTGCCTTAACTCGAAACCCGAAACTCGCAACCCGAAACTTCTTTTCTACCGCTCGCGGTTCGGTTTCGCGGCGGGAGGGTCGGTCTTGTCGGGCGGCCTCCGCTTGCGCTCGATGCGGATCTTCGGGAGGTTGAGGACGCCTTCGAGGCGGCGGAGTTTGTCGAGGTCTACGGAGCCGACGATGTTGATGACGGTCAGTTGCTTCGGGTCGAAGAAGAGGATCGCCATGCCCTCGACGCGGCCCGCCTCGGTCGCGGCGTAGACCTCGGCCCCCTCCATCCCGTCGCCGCGCGTTTCTACGTCTACGAGCCTCGACCAGCCGGGGCCGCGCAACTGCGCGCGCACCGCCTCCACGTCCGACTCCGCGTACTGCCCCGCGGCCTCGAACTCGAACCCGCGGACGTAAACGCCCTTCAGCCCCGCGCACATCTCCTTGACCTGCTTCTCCTCGGGGTCTTCGTCCGAGAGGAGCTTGCAGCCGAAGGTGATGAGGCCGCCGTCTATGTCCACGTTGACGGTCTCGGCGGCCTTCGGCGCGAGCCGGTCGAGGTTGTCGAGGCGCAGGCGGCCCTTCGACGGCGCTGCCGCCTGCGCGGCCGCGGCCCCGGCCGCCAGCGCGGCAATGATGCCGGCGGCGGCGAGCTTCGAGAAGGCTTGGAAGAATGATTTCATAAACGCTCCGTTCACCTAGTACTGCCTTGCCCCCTGGGGGCCGCCGGCGATTCGCCCTCGCCCCGCACCTTCCGCCGAACCTCGCCGAGCTTGGCGCTCGTCAGCCGCAGCGCGTAGACGAGCTGCTCCTTGGCCCTGAGCCTCTCGGCGTCGGCGGCCGCCGTCTGCGCGTCCGGCGCGGCTTCGACGCGCTCACGCGCGCGCATCACCACGGCCGCCGTAGACCTCCGCGCGCGCTTCGGCCCGCGCGCGGTCTCAGGCACGCGTCGCTCTTCGCGCCTCGGGCCCTCGCGGCCCGCGGCCTGCCGGCGCTCCTCCGGCTGAGCGGTCGTCGCCGGCAAACTTCCGCGGGGTGCCTCGGCGCCGCGCGGCCGGTCGGACTCCGCGACCGAAGTGTCAACCTGCTGCGGGTGTCTGAGCGCGACGAACGCGCCCGCCAGCGCGGCGAGCAGGATCGCCGCGGCCGGTGCGCGAAGGCCCCGAGCAGGTCTTCGAGCCGCTCGACCTCCGGGTCGGCCGCGCCCGTCTTGTCCCAAAGGTAATCGCCCATCACTTCGGCCCCTTCCCCGCGAGACGTTCGCGCAGGAGCTTCATCCCCCGGTGCAGGTTGACGCGCACCGAGGCCGGCTGCAGGCCCGTGCGCGCCGCGATCTCCGGCCCGGTCATCCCCTCGACGAGGCGCAGCACCAGCGTCTCGCGGTACGCCTCGGGCAGCGCGCGGATGTGCGCCAGCGCCTCGGCGGCCTCGGCCGAGGGGCGCGGGGCGTGCGCCAGCTCGTCGCGCAGCTCCTCGGTCTCGCGGGCGCGGCGGTGGAAGTCCATGGCGCGGTTGCGCGCGATCATCGCCACCCAGGGGCCGAAGCGCGCGCCGTCGCGCAAGGTGTCCAGCTTGCGGAAGGCGACGAGGAAGACCTCCTGCACGAGGTCGCCGACCTCGTCGAAGGGCACGCGCGCCAGGAGGACGCCGTGCACCATCGGCGCGAAGGTTTCGTAGAGGCCCGCGAAGGCCTCGCGGTCGCCGGCCCGGACGGCCTCGACGAGCGCGGCCTCCGGCGGCGCGGGCGCGGGCCGCGGCGCGGCCGCCTCTTCGGCCGCCCGACGCCCCTCCCCGTCCATGAAGAGCAGCCCGCTGCTGGTCTCGACTTTAAACATTCAGGGGAAGCTAACCCTCCCGCGTCCTTCCGACGTTAAAGACGGCCGACCGGCGGCCAGCGTTAACGGGGCGGGTCAGGAAGAAAGATTAGCCACAGAGGCACAGAGACACAGAGATAAAAACCGAAAAGACGGATTGTGTTCGAGGGAGAGTTGGAGGGCGCTACGGCCGCGGGCGGGTAACCGCCACGCCCGTTGCCGTAACACCCGCCAACTCTCCCTCTAACGCTATTCCTTCTTTGCTTGTTCTCTGTGTCTCTGTGTCTCTGTGGCTATTCCTTCCTAACCCGCCCCGGCCTCAGAAGATGGTGTAGATGAAGGGCGCCAGCGCCGAGCCTTCCGCGAAGACGAGCAGCGCGCTCAGCACCAGCAGCACGATGATGATCGGAAGCAGCCAGAGCTTCTTGTTCTGCCGCAGGAACAGCCACATCTCACCGGCGAGGGAAAGCTTGCCCATGTCTCAACCTCCGGAAGAGGGTTTTGGGTGCTGGGTAAAAGCAAACTTGTCTTCACCAGCGCCTGGCACCCGGCACCCAAAACCCTCTTAAAATAATCTCTCGAACTGCTCCTTCTCCTGCCTCGTGCGTTCGCGCTCGACCCAGTAGCTCTCCCGCGGCCGCCCGCGGCGGCGCAGCGGGTCGCGCCCGGCGAGGCGCGAGACGAGGCGGTAGGGCGTGAAGAGGCCGAAGTAGATGAGCGAGAGCAGGACGCGGCTGTTGACGTAGCCGAGCGCGGTCGCCGCCCTCATCCAGAAGATGTGGAAGCGGCGCGCCAGCGCGGGCACGAACAGCCCGACGAGAAGCAGAAGGACGCCGACCCCGCCGAGCACGGCCGTCGCCGTCACCCGGCCGCGGTAAAACTGCCAGGCGGCGAAGAGGAGCAGGACTGAGGCGACGAGGCCCGCCGTCTTGCGCGCCTGCGCGCGCGTCACGCCGCCCGGCCCGCCCCCACCTCTGACTTCGAACGTCGGCTCAATCAAGCTGGAACTCCTCCTGCCAGGAGGTATCCTCGGCGAAAGCGTTCTCGCCCTGCTCGCCTTTCAGAAGCACGAACTCGCCGAGGACGAGCGCGTCCATCTCCGTGCGCATGAAGCAGGCGTAGGCCTCGGCGGGCGTGCAGACGATGGGCTCGCCGCGGACGTTGAAGGAGGTGTTGACGAGGACGGGGCAGCCCGTCAGCCGCCCGAAGGCCGTCAGCAGCTCGTGGTAGACGGGGTTGTCCTCGCGCCTCACGGTCTGCACGCGCGCCGAGTAGTCCACGTGCGTCACGGCCGGGATGGCCGAGCGCGGCACGTTCAGCTTCTCGATGCCGAAAAGCTTCTGCTCCTCCGCGGTCGGCTCGCGCCGCAGCCGCCGGCTGACCGGCGCGACCAGGAGCATATAGGGCGAGTCGCAGTCCAGCTCGAAGAACTCCGAGACGCGCTCGCGCACGACCGAGGGCGCGAAAGGGCGGAACGATTCGCGGAACTTGATCTTGAGGTTCATCTGCGACTGCATGCGCGGCGAGCGCGGGTCGCCGAGGATGCTGCGCGCGCCCAGGGCGCGCGGCCCGAACTCCATGCGCCCCTGGAACCAGCCGACCACCTTCTCCTCCGCCAGCAAACGCGCCGCGGCCTCCGGGAGCCCCGCCCCCCCGACCCTGCGGTAGCGCGCGCCGTTCGTGACGAGGAACTCTTCGATCTCTTCCGGCGTGAACTCCGGGCCGAGGTACGCGCCGCGCATCCCGTCGGCCCCGCCCCGGCAGACCTCCTCGACCCGCCTCGGGTTGCCGAGGTACTGATACCAGGCCGAGAGCGCCGCGCCGAGGCTCCCGCCCGCGTCGCCGGCCGCCGGCTGCACCCAGATTTTCTCGAACGGCCCCTCGCGCAGGATGCGGCCGTTGCCGACGCAGTTGAGTGCCACGCCGCCCGCCAGGCAGAGGTTCCGCTCGCCCGTGACCTTATGGACGTGGCGCGCCATGCGCAGCATCGCCTCCTCAGTCACCTCCTGCACCGAGCGCGCGAGGTCCATCTCGCGCTGCGTGACCTCGGCCTCGGGCCTGCGCGGCGGCCCGCCGAAGAGGCGTTCGAAGGCGGCGCTGGTCATCCTCAGCCCGGCCGCGAAGTCGAAGTACTTCATGTTGAGCCGGAGCGACCCGTCCTCGCGCAGGTCCACCAGCTCGTCGAGGATCGTTCGCACGTAGCGCGGCTCGCCGTAGGGCGCCAAGCCCATCACCTTGTACTCGCCGGAGTTGACGCGGAAGCCCGTGTAGTAGGTGAAGGCCGAGTAGAGCAGGCCGAGCGAGTGCGGGAAGCGGAGCTCCGCGAGCAGGTGCAGCTCGCCCCCGCGCCCGTAGCCGTAAGAGGAGGTCGCCCACTCGCCGACGCCGTCCATCGTCAGCACGGCCGCGCGCTCGAAGGGCGAGGGGAAGAAGGCCGAGGCGGCGTGCGACTCGTGGTGCTCGGTGAAGAGCACCTCGCCCCCGAAGCCCGCCTCGCGCGACACCCGCTCGCGTATCCAAAGCTTCTCCTTGAGCCACAGCGGCATCGCCTTGAGGAACGAGCGCAGACCCCGCGGCGCGTAATCAATGTAGGTCTCGAGCAGCCGCTCGAACTTCAGCAGCGGCTTGTCGTAGAAGGCGACGAAGTCGAGCTCGCCGGGCGTGATCCGGGCGTGGCGCAGGCAGAACTCGACGGCCCGTGCGGGGAAGCGGTGGTCGTGCTTCCGGCGCGTGAAGCGCTCCTCCTGCGCCGCGGCCAGAACCTCGCCGTCGCGCACGAGGCACGCCGCCGAGTCGTGGTAGTAAGCCGAGATGCCGAGGATGTACATGATGCGTCAGAGCGCCGTGCGTCCGGCCGCGCGTGCAGGCGACGGATTATCGCCCCTTCCGACGCGACGCGGCAACCGGGCGGGTTCAATCAAGTCTCGTCCCCGCTTTCGACGAGGCGTTTGACGGCGTCGAGGGTGTCTATGTCGGCGGGCGTCTTGTCTTCGCGCAGGCGGAGGATGCGGGGGAAGCGCAGCGCGTAGCCGCTCTTGTGGCGTTTGGATTCCTGCACGCGGTCGAAGGTCACTTCTAAAACGATTTTCGGCTCGACGAGGCGGACGCGGCCGTGCGCGAACTCCTGGAGGGTGTGGGCGCGGAACCACTCGGTCAGCTCGGCCAGCTCGGCGTCGGTCAGCCCCGAGTAAGCCTTGCCGACGTTCAGAAGCTCCGGGTCGTCCTCGGAGCGGCGGACGGCGAAGGTGTAGTCGGAGAGGAGGTGGCGGCGCTTGCCGTGGCCGACCTCGACGGCGGTGACGACCACGTCGAGCGTCGCCAGCGCCCGCTTCAGCTTCAGCCACTCGCGCCCGCGCCTGCCCGGCTTGTAAGACGAGCGCGGGTCTTTCAACATCAGCCCCTCGTTGCCGCGCGCCCGCGCCGCGTCGAACTCCGCGTCGAGCCCGGCCGCGCCCCCGAACAGCTTCGCCTCCGACAGCCTGACGGCGGCCGCCGGGTCGTGGGTGACGAGGCTTTCGAGCGCGCGGCGGCGCTCGGCCAGCGGCTCGGCGACGAGCACGCGGCCCGCGGCGTAGAGCAGGTCGTAGGCGACGAAGGCGACGGGCACGGAGGCCGTCAGCTCTTCGGAGACGGTCTTGCGGCCGAGCCGCTTTTGCAGTTCGAGGAAGGGCAGGATTTGTGCCCCGCGGACGGGGACGACCTCGCCGTCGAGGAGCGCGTCGGCCGGGAGGTTTTTCAGCGGCCCGACCAGCTCGGGGAAGCGGTGCGTCACCTCGTCGAGCGTGCGCGTGTAGAGCGCGACGCGGCCCGCCTGCGTGTGCGCCTGCGCGCGGATGCCGTCGAACTTGTCCTCGACGTAGAACTCTTCGGGCATCGTGCGCGCCACGTCCGCGAGGTCGGCGGCCGCGGTGGCGAGCATGAACTTGAGCGGGTGGAAGAGGCGCATCGAGACGCCTCCGAGCGCGCCCCGCCGCGCGCGCACGGCCGTCTCGCCGATGTCGCCCGTCAGCATGTTGACGCGGGCCACGTCGGCGAGGTCGCGCCCGAAGGCGCGCGCCACCGCGTCCTCGACCAGCCCTTCCT
This sequence comes from Pyrinomonadaceae bacterium, assembly GCA_035947355.1. Lineage (GTDB taxonomy): Bacteria > Acidobacteriota > Blastocatellia > Pyrinomonadales > Pyrinomonadaceae > QHXN01. The sequence continues at coordinate 7,871 of DASZKF010000576.1, read as the reverse complement.
TGAGGCCGATGCGGAGGTCGCCGACGAGCAGCTTGACGAGGTACTTCGCTTCGAGCGCCGTCGCGCCCTGCAAGGCCCCGACCAGCAAGGTCTTCTTGTTCTTCGTGCCGCGCGTCCCGCTGAGGAGTTCGAGGAGGGCTTCGACCTCGGCGAGCGTGAGCGCGGGGCGCGCCCCGTGGCCGCGCGTCTCGGCGAAGGCTTCGAAGGCGACGTCGCCCGAGTCGCCGAGGCGCACGTACCGGGGCCGCAGGTTCTCCACGTCGAGGCCGGTGACTTCCGAGACGGCGTCGCGCAGCAGTCCCGTCCCGACGTTGGTCGTGCGCGCGTCGTGGAGCGGGAAGGCGTGGCCGGCGAAGTAGCGCGCCGCGCGCGCGAGGTCTTCGTCGCCGAGTCCGGCGAAGTAAGCGCCCAGGAGCGCCGCCTTCTCCAGCTTCTTCGTCGTCGCCCCGACCGCCTCGGCCGCCTCGGCGAAGCCGTGCAACGTCGCCCCCGATTTCTTAGCCCGTGCCATGAGAATTTTAGATTTGCGATTTTTGATTTGCGATTGAAGGCCGCGCGGCCACCCTCTTAGATCGAAAATCGCAAATCTAAAATCAAAAATTTCCTCTAAGGCTCTTCGGCCGTCATCAGGTCGGCGGGGACGCGGACGGCCTCCGCTTCGGGGGGCGCGCCGAAGATTTCGGGGTGGACGAGGCGCGAGAGGATTTCCGCGCCGAGGACGACGCGCGGGCCGGGGCGGCTGAAGTAGGCGGCCGCGTCCACGGCCCAGACCCGGCCCTCGCGCACCGCGGGCAGCTCCGACCAGCCGGCCGGGAGCCTGGCCGAGGCGAGCGCGCGCAGCGTGTCCTCCTTGTAGTAGCCGCACGGCGCGAGCACGACCACCTCGGGCGCGTAGGCGCGAATCTCCTCCGGGCTGGTCGTCCGCGACTCGCCGCCCGCGTGGCCGAACGTCGGGTCGCCGCCGGCGAGCGCGACCTGCTCGGGCACCCAGTGGCCGGGGGCGAAGGGCGGCTCCAGCCATTCGAGGACGAGGGTGCGCGGCCGCCGCTCGACCTCCGTGAGCAGCACGGCCAGCGCGTCGAGGCGCACGGCCAGTTCGGAGACGAGCGCCGCGGCCTCTTCCGCGCGGCCGGTCAGCTCGCCGACGGTGCGGACGTTGGCGAAGATGTCCTGGATGCTGCGCGGCTCAAGCGAGACGACGCTGACCTCCCCGCCGAGCACGCGCGCCGCGCGCTGCACGGTCTTGTAGCTGACGGCGCAGACCTCGCACAGCTCCTGCGTGATGATGAGGTCGGGCTTGAGTTCACGGAGCAGGTCTTCGTCGAGGTCGTAGATCGAGCCGTGGCCGTCGAGCTGCGAGCGGACGGCGTGGTCTATCTCGCGGCTCGACATCGTCTCGTGCGAGATGCGGCTGGCGGTGAGGCGCGGCTTGCCGGCGACGGCCTCCGGCGGGAAGTCGCACTCGTGCGTGACGCCGACGAGCGCGTCGGCGAGTCCGAGCGCGCAGACGATCTCGGTCGCCGACGGCAGCAGCGAGACGATGCGCGGCGTGTCTTCTGGCATCAGGTTTCTCCGTGTGTCTTCGTCGCCGACGAGGTTGGCGCAGCCGCCCGCGCGCTGTCAAGACGGGCCGGGGCGGGCGCGACCTTTTACGCCCGCCCGGCGAAGCGGTACAATCCAGACGCGAGAAGCCGTAACATAAACCTTCGAACTTTGACTTACCACGGCCGGGGGACGAGAGGGATGGCGACTGAGTTGCGCGTGGCGGGGGTGGTGGATCACATCGCGGTCGAGTCGGAGGACTTGCGGCGCGACGTGGCGGAGTACGAGCGGCTCGGCTTCGAGGTCGAGACGCTCTACGAGGACTGGGCGATGCTGCGCGACGCGCGCGGCTTCGGCGTGGCGCTCCTGCCGCCCGGCTCGAAGCACCCGCCGCACCTCGGCCTGCGCGTCGAATCGCGGGAGGCCCTGGAGGAGGCGGCGCGGCGCGAGAACCGCCCCGTCAAAGAGCACCGCGACCGCTCGCTCTCCTTCTACACGCGCGGCATCGGCGGGCGCGCGCTCGAAGTCATCTACTACCCGCCGGAGTACAAAAAATAATGATGAGTGCGGAATGCGGAATGATGAATTAAAGACAGCTCGGATGATGAGACTCGACGTGCGTCACATTCATCATTCATCATTCCGCACTCATCATTTCTTTATGCCGCTACTCGTCTTCGAATTCTTAGGGACGACCGAGCTGCTGGTGATCGCGCTGGTGGCGCTGATCATCTTCGGCCCGCGCAAGCTCCCGGAGATCGGGCGCACCATCGGAAAGGGGATGGCCGAGTTCAAGCGCGCGTCCGAAGACTTCAAGCGGACGTGGGAGTACGAGGTCGAGGTCGAGAGCCGGCAGGCCGAGCCGCGGCCGCAGTTGCAGGACGAGGGCGCGCCCGCCGAGGCTTCGCCCGGCGACGCATGGTCGGCTGGGGCCGAGCCAGGGGCCGTCGCGGCCGAGCCGGACGGCCAGGCCGTCGCGCGCGGCTCTTCGGCCGGCGACGCCGAGACGGAGCCGACGCCCGACGCCTCGGACGCCGACGGATTCCGACGGCCCGAGAGCGAGCGGGTTTGAAGGCGGAGACCCGGGGGCCGCCCGTTTCGATTCCCTCGCCCGACTCGCCCGGCCCGACACCGAAGACACAAAACTACTGTCTACTGACTACCGTCTACTGTTACCGAGATGTCTTCCACCCTGCTGGGCACCGAACGGGAAGAGGAGCGCGACGGGCAGGAGCTGGGCGCGCAGATGTCGTTCCTCGACCACCTGGACGAGCTGCGGCGGCGGCTCATCCGCTCGGCCGCCTTCGTCTTCGTCGCCCTGCTGGCCTGCTGGTTCGTCTCCGACCACATCTACAACTTCCTCTCGATTCCCGTCCGCCGCGCCCTGGCCGAGGCCGCGCAGCGCCCCGTCCCGCTCCAGGGCCTGACCGGCGGCGAGGCCATCGCCGACCTGAGCACCGTCAGGGAGGGAGACGCCGGCCGCTACGTCTTCGCCGAGGCGACGAAGCTCGGAACGAGCGTGATCCCGGCGGGCGCGTCGGTCGCGGCGCGCGTGGCGCGCGACCACCAGGGCCGCCTCGGCCTCTTCACCGACGAGCCGCTCTTCGCCGGGGCGTCCGTCATCCCGAAGGGCGTCCGGCTCCCCGTTGACTTCGGGGCCGCGCCCGGCTCGCCCGACGGCATCGAGGAGAAGCTCGTCGTGCGCACGGCCATCGAGCCGTTCTCGCTCTACTTGCAGGTCTCGCTCTACGCGGCCGTCTGCCTCTCGGTGCCGTTCCTCCTGTGGCAGGTCTGGGCCTTCGTCTCGCCGGGCCTCTACCCGCACGAGCGCGGCTACGCCGTCCCTTTCATCTTCCTCTCGACCGTCTCGTTCCTCGTCGGCGCGGCCTTCGCCTACTACGTGCTCTTCCCGCCGGCCGTCTCCTACCTGCTCGGCCTCGGGCAGGACTTCCGGCTGTTCCTGAACGCGACCGACTACTTCGACTTCATCATCCTCATCATGCTGGCGATGGGGCTCATCTTCCAGATGCCGGCCGTGACCTACGTGCTCTCGCGCATCGGGCTGGTGAGCGCCGACTTCCTCCTGCGCCACTGGCGCGTCGCGCTCATCACAATCCTGATCGGCGCGGCCGTCCTCTCGCCCACCTCGGACGTGCTCAACATGATGCTCTTCGCCGCCCCGATGGCCGTCCTCTACCTGCTCTCGATTCTCATCGCCTGGATGTTCGGCCGCCCGCGCACGGCCGAGGCGCCGTGAAGCGGCCGGCCGGCAAAAAAACCCGGCGGGCCGTATCCTCCGGAGGCTTCGTCGGTAATCATGCATGAGCGTTCCGGATGCTCGGTTCGGCCGGGCGGGCGGGCAGTCGGCGGGGCCTTTAGTTCGGGAGACGAGGTCACGGCCGTCGGCCCGCCCGCCGGGCAACCCCTCCCGCCCGCGCCGCATCTTGACGGTGTCGGCGGCGAGGCTCTACAATTCAAGCGAAAAGTCAGGCGATGACTGGACTTAGCCCGCGCGCGCGAGTGGCTTTTTCGGGGCACCCAGCGTCGCCATTTTCGTGGCCGCAAGCCGGCGCCCGAACCCTTTAGGCCCGCCCTTCCCCAGACGGGGCCGGGTCTCCTAAATTTCATTCAGAAGGAATCTCCGAAGGAGTAGTAAAGCGATGGCTCGTCAACGGCGGATGGTTTCCCTGCTGCTGGCCGCGGCGCTCGTGGCGCTCGGCCCCGCGGCCGCCCTGGCGCAGAAGGACAAGAAGAAGAGCGGCGACGACCAGGACGTGATGTCGCGCGAGCGCAACGTCAAGAAGGAGAAGTCGAAGGTCTTCGAGAAGTGGCTCTCGGAGGACGTGGCCTACATCATCACGGACGAGGAGCGCAAGGCCTACAAGAAGCTCGCCACCGACGAGGAGCGCGAGCAGTTCATCGAGGCCTTCTGGCGCCGCCGCGACCCCGACCCGGACACCGAGGCCAACGAGTACCTCGAAGAGCACTACGAGCGCGTCGCCTACGCCAACCAGCACTTCGCCTCCGGCATCCCCGGCTGGAAGACCGACCGCGGCCGCATCTACATCATGTACGGCCCGCCGCACGAGCGCGAGACGCACCCGGCCGGCGGCCAGTACGACCGCCCCGCCTACCACGGCGGCGGCTCGACCAGCACCTACCCGTTCGAGATCTGGTTCTACCGCCACCTGCCCGGCATCGGCTCCGGCATCGAGATCGAGTTCGTTGACCCGACCGGCACCGGCGAGTACCGCATCGCGCGCAACCCCGACGAGAAGGACGCGATGCTGCACGTCCCCGGCGCGGGCCTCACCCTGATGGAGCAGCTCGGGCTGGCGAACAAGGCCGACCGCGTCGCCGGCATCGGCACGTTCGGCTACACCGGCCAGGGCGCGCGCGCCTCCGACAGCCCCTTCGACCGCCTCATCCTCTACACCGACCTCCAGCGGCCGCCGCAGGTCAACTCCGTCCTGGAGCAGTCGCTTTTGGCGACGGTCGGCTCCGGCGCGGAGGACACGAGCACGCTCGACGTCTCGACGCAGGTCTCCTTCTACCGCGCCTCGGACGACCGCGTGATGACGGCCCTGACCGTCCAGACCGACAACGACGACCTGACCTTCCGCGACGTGGGCGGCGTGCAGGAGGCCCGCGTCTCGATCTACGGCCGCGTCACCTCGGTCACCTCGCGCCGCATCACGAGCTTCGAAGACCCCGTGGTGACGCACGCCACCGTGGACGAGCTGACCTCGAAGCGCGACCAGAAGTCGGCCTACCAGCGCGTGCTGCCGCTCTCGCCGGGCGTCTACAAGATTGACCTCCTGGTGCGCGACATCAACTCGGGCGCGCAGCAGGTCAAGTCCATCGGCTTCGAGGTGCCGAAGTTCGCGCCCGAGAAGCTGGCCCATTCGTCGCTCGTGCTGGCCGTCAAGCTCCAGGCCCTCAACGACCAGCTGCCCGGCATGTTCAGCATCGGCCCCTACAAGGTTCTGCCGAACGTCTCGGGCGTCTACAAGCGCGGCCAGGACGTCGGAATCTACATGCAGATTTACAACGCCGGCATTGACCAGACGACGCTGCGGCCCTCCGTGGACGTGGAGTACGTGCTCCTGAAGGACGGCAAGGAGCTGCTCAAGCAGGCCGAGGACTGGCGCGGCATCTCCGACGGCGGCCAGCGCCTGACGCTCGCCCGCCTGCTCCCGACGCAGAACGTCCCCCCCGGCGAGTACGAGATCGCCATCCGCGTCCGCGACAAGGTCTCGGGCCAGTCGCTCTCGCCCTCCTCGAAGTTCACCGTCATCGAGGACAAGAAGTAATCCGAAGGAGAGACGGGCGGAGTCACGCGGCGCGCCTCCTCGCGGGGCGCGCCGCTCTGCTTTCGGGTAAGTTTCGAGCGGCGGGAGGCGCATTCAACACAGAGGGCACAGAGGGTTCACAGGGGACACAGAGAAGAAATGATTTTCTCTGTGACCTCCGTGTGACCTCTGTGCCCTCTGTGTTATCCCTGCCTCACCAAACACACAAGCCACGCCTGACACCCGGCCGCCTTTCGCTGTAGAATCGCGCTCTGTAATTCGACCACCCCGAAAGGCTCTCGGACATGCGACGACTCTCGGCCCGCTTCGCGCTCCTCTTCCTCCTCTTCTGGTTCGCCCCCGCCGCCCTCGCGCAGACGCTCGAAGGGCGGCTCAAAGAGATTGACGAGTACGCGGCGAAGGCCGGGCGGGACTGGCACGTCCCCGGCTTCGCCGTCGCGATCGTGAAGGATGACAGGGTCGTCTTAGCCAAGGGCTACGGCGTGCGCGAGCTCGGCAAGCCTGAGCCGGTGGACGCCGACACGCTCTTCGCCATCGCCTCGAACACGAAGGCTTTCACGGCCGCCGCGCTCGCCGTCCTGGTGGACGAGGGCAAGTTGAAGTGGGACGACCCGGCGACGAAGTACCTGCCCGGCTTCCAACTCTCCGACCCCTTCGTGACGCGCGAGATGACGGTGCGCGACCTCCTCAGCCACCGCAGCGGCCTCGCCACCTTCGCCGGCGACCTGCTCTGGTACGAGACCACCTACCCGCGCTCAGAGATCATCCGCCGCGTCCGCTACCTCAAGCCGGCCTCCTCCTTCCGCTCCGCCTTCGGCTACCAGAACATCATGTTCACCGCCGCCGGCGAGATCGTCCCCGTGGTGACGGGCAAGTCCTGGGACGACTTCCTGCGCGAGCGCTTCTTCCTGCCGCTCCGGATGGCGCGCACGACGACGAAGCACGCCGAGCTGATGTCCTCGCAGAACGTCGCCACGCCGCACAACGAGTTGGACGGGAAGGTGCGCGTCATCGATTACGGCAACGTTGACAACGCGGGCGGCGCCGGGGCCATCAACTCCTCCGTTAAAGAGATGGCCGAGTGGCTCCGCCTCCAGCTCGGCCGCGGGCGTTACGAGGGCAAACAAATCTTCAGCGCGCCGCGCTCGCGCGAGATGTGGACGCCGCACACCGTCATGTCCGGCATCAACGAGGCGGCCGAACGCTTCAACCCGACCGTCCACTTCAATCTCTATGGGCTCGGCTGGGGCCTCAACGACTACCACGGCCGCCTCGTCGTCTGGCACGGCGGCGGCCTCGACGGCATGACCTCGCGCGTCGCCCTCATGCCCGAGGAGAACCTCGGCGTCGTCGTCCTCACCAACAGCGAGACGGCGCTCTCGAACGTCATCTCGAACAAAACCTTCGACGTGTTCCTCGGGGTGCCGAAGCGCGACTGGAGCGCCGACTACCTCGCGCGCACGAAGGAGTTCCGCGAGCGGGCCGCGGCCGAGGCGCAGAAGGTCGAGGCGGCGCGAGTGCCGAACACGAAGCCGTCGCTCCCGCTCTCGGCCTACGCCGGCACCTACGGCGGGCAGATGTTCGGCGACGCGCGGGTGGCGGAAGAGGGCGGCCGCTTGGTCGTGCGGCTCGTGCCCTCGCCCAACTTCGTCGGCGACCTCGAACACTGGCACTTCGACACCTTCCGCATCAAGTGGCGCGAAGGCGTCGTCTACCCCTTCCCCCGCGGCTTCGTCACCTTCACCCTCAACCCCCAGGGCAAGGTGGACGAGATGAAGATAGACGTGCCGAATCCGGACTTCGACTTCAAGGAGCTGGAGTTCAAGAAGCAGTAGACAGTAGTCAGTAGCCAGTAGAAAGACAGTCGCCAGCGAACCGTCCGCGTGAAGCGTCAACCGCCGCCGTGCGGAGCGCTACTGACTACTGACTACTAACTACTGACTACTGCTTTTTGAATTCCAGCTCCTTGAAGTCGAAGTCAGGGTTCGGCACGTCTATCTTCATCTCGCCCACCTT
>DASZKF010000575.1:0-3430 GCA_035947355.1 Pyrinomonadaceae bacterium | reverse complement strand
CGCGTGGCCCGCCTGGACGGCCTACGCGAACCGCCCGCACTACGCCGCCTACACGAACGCGCTCGGCGGGGGGCGCACGGGCTACTTCTTCCCGCACGACGAGTTTTACGACGACGGGTTGCGCGAGGCGCTCGGGCACGTCGCGCGGGTCGCGCCCGAGGGGGCGACCGTCGCGCACGAGACGCCGGGCGTCGCCCGCCACTACCTCGCGCGCTTCGGCCGCACAGACCTCCGCTCCGAGGTCATCTCCGACCCGCGCTTCGACGCGGCCGCGGCCCCCGCGCCCGCCTACGTCATCCTCCAGCGAGGCCGCACCTACTTCGAGAACCTCGACGAGCAGCGCGCCGTCCGCGCGGGCGGAGACTTCGCACTGGAGCGCGAAATCAACGTGGGCGGCGTCAGCGCCGCGGAAATCTACCGGAAGAAGTAGGGAATAAAATTGCCGGTTGGTCTTATTGCGTACAGAAGCGGAACCCGGCGCGTACTAGAATGACGACACACAAATCGAGGACGGACAATCGAGGCGTCTCGACGCGGGCAGGCTCGGAGCGCGGCTTTCCTGGCTAAGGCCCGGCCCGGACGCTTCGGGTTGAGCTTATCTGATTGGGGCGGGGTCAGTTGCGGGACGCCCCCTTTGAAGGGCGGGGGCGCCCGTAACCCGTAGGCGAGCGCGGGGGGAAGCACCGGCCGGCGTGCGGCCGGTTATTTGCAGGACGTGCCGGCCGAGCCTCTGAGCGTTTCGGCGCGGCCCGCCGGCGATTGAACGCGCGAAGAGGATGAGACTTCCGCCCGTGGGAAGTCTCATCCTCTTCGTTTTGCGGCCGCTGACGCGGGCGCGGCGGCGCCCGAAGTCTTGAGGAATAATCTTTCACCTGGAGGGGACGAAATGGCGACGCAAGGTCAGGCACTCAAAAAGGAAGGGCAGGGCGAAGGGCAGGGGCGGCCCCGGCAGAGTTTAACGCGCGCGCCACAACGCGGCGGGGGCCGGCGGCGGGAAGACGGCGACGGGCGGCAGGGCGCTTTGCAGAACATAGACCCGGAGCGGCTGGCCTACGGCCTCGGGTGGTTCAGCATCGGCCTCGGGCTGGCCGAGCTGCTCGCGCCGCGCGGGGTCGCGAAGGTCGCGGGCGTCAGCGGCGCGAGCAGCGGCTTCATACGCCTGATGGGCCTGCGCGAGATAGCCCACGGCGTCGCCATCTTCGCGCAGGGCCGGCGGCCTGCGGGCGCGGTCTGGTCGAGGGTCGTCGGCGACGCGCTCGACCTCGCGGCCCTCGGCGCGGCCTTCGCCTCGCCGCGTTCGGACAAGGGGCGGGTCGCGTTCGCCACGGCGAACGTGCTGGCGGTCACGGCCCTCGACGTGCTCTGCGCGCGGCAGCTCAGCGCCGGGGCCGAAGCGGATACGAGAAGCACGACGCAGGTGAGGAACAGCCTGATCATCAACCGCCCGGCCGAGGAGCTTTACCAGTTCTGGCGCGACTTCGAGAACCTGCCGCGCATCATGCGCGGCCTCGATTCCGTCAGGGTGACGGGCGAGGGCCGCTCGCACTGGGTGGCGAAGGGCCCCGCGGGGACGCGCGTCGAGTGGGACGCCGAGGTCACGGAAGACCGCCCCGCAGAGCTGATCGCGTGGCGCTCGCTCGAAGGCGCGGACGTGGAGAACAGCGGGTCGGTCAGGTTCGAGCCGGCGACGGGCGGGCGCGGCACCGTCGTCCGCGTCGAGATCAACTACAGCCCGCCGGGCGGCGCGCTCGGCTCGGCCGTCGCCACGCTCTTCGGCCGCGAGCCGGGGCAGCAGGCGCAGGAGGCCCTGCGCTGCTTCAAGCAGGTCGTCGAGACGGGCGAGGTCGTCGTCTCCGAAGGCACCTTCTGGGACAACGGCCTGCTGACGCAGCGCCCGGCGCAGCCGGTTTCGGACGAGGAACTCGGGGCGGCGTAGGACAAAGAAATGATGAATGCGGAATGGTGAATGATGAATAGAAGGCGGCCCGGATGATGAAGCTCAGCGTGCATCACATTCATCATTCCGCATTCCGCATTCATCATTTAAATTAAGGGGGGCGTAATGAGAGCGACTTGTTGGTACGGCAAAAAGGACGTGAGGGTCGAGCAGGTGCCCGACCCGAAAATCCTGAACCGGCGCGACGCCGTCGTCAAAATCACTTCGACCGCCATCTGCGGCTCCGACCTGCACCTGTATAACGGCTTCATGCCGACGATGCAGAAGGGCGACATCCTCGGCCACGAGTTCATGGGCGAGCTGGTCGAGGTCGGCCCCGGCGTCAAGAACCGGAAGGTCGGCGACCGCGTCGTCGTCTCCTTCCCGATCTCCTGCGGCAGCTGCTTCTTCTGCCAGCAGCAGCTCTACACGCTGTGCGAGAACTCGAACCCGAACTCGTGGATGGCCGAGAAGCTGTTCGGCCACTCCCCGTGCGGCATCTACGGCTACTCGCACCTGACGGGCGGCTACGCCGGCGGGCAGGCCGAGTACGCGCGCGTGCCCTTCGCCGACGTCGGCACGCTCAAGGTGCCCGAGGGGATGTCGGACGAGCAGGCCCTCTTCCTCTCGGACATCTTCCCGACCGGCTACATGGGCGCGGAGATGTGCGACATACGCCCCGGCGACACCGTCGCCGTCTGGGGCTGCGGCCCCGTCGGGCAGTTCGCCATCGCGAGCGCGCGCCTGCTCGGGGCCGAGCGCGTCGTCGGCATTGACCGCTTCCCCGAGCGCCTCCGGATGGCGCGCGAGGGGGCGAAGGCCGACGACACGATCAACTACGAAGAGGAGAACGTCTACGACGCGCTGATGGAGATGACGGGCGGGCGCGGCCCCGACGCCTGCATAGACGCCGTCGGGCTCGAAGCGCACGGCGGGCATGGAATTGTTTACGCCTACGACCGCGCCAAGCAGGCCGTGATGGGCGAGACCGACCGGCCCATCGCGCTGCGCGAGGCGATCATGTGCTGCCGCAACGGCGGGACGGTCTCCGTCATCGGCGTCTACGGCGGGCTGATAGACAAGTTCCCGATGGGGTCGTTCATGAACCGGAGCCTGACGATGAAGACCGGGCAGTGCCACGTCCAGCGCTACTGGGGCGGGCTGCTCGAAAGAATCGAGCGCGGCGAGATAGACCCCTCCTTCGTCATCACGCACCGGATGCGGCTCGACGACGCGCCGCACGGCTACGACATCTTCACCAACAAGGAGGACGACTGCATCAAGATCGTCCTCCAGCCCTGACCGCGCCAGGATTGCGGATTGCGGAGTGTCGCGGCAGTCCGGTAGGTTGAGCGTAGGCCACGGCGGGATTTAACACAGAGGGCACAGAGGATTCACAGAGTTCACAGAGAAGAAGATGTTTTCTCTGTGCCCTCTGTGTGCCCTCCGTGCCCTCTGTGTTGAAAACGGTCTCGCGCCTCACTCAATTCACGT
>DASZKF010000574.1:0-2648 GCA_035947355.1 Pyrinomonadaceae bacterium | reverse complement strand
CGTCGCCGGGCCGGGGCCGGCTCCACACGCCGAGGTGCCGGGCCTCCTCGCGCGAGGCCTCGCCGGCCCGGTCGCGCGCGACCCACTTGCGGCCGACGAGCGCCGTCCCGTGCGTCGTGCGGCGCGGGTTCGAGAGGCGGCGGGTCGTGCCCTTGACGGTCGAGTAGGCGTCGAACTCGTCGAGCAGGCGGCGCATCGCGCCGAAGCCGGTGCCGAGGCTGCCGCCCGAGGAGACGCCGTCGCGGAAGGCGCGTTCGAGGTCGGGGATGCCCGGCCCCTTGTCGCAGTAGAAGAGTTCGAGGCCGGCCCCGCCCCCGGGCGCGGTCGTCCAGTGCAGGCAGCCGCCGCCCGAGGCGTAGCGCGCGGCGTTCGTCCCGATCTCCTGGACGACGATGTCCAATTCCGCCAGCGCGTCCTCCGAGAACCCCAGCACCGACGCGTAACGGTGCACGGCCCGCCGCGCCGTGCCCACCTGCGCCTCGTCCTTGATGGCCTGCGAATGGAAGTGCCGCATAAGAAAATGATGAATGCGGAATGATGAATGATGAATTAAAGACAGCCTGCTTTTAATTCATCATTCCGCATTCATCATTCATCATTTCTCCTAGAGCCAGCGCACGACCGTGACGCGCGTCCCCCGCCCGACCTCCGACTCGATGCGGAAGTCGTCTACGAGGCGGCGGGAGCCGGGCAGGCCCTTGCCGAGGCCGCGCCCGGTCGAGAAGCCGTCGCGCATCGCGGCCTCGATGTCGGGGATGCCGGGGCCTTCGTCCTCGAAGATGAGGCGGAGGCCCTGTCGGCCGGCCGGGCCGGCTAAGGGGCCGGCGATCATGCGGCCGCGCTTGGCGTACTTGACGACGTTGCGCGCCAGCTCCGAGCAGACGGTGGCGAGCCGCGTCTGGTCTATGATGCGGAAGCCGAGCGCGGCGGCCATCCGCCGCACCTCGCCGCGCGCGACCGCGATGTCGTGCTCGCCCTCAAGGGCGATTGATCTGCTCGGCAAGCGCGCTCCACTCCCTCTCGCCGGCGGCCTCGTCGCTCTCGTCCTCGATGAACTCGCTGCGCAGGAGCCGGATGCCCTCGTCCACGTTCAAGACGGTGTCCACCCCGCGCAGCTCCAGCCCCAGCTCGACGAGCGTGATGGCGACGGCCGGCTGCATCCCGACGACCACGGTGCGCGCGTCCATGATGCGCGCCATCGCCGCGATGTCCGACAGCACCCGCCCGATGAAGGAGTCCACCATCTCCAGAAGCGAGATGTCTATGAGCACGCCGCGCGCGCCCGTCCGCTCCAGCTCCGTCAGGATGCGCTCCTGGAGGTGGATGACCGTCTGGTCGTCCATGTCCACCTGGATCGGCACGATCAAAACGCGCCCGACTTTCAGGATGGGGATGCGTTGCGTTCCTTCCATAACGAACCTCGAAAACAGTCCGGGGTCTAAAGTCTTAAGTCTCAAGTCAAAACCGGGGCACCGTCTTGGACTCCAGACTTGAGACTTAAGACTCCAGACTTTTTTTATCTTTGTCGCCGGTCGTGATGATCTGCTCGGTCTGCTTGAGCGTCTGCTGGAGGCCGTCGCCGTTGCCGTTCTGCATGCGCGCCAGGGCCTTCGTGGGGACGACGGTGCGGCCGCTCATCTCGAGCGCGAGCTTGATGCCGTCCGACATCTGGGCGCGGGTCGTGATCTGCGTGAGGTCTATGCCGAGCTGCACCATCGTCTGCGCGATGGCCGGGCTGACGCCCGTGAGGATGCAGCGCGCGCCCATCAGCCGGGCCGCCGTGACGGTCTTGATGAGGTGGTTGGCGACGAGCGTGTCCATCGTCCGCACCCCCGTGATGTCGAGGATGGCGATGGTCGAGCCGGTCTCGACGATCTTCTGCAGCAGCGCCTCCATCATCATCTGCGCGCGCCGCGAGTCGAGCGTCCCGATGATCGGAAGCGTCAGGATTTTGTCCCAGACCTTGATGACCGGCGTCGAAAGCTCCAGCATGTCGGCCCGCTGCTGGCGGATGATCTCCTCGCGCGAGCGGATGAAGGTCTCGACCATGATGAGGCCCGACTTGTCCAGGAGGCGCGTGAAGTAGTTCGACTCGCGGATGAGCGCCGAGGCGTCGTTCTCCAGCTCCTCGGCGAGCAGCGGGATGACGACGTTGCGGAGCGACAACACGTAGGTCGCGTTCTCCAGCGGCGTGTAGCCCTTGACGGCGCGGGTGTGGGCGAGCTCGTTGAGGTAGGCGCGCAGGTCGTCGAAGGCCGTGTCCTCGAAGTCGGCCCCGCCCGAGTCGGCGATGGCCTGCGCGAGCATCTCGATGACCTGGAGCGACTGCTGGCGCAAGTCCTTCTTCGGGATCAGCTCGTCGCGGAACTCGTCGGCCTCCAGCCGCTCCTTGATCCAGAGGTTGAGAATCTCGTCGCGGCGCGTCGTCAAGAGCCTGACGATGCGCCGCTCGTCCGCGTGGGTGGAAGCGTTCTGATCCGCCATCTTCGGTCCTCGGCCGCACGCGCGGCGTCACGAGTCCCCCGCGGGGAGGCTCTCGCACGACTTTGACATTTGGTCTGGGGGCGTGTTGGGCGACCTGGCTTTATCTTAGCATCGCGGCGGGGAAAAGCAACCGCCCGGCCGCCGCGCCGTGCGTGGCGCGGCGG
>DASZKF010000573.1:0-4445 GCA_035947355.1 Pyrinomonadaceae bacterium | reverse complement strand
CACGTCGCCGATGTAGCTCTCCCCGCGGTTGACCGCCGCGGCCTTGGCCGCGTCCACCTCGAAGCCGACGGCGCGCAGCCCCCGGCGGGCGAACTCCACCGCCAGCGGCAGCCCGACGTAGCCGAGGCCGATGACGCCGACCCGCGCGCGACCCGACCCGATGAGGCTGATGATGTCGTCTTTAATCATCTCTGGTGCCGATTTGAAAAAGGGGCCTTGCGGCCCCTCCCCGCCCTCCGGCGGGAACCCCGGCGCGGGCCGCACCCCGCGCGCGCAACTTGTGACTCCGGCCCGGACGTCTCAGACGCCCGCGTTGACCTCCTCGCTGACGAGCACGCTGACGCGCTCGCGCAGCGCCACCTCGAAGCGGCGGGCCTCTTCGATCTCGGTGAAGGAGAGGGCGCGCAACTGCTGCTCGATGCGGCGGCGGTAGTCCGAGACCAGGGAGTCCGAGACGTTCAGGCGCGCCGCGGCTTCGAGCTGCGTGATGTGCGCCGGGCTCAGGTAACAATACCACAGCACGCCGAGCATCCGGTCGTACTGCTTGGTCTTGCCGCGCACGGCCGCGTGCAGGCCCTTGAGGAAGCCGTCCACGCAGCCGGCGGCCTCCTGCTCCGACTCGCGGCGCAGGAGCGACTGCTCCGGGTTCTCGCGCCCGTCCACGGGCTCGAACTGGCGGCCCTCGTCGCCCTCGTCGCCGCCGATGGGCACGAGGTAGATGTCCATCACGGGCAGGCGCGACATGACGAGGCCGCGCAGGGCCCGCACGTCCACAGGCGAGTCGCAGGCTTCCAGGACCGAGACGATGAGGTCTTCGAGGTCGGAGTTGCTGATGATGATCTGCGCGTCGCCCGTGCAGCCGACCATGCGGGTGTCGCGCTGGCGGACGGGGATCATCTGCACGCGCTGCTCGAGCTCGGCCGCGGCCCGGCGCGGCTTGTCGTCGCGCCACTCGCGCAAGCCGTAGACGCGGTCAACGAGGCGGCGGTGCACCTCGTCCTCGCCCCCGGCGGCCGCGTCGAGGCGGCGGAAGTTGGCCGAGGACTGGATGATGGTCGAGATGCGGCGGGCGAGGCGGTAGCTCTCGGGGTGGCGCTTCCGCAGCTCGGCCGTCAGGAGGTTGGTCAGCTCGATCTGGCTGATCTCGCATTCGATCTCCTGGTCGGTCATCGCCGTGTCGAGGTAGTGCTGGAAGCGCGACTTCGAGAGGAGCGTGACGAAAAGCTCCTGCGTCAGGTCTACGTAGGCGCTCCCGCGGTCGCCCTCCTCGACGAGCAGGCCGGCGCTGTGCGAGGCCCGCACGAGCGGGTGGTTGACGACGAGCCGCTGGAGTTCAGACCACAGCCGGGCGACGTCGGAGCGGCGCAGCGCCTCGACCCACGCGCCGGCGTGGCGCGCGGGGCGGTCGGGGGCGCGCTCCGACTCTTTGGGTGACTGCTCTTCGGCACTCGTCATGGGATCTTTTAAGCGTTGGTCTTGGTCGGCGGATGATGCAGCCATGTTACTGGTAGTCGTTCGTCAGGAGCAAGGCCGGAGGGTGTTCCCGGAGCCGGTTGAGGAGGCCCGCCGGGGAGCGGGGGCGAGTCCCGGCCGAGTCCCGGAAGCGTCGGGCCGAAGCGCCCCGGAGCCGGAAGACACGGCCCGCGGCGGCGACTGCGCTCCGCTGACTCTGGAATTGGTGACGGCCTTGCCGGGGAATCCGCGCCGGTCAGCCGCGGAGGGGATCGGGCGCGGCCACCGTGAAGGGATTTTCGGGGCGGGGCGCCCTCTGAGCCGGGGCGCCACCCGAACACGACAACGATGGTAGCAGTAAACCGGCAATTGAGCAACATCTTTTTACACAACGGTCAAGGCGTTGATTCGTCAGGAGAAAAGTTCCCCGCGCGCGGCCGCCCGGCGGGCCGAAGTGTGGAAGAAGCGGGTGATTGATATTTTACCCAGTCCTGAGTAAACGGAGCGCCCGGACGAGGGACGACGGCTGCTGTGGCTCCTCGCCACGTAACTTTCCGCCCCGCCAACGGTTCAGGCTGTGCCTTTCACGGACGGCGCTTCGCCCGGAAGCCGCGCGCCGCGGCCGCCTTCACGGCCACGCGCGGCGGCCCGCCCATGAGAGACCGCAAGGAGGAACCATGCGTTCTTCGAGCACAGCCAAATTCCAGAAGACCGCGACCTGCCCCGCGTCCGGGGTGCTGCTCCGGTACGCGCGCGCGGCCCTCGCGGGCGCGCGGCGGGCCTCGGTCGCCGTCCACGTCGCGGCCTGCGACTTCTGCGGCGCGGAGGCGCAACTGCTCTCCCGCTTCGCGCCGACGACGACGAAAGCTCTCCCCTTCGTCGCGGCCCCGCTCCCGCACCACCTGCGCCGGCTCGCCGAAGACCTGCTCGGCCAGCCCTCCTTCGACCGCGCCCGCTTCGCCGAGTCGCTCGTCGAGATCGAACGCCTGACGCTGACCGACGCGTGAATAAAGTTCAAAGTTCAAAGTTCCAGGTTCCAAGTTAAAACAATTCCCTAACTTGGAACTTTGAACTTGCAACTTTGAACTATTCTTCTTTCGCGGCGCCGTCGTAGAGTTCGTTGATGAGCGCGCCGTACTTCTCGTCTATGACGCGGCGCTTGACCTTGAGGGTCGGCGTCAGCTCCCCCCCGTCAATCGAGAACTCTTCGGGCAGCAGCGCCACCCGGCGGACGCGCTCGTAGTCGGCGAGCGGCCGGGTCAGCTCGGCCACGTCGCGCTGGACGAGCCGGACGGCCGCCGGGTCGCGGCTCCAGGCGACGCGCAGGGTGTGCTCCTCGGCCTGCGGGGGCGGGAGCGCCGCGGCCAGCGCCTCCCAGTCGGGGACGACGAGCGCCGCCGGCTGCTTGCGCCCCGCGCCGACGACGACCACCTGGCTGACGTACGCGCTCTGCTTGATGAGGCTCTCGACCAGTTGCGGCGCGACGTACTTGCCGTTCGAGAGCTTGAAGAGCTCCTTCTTGCGGTCGGTGATGTGGAGCCGGCCCTCCCCGTCAATCCTCCCCACGTCGCCCGTCCGGAACCAGCCGTCCTCGGTGAAGACGGCGGCCGTCTCGGCCGGGTGGCCGTAGTACCCCTGCATGACGTTCGGCCCGCGCACGAGTATCTCGCCCTCCGCGTCGGTCTTCAGCTCGACGCCGGGGAAGGGCGGGCCGACGGTGCCGACGCGGTTGTTGTCGGGGCGGTTGGCCGAGACGATGCAGGTCTCGGTCATGCCGTAGCCCTGGAGGATGTTGATGCCGGCGCCGAGGAAGGCGTAGGAGAGCGCGGGCGAGAGCGCCGCGCCGCCCGAGACGAAGTAGCGGAGGCGCCCGCCGACGCCCTCGCGCCACTTCGAGAAGACGAGGCGGCTCGCGGCCTCCTGCTGTATCTCCAGGAGCGGCGGCACCCGCTCGCCCTTGTCGCGCAGCTCGGCGTAGCGCTGCCCGACGCCGAGCGCCCAGGTGAAGAGCCGCGCCTTCCAGCCGCCCTCCTGCGTCCCCCGCTTGACGATCTTGTGGTAGACCTTCTCGAAGAGGCGCGGCACGGCGGTCATGATCGTCGGCCGCACCTCCTTGAGGTACTCGCCGACCACGTCGAACGACGGCGCGTAGTGCACCGAGACGCCGCACCAGCAGAAGACGTAGAAGACGACGCGCTCGAAGATGTGCGAGAGCGGGAGCACGGAGAGCGAGACGTCGGTCGGGTAGATCGGCAGCGTGGCCGCGATCGCCGCGACGTTCGAGACGAAGTTCGCGTGCGAGAGCATCACGCCCTTCGGCTCGCCGGTCGTCCCCGAAGTGTAGATGACGGTCGCGAGGTCTTCCGCGCCGACCCCGTTCAGCGCCCGCCCGAACGCCTCCGGCTCCAGCTCGTCCATCTCCGCGCCCTGCTTCTCCAGCTCGAAGAGCGAGAGAGAGCCGGCGTGCGCCTCGGCCGCGTCGGTGTCGAAGAAGACGATGCGCTCGACCGACTCGACGCCCTCGACGCCGGGCCGCGCGTGGCGGAAGACCTTGCGGTTCGAGACGAAGAGGACGCGCGCGCCCGAGTCTTCGAGGATGAAGCGCACCTGCTCGGGGGCCTGCGTCGTGTAGATGGGGACGTTGACGGCCCCGAGGCTGAGGATGGCGAGGTCGGTCACGGACCAGTCGGGCCGGTTCTCGGAGAGCAGCGCGACGCGGTCGCCCTTCCGCACCCCGAGGGCCGAGAGCCCCAGGGCGACGGCCCGCACGCGCCGGATGATGTCCTCGCCGGGGATGTGCAGCCACCGCCCCTCCGCTTTCAGGTTGACGGCGTCCGGCTTGGCATGCAGCCTCAGCGCCTCCAGGCACATGGCGGGCACGGTCGGCGGGATGGCGGCGTGGTGTGCGGCTTCACTCATATGGGTAAAAGCCGTGAACCGTGATTCGTGATTCGTGATTCGAAAGGAACTGTCTTCCTCAATTCACGATTCAC
>DASZKF010000572.1:0-7403 GCA_035947355.1 Pyrinomonadaceae bacterium | reverse complement strand
CACGTCGCCGATGTAGCTCTCCCCGCGGTTGACCGCCGCGGCCTTGGCCGCGTCCACCTCGAAGCCGACGGCGCGCAGCCCCCGGCGGGCGAACTCCACCGCCAGCGGCAGCCCGACGTAGCCGAGGCCGATGACGCCGACGCGCGCCCGCCCCGACTCGATCAGCCGTTTGATTTCCTCTTTGATCATGGATGTCCCTGGGTCAAGGTTCAGAATCAGGTCGGCAGGCTAAGGTGCAAACCCGCAGCCGCCAAGACTAGGGAACCGGGGCCGCGCCTGTCAAGCAAGGGAGTAGACAGTAGACAGTAGTCAGTAGTCAGTAGGCTCCGCGCTGAGGATGCTGACGCCGACATCCGAACGATTCGATAGCGACGGTTTTTCTCCTGGCTACTGACTACTGACTACTGTCTACTGCTTTCTGCTATCCTCCTCCGGACGATGAAACGCTGCCCCGCATGCCGGCGCGCCTACGCCGACGACGATTTGAAGTTCTGCCGCGTGGACGGCGCGCCGCTCTCGGCCGACCCGGCGGAGGCCGGCCCGACCCTCGTCAAGCTGCCGGCCACAGAGGCTCCGACCGAACTCTTCGCCTCCGCCCCTTCGAACGAGCTGGCGGACTCGGCGTCGCTCACCCGACCGCTCGCGCCGGGGCGCAGGCGCCGCCCCGCGCGGCCGAAGGCGATAGACTCACTCGCCATCCTCCCGCTCGCCAACGAGACCGGCGAGCCGCAGGCCGAGTACCTCTCCGACGGCATCACCGAGAGCATCATCAACAGCCTCTCGCAGCTGCCGCGGCTGCGCGTCGTGCCGCGCGCCACCGTCTTCCGCTACAAGGGGCGCGACGCAGACCCGCTGGAGGTCGGGCGCGAGCTGAACGTGCGCGCCGTTGTGACGGGCCGCGTGATGCTCGTCGGCGAGCTGCTCGTGGTGAGCGCCGAGCTGGTTGACGTGGCGCTCGAATCGCAGGTCTGGGGCGACCGCTACCGGCACAAGCACGAGGACATCTTCACCCTCCAGGAGCGCATCTCCGAGGAGATCAGCGCCAAGCTCCGCCTGCGTCTGAGCGGCGAAGACCGCCGCCGCCTCAAGAAGCGTTACACGCAGAACGCCGCCGCCTACGACCTCTACCTGAAGGGCCGCTACTTCCTGAATAAGCGGACGACCGAGTGGATCAGGCGCGGCATCGAGCACTTCCAGAGGGCCATCGAGCTCGACCCCGGCTTCGCCCTCGCCCACGCCGGCCTGGCCGACGCCTACGCCTTCCTCGCCTCCTCGACCGGCGAGCAGCCGCCCGCCGAAGTTTACCCGCTGGCCGAGCGGGCGGCGCTCAAGGCGCTCGAACTCGACGACACTTTGGCCGAGGCGCACACCTCGCTCGGCTTCTTCCGGCTCCTCTACGAGTGGGACTTCCCCCGCGCGGAGTCGCACTTCCGCCGCGCCGTCGAGCTGCAACCCTCCTACGCCAACGCGCACGACGGCTACAGCTTCTACTACAAGGCGACGGGCCAGCACGAGCGCGCCGTCCGCGCCTGCCGCGAGATGCAGAAGCTCGACCCTCTCTCGCTCTTCGCCGCCGTCAGCCTCGCCTGGGCCTTCTACTTCGCGCGCCGCTACCCGGAGGCCGCCGAGCAGAACCGCCGCGCCCTCGAACTCGACCCGCGCTTCATCTTCGCCCACTGGAGCCTCGGCCTCACGCTCGCGCAGCAGGGCCTGTTCGACGAGGCCACCGAGGCGCTGGAGCGTGCCGTCGAGCACTCGGGCGGCGGCCTCACCTTCAAGGGCCACCTCGGATACGTCTACGCCCTCGCCGGCCGGCGCAGGGAGGCCGAGCTTTTGATCGAGGAGTTCGACGCGCTCTCCCGCGCGCGCTACGTCCCGGCCTACTACACGGCCATCATCCGCCTCGGCCTCGGCGAGCACGACCGCGCCCTCGACTGGCTCGCCCGCGCCTTCGAGGAGCGCACCGGCTTCCTCGCCTTCCTCCGCGTCGAACCCATGTTCGACCCCCTCCGCGACGACCCGCGCTTCAAAGAACTCGAACAACGCATCGGCAGGAAAGAGAAATGATGAATGCGGCAGTGTGAATGATGAATGTGAGGCACGCCGAGCTTCAGCATCCGAGCTGTCTTTAATTCATCATTCCGCATTCCGCATTCATCATTTCTCTTGACAGGCCGCGCCCGCGCGTCACAACATACGCCGCCACTTCAAACCGCCCCCGTTGGCCGAAGACGCCGATGTCAGTCGAAATTAAAAACGACGCGCCGCCCGACCTGGAAGGCGAGCGGCGGCCGGAACACCTTGAGCGGGGCCTGGGGCTGCTCGACGCGACGATGATCGTCGTCGGCTCGATGATCGGGTCGGGGATTTTCATCACGTCGGCCGAGTCCACGCGGCTCGTCGGCGCGCCCGGCTGGCTGCTGCTGGCGTGGGCGCTGGCGGGGCTCCTGACGATCACGGGCGCCCTGTGCTGCGCGGAGCTGGCGGCGATGATGCCGCGCGCGGGCGGGCAGTACGTCTTCCTGCGCGAGGCTTACGGGCCGGCGCTCGGCTTCCTCTTCGGGTGGTCGCTCTTCCTCGTCATCCAGACGGGGACGATTGCGGCCGTCGCCGTCGCCTTCGCGAGATTCACGGGCGTGCTCTGGCCGTGGGTCGCGGCCGACAACTACCTCGTCGCGCCCGTCCGCCTGTCCGAGGGCTACGCCGTCTCGCTCTCGACCGAGCAGCTCACGGCCGTCGCCCTCATACTGCTCCTGACCTACACGAACACGCGCGGCCTCAAGCTCGGCAAGCTCATCCAGAACACCTTCACGTTTACGAAGACGGCGGCGCTCGCCGGCCTCATCCTGGTCGGCCTGCTGCTCGGGTGGAACGCGGGGAGCGCGGCCTACACCTCGGCCTGGTGGGACTCCTGGGCGAACGGCTGGGACCCGCAGGCGGCGCAGCCCGGCCTCGGGGCGGCGGGCGCGCTGGCGCTCGTGATGCTTCTGGGGCGGGCGATGACGGGGCCGCTCTTCGCGCAGTCGGCCTGGAACAACGTGACGTTTACGGGGAGCGAAATCCGCGACCCCGGCCGCAACCTGCCGCGGTCCCTGCTCATCGGCTGCGGCGTGGTGGTCGGGCTCTACCTGCTCGCCAACCTCGCCTACGTCCTGACGCTGCCGCTCGGCTCGATGCAGCAGCCGGGCAAGAGCATCGCGACGGCGACGATGCAGGCGGCGCTCGGCCCGGCGGGGACGGTGCTGATGGCGGCGGCCATCATGGTCTCGACCTTCGGCTGCAACAACGGCCTGATCCTGGCGGGCGCGCGCGTCACCTACGCGATGGCCTGCGACGGGCTCTTCTTCAGGCGCGCCGCCCGCCTCAACGCCCGCCACGTCCCGGCCGTCGCGCTCGCCGTGCAGGGCGTCTGGGCCTCGCTCCTGACGCTGCCGCGGACGGTGGCGCAGGACGCCGCGGGCCACGCCGCCTACGGCAACGTCTACACCCAACTGCTCGAATACATCATCCCGGCCGACCTCGTCTTCTACGTGCTGATGGTCGGGGCCGTGGTCGTGCTGCGCCGCAAACGCCCCGAGGAGCCGCGCCCCTACCGCACGCCCGGCTACCCGCTCGTCCCGGCCGTCTACGTCCTGCTCGCCTCGCTCCTCGTGCTAGACCTCGTCTACCTCGCGCGCCTGACCTCCGGCGTCGGCTTCCTCCTCGTGCTGACGGGCCTGCCCGTCTACTACGCCTGGCGGAGGGCCGCGTCGCCCCGGCCCGCGGCCGAGACTAAGAGAATGATGAGTGCGGAATGATGAATGCGAGGCGGCTTGCTTTTAATTCCTCATTCATCATTCCGCACTCATCATTTCATTTCGCCCACTCGTCGGAGACCTTCGACTCGACCTTGACCGGCACTTTCTTGACGTACTCCTCGCCCGCCGCGCACATCGCTTCCTCGACCGTCTTCGCCACCTCTTCCGCATTATTCGCCGGGCACTCGACAACGATCTCATCATGAACCACGTTGACGACCTGCGCGTCCGTGCCCTTCAAACGGTCGTGTAGAACCCGCAGGGCGCGTTTGATGATGTCCGCGCTGCTTCCTTGGACCGGTGAATTCTTGCCGTTGCGCTGGGCGGTGGAGGCGGCCTGTTTGTCTTCGGGGTCGAAGTTGAAGCGGAAGAGGCGGCCGGCCACGGTGCGGGGGGCGGTGCGGTCGCGGACGGCCTTGAGGGCGGCGTCGCGCAGCCACGTGTCGAGGCCGCGGTAGCTGGCGAAGTAGCGGCGCAGGAGGTCTTCCGACTCGGCCTGCGTCAGCCCGGTCATCAGCGCGAAGCGCTGCGCGCCGATGCCGTAGACGACGCCGAAGTTGAGCCGCTTGGCGAAGTCGCGCTGCTGCTTCGTGACCGCCTCGACGGGTACGCCGAAGACCTGCGCGGCCGTGACCCGGTGCAGGTCGGCCCCGGAGCTGAAGGCCTCGACGAAGCCTTTGTCACCGGTGAAGTCGGCGAGGATGCGCAGCTCGATCTGCGAGTAGTCGGCCGTAATCAGCTTGCGGCCCTCGGGCGCGCGGAAGCAGCGCCGGTACTCGGGCGAGGCCGGCACCTGCTGGATGTTCGGATCCGTGCAGCTCATGCGGCCGGTCGGCGCGCCGATCTGGTGGAAGTGCGCGTGGATGCGGCCGCCCGCGGCGCCCCGCGGCCGCATCGCTTCGAGCAGCGACTCTCCGAACTTCAGCGTCTTCTGCAGCGTGCGGTATTCGAGGAGGCTGCCGACGATGGGGAACTCGGCGGCCAGCGGCTCCAGCTTCCAGTTGCGCGTCGAGTCGGGGACGCGGTCGGCAGGGATTTTGCGCTTGAGCGCCTTCGTCAGCTGGATGTGCGAGTCGAGGTTGATGTCGGCGCGCGACGGGCCGAAGAAGGACTGCTGCGCCGGCTCCTCGGCCAGCTCGTCCTGCAGCTCCTCGTAGAGCGCGTCGCGGCGCTTGCCGACGATGGCGAGCTGCTCGCGCCAGCGCACGGCGTCGAGGTAGATGCCGGCGAGTTCGAGCGCGGCGAGCGGCACGACGCACTCGAACTCCAACTGCGCGCAGCGGCCGAGCGAGTTGGCGCGCAACTGCCCGACCAGCTTCTCGCGCAGCGGGAGCATGACGGCCGCGTCGCGCGCGGCGTATTCGAGCTGCGCGGCCGACAGCTCGCCCGACCAGTCGCTGACCTGCTGCGACTTGTCCATCGTCTCGCCGAGGTAGCGCTCGACGACCGTGGCGAGGCCGTGGCGGTCTTCCTGCTCGCCGGCCGAGATGAGCTGGCTGGCGAGCAGCGTGTCGAAGAGGCCGCCGCGCTCGACGCGCTCCCCGCCGCCGCCCTCGCCCGGCTCGCCGCCTTCGCCCGCCAACTCGACCCCGAGGTGGTGGCGCACCCATTTCGCGTCGAACTTGCAGTTAGACACCGCAAGCCCCCCGGCGACGAAGTTATGGTGCGGGGCGACCTCCAGGCAGTACTGCCTTATCCTACGGCTTTGGCGACTTCTGCGCCCTTCATACCGACCCCTCTCGTCGGCGTCGTTGAGGAGCGGCGAAATTTCCACCACCGTGTCGGAGAACGTTCCGGGTCGCGTCTGCGGCGCCACCCAATATTCGTCCGACGCCAGATGCTTATAAGCCTCTGGAAGCTTGTACCGCATCGAGGCTGGGACGAAGGGCGCGATGCTTTCCCAGAAGCGTTTCAGCCCCCCGGACATCCCTCTGCCGTATGGCCCCGCAACTTTTAAGTAAAGTTGTCCGTCCGGCCTCACCCATAGTCCCGCGGGGAAGCCCCGGCCCCGTAAAACCTCCACGAGCCTGTCTGCCCCTTCCGCGCCGAAGGCGGACACGCAGATGCGGGCACTACTCCCGCTCGCCAAGCTCCCGTCGTCGCAGTACCACACGGCTACCGCCGGCGGCGTGAGATTATTAAGCCACCCCGGCCTGACCGCCCTTTTGCCTGCCGACAGGCAAGCGTCGTAAAGCTCGAACAGTCGCGGATCGGACTTCGTCGTCAGGGTTAGCAACTGCGAGCCACGCGCGCTGTTGCTAAAGCCCCTGTAGTTAACTTTCTCTGTTTTAACGTGCTTGACGAGGCCGTCGAGCGCGGCGGCCTTGACGGCGACGTAGCCTTCCTGTGTCACCGAGTGCGAGACCTTGAAGTAGGGCGTCCGGGCCTGGGCCGTCTGTTGTTTTACCAGAGAGCCGTCGCCGAGAAGCGAGCCGTAGAGCATGTCCCTTTGCCGCTGCGACAGGGCGGGCAGGGACGTCAGAATCTTATCTCCGACCAGAAGGTTCTCGGCCCGAACCCTCCCGCGTTCCGTCAGGATTTCATGGTCTTTCGTGACTCTTAAGACGCCTTTACCCTTCGTTCGCACCCGCAGCCAGTCGGCCCACGGCCTCAGTCCGCCGTCCACCCAGCCGGTGATCTCGCCCGTGCTGAGAGCCCCCGTCCTCTCATCAATGCACAGGACTTTGCCCCTTGTTTTGGCCCTGACCAGCTTGTCTATGCGCACCTTCGTGCCGTCGGCCATCGAGACCAGCATGTCCCCCGCCAAGCAGTTGTGCGCGACCTTGACCGGCCGCTTCGAGGCGAGCAGGCGGCGCAGCGGTTCGAGGGCGGGCGCGCGAGCCGCGTCGCCGGAAGGCGCGAGCCGGTCGAGGTCGAAGATGTAGACGCCCGCGGGCGAGGCCAACTGCACGAGCCGGATGCGCCCCTCGAACGGGTCGAGCGCCGTCGTCTCCGAGTCAAAGCCGACCACATCCTGCGCCGAGAGCTGCTCGACGGCCGCGGCCACGTCCGCCGCCTCGGTTACGACCCAGTAGTTGAGTTCGTCCATATCTAAAAAGGTTTTGGGTTCCGCGTGCCAGGTGCCGGGTGAAGGCGGGACGCTTTTAACCCCAGCACCCAATACCCAACACCCGGAACCCTTCTCAATACTTCGCGCCGATCAGGTAGACGGCCGGCTCCGTGCCCTCGACGCGCGCCTCGTGGAGGGTGTGGGCCGGCAGGTAGTCGCGGTCGCCGGGGCGCAGCGTGTACTCCTCGCCGTCAACGACGAGCGTCAGCGCGCCGCTCAAGACCCAGTGCGACTGATCCTCCGCGTGGCTGTGCGGCGGGTAGGTGGTGCCGGGCCGATCCGCCCACTCGAAAACGCTGTAGCCCTCCAGCTCCAACTGCCTGCGCAGCCGTCGCGCGTCGGGCGGCCCCGCCCCGCCCCAGTACTCGACTTCGATGCTCATGGCCCTCGGCGGCGTGAAATTTCTTCGGAGCCAGTAAGCTACCTGAAAAAGATGATTATGTCACCCGGCCGGGCGGCCGGGAGTTTCGAGTTACGGGTTTCGAGTTTCGAGTTTAAAAACCGTCTTGCCTTTAACTCGAAACTCGAAACCCGCA
>DASZKF010000571.1:0-12611 GCA_035947355.1 Pyrinomonadaceae bacterium | reverse complement strand
TCTTCTCCGTGCCCTCCGTGCCCTCCGTGCCCTCCGTGTTGAAACGGCCGTCCGCCGGACTCAACCCCGACCGCCCTAACGGTCGGGTTTCGCGAAGCCGCGCACGTAGGCGACGAGCGCCGTGACCTCGCGGCGGGAGAGTTTTCGGGCGAAGGCCGGCATCTGCCCCACCCCGTCTCGGATGGACTGCCTCATGCGCTCGTCACTCGTGGCCTCCTGCCAGCCGGGGTTGGTGAAGTCGGGCGGCTCCAGCATCTCGCCCAGCTTGGTCTGCCCGCGGCCGTCGCGGCCGTGACACTTCGCACAACGCTCTTCAAAGAGCGCCCTGGCCTGCGCGGCCTTCGGCCCCGGCCCCGCGCCCGCCTGCCCGCGCGGCGCGTCCCACGCGTACCCGCAGAAGAGTATGAGTGAGGCCGCCAGGAGCGCGCCCTTTATGATCGCAGCTTTCATCTTTTGAACCGGCGGGAAGAGTTGTCGGAGACCGGGCCGCCGGGAACCCCCGGCGGGGGCCGCGCGGCCCCTGCGAACCTGCCCGCTGCCAAGATTACCACAAAGCCGCCTCGGCGCGGGCCTCCCCTCGGCGTCGGAAAGCGAGCGGTTTGTCGGGCCAAAGCGGCGGGTGCTATACTCGCGCCCGCAGGCTTTACAAAAGCTCGCCACGACCCGGCGCGGTCTCCTAAGCCGAACATCGCTGCTCGCTCGCGAAGGACGTTTTTTAATGTTCGCCTACGTAGTCTTAGGCCTGCTGCTCGCGCTCTGGCAGGCGCAGTCGCCCGACGCCGTCCGGCAGTCGGAGGCCGACTTCGCGCGCGGCGTCGAGTCGCAGCAGAGGGGCGACCTCGAAGGCGCGCGCGCGGCCTACGAGGCGGCGCTCCGGGCGGTGCCGCGCCGCTTCGACGCGCTCTCGAACCTCGGCGTCGTCTACGCCCGGATGGGCAACTACGCCCAGGCAATCAAGCACTACGAGCAGGCGCTCGCCGTCGAGCCGCAGCAGCACGCCGTCCGCCTCAACCTGGGGCTAGCTTATTACAAGACCGAGGAGCTGGGCGCGGCCGTCCGCGAGCTGTCGAAGGTGCTCGTCGCCGCGCCCGACAACCAGCAGGCCCGCCTGCTGCTCGGCCTCTCTTACTTCCAACTGGACAAGCTGCCCGAGGCGATAGCCGAGCTTGAGGCGGTCTACCGCGCGCGGCCCGAAGACCTCGCCGCCGCCTACGCCCTCGGCACGGCCTACATCGGCGCGGGCCGCACCGACGAGGCCGGCGCGCTCATAGACAAGTTGTTCCGCGGGCTGGATTCGGCCGAGGCGCACCTCATCATGGGCTCGCTCCACCTCGCGCTCAAGGAGCTGCCCAAAGCCATCGAGGAGTTGACCGCCGCCAAGGCCCTCAACCCGCGGCTGCCGACGCTGCATTCGCAGCTCGGCTCGGCGCACCTCTTCTCGGGCAACCGCGAGGAGGCGGTCAAGGAGTTCCAGGCCGAGCTTGAGATCAACCCGCGCGACTTCAACGCGAACGCCCGGCTGGGCTGGGTCCTGCGCGAGGACGGCCGGCTCGACGAGGCCGCCGCTCTGCTCAAACGGGCGCTCGAACTCAAGCCCGACGACACGGCCGCCCTCTACCAGCTCGCGCAGCTCGCGCAGGCGCGCGGCCAGACCGCCGAGGCCGTCGAGCTGCTCGAACGCGCCGTGGCCCGCCAGCCCGAGTTCACCCCGGCGCACGTCCTCCTGGCGCGGCTCTACTACAAGCTCAAGCGCAACGCCGACGCCGAGCGCACGCGCGCCGTCATCGAGCGGCTCAACGCCGAGCAGCAGAAGCGGCAGCCGACGCCGGAGACCCGGCGCTCCGAAGAACGGCCCCGCCGCTGAGGCGGCGCGCGCCAGAACTCTTTCAGCCGAAAGGTGGCACGCAGTTAGTGAGACGAATCGTTACCTTCAGTCTCTCTTTCGTCATCGTCTGTTCACACGCGCGGGCTCTCGGCGCGTGGCAGCCGCCGCCGCCCCCTGCGGCCCCCGTCACCTTCGAGGAGGTGACGCCCGCCGCGAGCGGCATCAAGTGGGTTCACACCAACGCGCGCTCGTCGGAACGCTACCTGCCGGAGACGGTCGGGGCGGGCGCGGCCTTCTTCGACTACGACAACGACGGGTGGGTGGACATCTACCTCGTCAACAGCGGCCCGTCTGACTTCTACAAGCCGCCGACGCCGCTCAAAAACGCGCTCTACCGCAACAACCGCGACGGCACGTTCGCCGACGTGGCGGACAAGGCCGGCGTCGCGGGCGGG
This sequence comes from Pyrinomonadaceae bacterium, assembly GCA_035947355.1. Classification (GTDB taxonomy): domain Bacteria; phylum Acidobacteriota; class Blastocatellia; order Pyrinomonadales; family Pyrinomonadaceae; genus QHXN01. The sequence goes on along the minus strand of DASZKF010000571.1, from coordinate 10,331 downwards.
ACCTTCGGGATGGGGGCGGCCGCGGGCGACTACGACGGCGACGGGTGGCAGGACTTGTTCGTCACCTCCTACGGCCGCAACATCCTCTACCGCAACCGGGGCGACGGGACGTTCGCGGACGTGACGGAGCGGGCCGGCATCACCTCGCCGGGCTGGTCCACCTGCGCCGTGTGGTTCGACTACGACGCGGACGGCCGCCTCGACCTCTTCGTCTCCAGCTTCGTCCAGTACAACAAGGAGATGAGCTGCGGCAACAACCGGCTCGGCCTGAAGTACTACTGCATCCCGCGCGTCTTCAAGCCGGCGCCGAGCCAACTGTTCCGCAACCGGGGCGACGGGACGTTTACGGACGTGAGCCGGACTTCAGGCATCTTCAATTCGCCGGGCAAGTCTTTCGGGGCGGTGGCGACGGACGTGAACAACGACGGCCTCCCCGACCTCTTCGTCGCCAACGACACGATGCCCAACTTCCTCTTCGTCAACCGCGGCGGCGGCAAGTTCGAGGAGGTCGGGCTCGCCTCGGGCGTCGCCTACAGCGAGGCGGGCAGCCCCCGCTCCGGGATGGGGGTGGACGCGGCGGACTTCGACGGCGACGGCTGGCAGGACCTGTTCGTCGCCAACATTGACCAGGAACTCTTCAGCCTCTACCGCAACCAGAAGGACTTGACGTTTACGGACGAGCCGGGCGAGATCGCGCCGGCGACGCGCTTCCTGAGCGGCTGGGGGCTGAAGTTCTTCGACTACGACAACGACGGCGACCCCGACCTCTTCCTCGCCAACGGCCACCCCGACGACATGGTCGAGACTCTTTCCTCGCGCGTGAAGTACCGCGAGCCGCTCTTGATGTTCGAGAACACGGGGAAAGGCTACAGGAACGTGAGCGCGCAGTCGGGCGCGGCCTTCTCGCGTGACTACGCGGCGCGCGGCATGACCGTCGGCGATTACGACAACGACGGCGACATAGACGTGCTCGTCTCGAACAACGGCGCGGCCCCGCTCCTGCTGCGCAACGAGGGAGGCAGCCGCCACAACTGGCTCGGCCTCCACCTCGTCGCCACCAGGAGCAGCCCCGGCGCGGCCGGGGCCGTCATCCGCTGGTCGGCGGGCGGTGTGAAGCGCGCCCGGCTGAAGACGAGCGGCGGCAGCTACCTCGCCTCCCACGACCCGCGCGAGGTGCTCGGCCTCGGGCGCGCCGCCGCGGTCGAGGGGCTGGAAATACAATGGCCGAGCGGCAGGGTTGACAGGCTCAAGGACCTGCCGGTTAATACCTACGTCAGGGTGGTCGAAGGCGAAGGCGTCGCGAAGCCCGCGGCCGCCGCGGGCAAGTAACCCGACCGGGGCGGAGACTTTGATGGTGTGTGTGAATTTCAAAAGTGAGAGCACGCGTGACGGGGTCGCGCCGCGCGTCGCTCTCTCCCTGCTCGCGTGCTGCGCCGCCCTCGCGCTCTTGTGCGCCCCTGCCCCCGCGCAGCGCCGGGCCGGGCGGCGCGCGGCCGCGGGGCCGAGGGCCGAGGCAGCCTCGCCGGAGTTCAAACGCCTCTCGGCCGAGGCGAACGCGGCGCGCGAGGCGGGCCGCCTCGAAGAGGCCGCCGAACTCTACCGCCGCGCGCTCAGGGAGCGCCCGCGCTGGGACGAGGGCTGGTGGTATCTCGCCACGCTGCTCTACGACCGAGACCGCTACGCCGAGGCGGCCGAAGCCTTCGCCCAGGTCGCCCAGCTCCAGCCGAAGGTCGGCGGCCCCTTCGCCATGCTCGCCCTCTGCGAGTTCCAGCTCGGGCGCTACGACGAGTCCTTCCGACACCTCCAGCAGGCGCGCCGGCTCGGCATCGTCGAGAACCCGGAACTCGTCCGGGTGCTGCGCTACCACGAGAGCCTGCTCCTCCTGCTCAGGGGCGACTTCGAGATCGCCCAGCAGAACCTCGACGCGATGGCCTTTGAGGGCGTCGAGTCCGAGGGCCTGGTCGTCGCGCTCGGACTCGCCGTGCTGCGTATCCCGTCGCTGCCGTCGCAGCTCACGCCGGCTTCGCCCGATTACCAGCTCGTCCGCCGGGCCGGCTGGGCCGCCCTCCAGTCGGCCCGGCGCAACACCGCCGAGGCGCAGCGCGAGTTCGAGCGCCTCGCCGCAGACTTCCCGAAGTCGCCGAACGTGCACTACGCGCACGGCCGCTACCTGCTCGCGCACCGCGACGACGAGGGCGCGCTCGCGGCCTTCCAGCGCGAGCTGGAAAACTCGCCGTCGAGCGCGATGGCGCGCGTCCAGATCGCTTACATCCGCCTCAAGAATAAGGAGGCCGCCGCCGGGCTGCCCTACGCGGAGGAGGCCGTCCGCCTCTACCCGCGCGCCCCGATGGGCCACTACCTCCTCGGCCGCATCCTCTTCGACCTCGGCGAGAACGCGCGCGCCATCCAGGAGCTCGAGACCGCCCGGCAGCTCGCGCCCGACGAGCCGAAGGTGCACTTCGCGCTGTCGCGCGCTTATGCGAAGGCCAACCGCAAATCGGACGCCGAGCGCGCCCGCGAGACCTTCCTGCAACTGAACAGGAAGCTCGATGAGGCCAGCGCGCAGAACAAGACGGCGGCCGGCGCCGGCGAGGGGGACGAGCCGTAAGCGGAAGGCCGGTCGAGGCGCGTTCAGATGAGCAGAAGCGTCACAGCAATCAAGCTCGCCGTCGTCCTCGCCTTCGCCGCCGCGGGGGCGTCGGTCCCGCTCCTCTCGCGCGCGCAGCAGATGGAGGCCCCCGTCTACGCGACCTCGACGCCGTGGCGGCCCAACAAGCCTTTCGACGAGGCGGGCTACGTCGGCGCCCCGGCCTGCGCCGGTTGCCACGAGCAGGAGTCGAAGGCGCAGCACGCGACGGCGATGGGGAGGGCTCTGGAGACCGTCGCCGAGAGCCGCGTCCTGCGCGCCAACCCGCGGATGACGTTCCGCTTCGGCCCCTACACCTTCCAGATAGAGCGCCGGGGCGACCAGAGCATCTACTCCGTGACCGACGGCACGCGCACCGTCAGCGAGCCGATACTTTATTCGTTCGGCCAGGGGAAGGCGGGCCAGACCTACGTCTACAGCCGCGGCGGGGTCTTCCACGAGAGCCGCGTCAGCTTCTACCGCGACATCGGCGGCCTCGACTTCACCATCGGCTACGAGCGCAAAGTCCCGCCCTCTCTGGAAGAAGCCTTGGGCCGCGCCATCAGCATGGACGAGGCCCGCAGCTGCTTCTCTTGCCACTCGACGGCCGCCGTCTACGGCAAGAACCTCCAGCTCGACAGGCTCATGCCGGGCGTGAGCTGCGAGTCGTGCCACGGCCCCGGCCGCGACCACGTCGCCGCGATGGAGGCGAGGCAGTTCGCCGACAAGAAAATCTTCAACCCCGGCCGTATGGGGGCCGACGAGCTGACGCAGGAGTTCTGCGGCTCGTGCCACCGCAGCGCCGAGTCGGTGATGACGCTCCAGCACAACGGCGGCATCAATAACGTCCGCTTCCAGCCCTACCGCATCTTCACCAGCCGCGGCCACGACCCGAACGACGACCGCCTGAGCTGCACGGCCTGCCACGACCCGCACGAGAACCTGCAGGAGCGCGCCGCCGACTACGACCCGAAGTGCTTCGCCTGCCACCAGTCCGAGGCCGCGCGGAAGTCGCCGCGCCTCGCCCGCGCCGAGCGCGAAGACGGCCGCGAGGCCAAGCCGTGCCCGGTCGCCGCGAAGGACTGCACGACGTGCCACATGCCGAAGGTCGAGATACCCGGCTCGCACTTCAAGTTCACAGACCACCGCATCCGCATCGCCCGCCCCGGCGAGCCGTTCCCGAACTGAGTCAATTAAGAATTAAGAATTAAGAATGGTGTGCTTCGGAGTCCTGAAGGGCGCTCCGCCGGCACACCAATTTTTAATTCTTAATCTTTAATTCTTAATTGACTACAGTGAACGCCGCCGCCCGCGAGGCGCGGGCCGCGCCGTCGTCGGCCGTCACCCGAAGCTCGTAGTCGCCGGGTCGTAGTTTGTCGAGCGGCAGCGAGCTGGCGTACTTGATGCGCCCTTCGGCGTCGGGCAGAGGGAGTTCGAGCGCGGCCCGCCCGATGGGCCGCCCCGACTGCAGGATTTCGACCGTCAGTTTCGGCGCCGCCTTCGCGTCGGCCGCCGTGTAGACCGTGAGGAAGAAGGGGAGCTGCTTCTCGACCGACTTGCGGAGCGGCTCGCCGACGGACGGGTAGATGAGCGCCTCGCTGAAGTGGAAGGGGTGCGGCCTCTTCTGCTCGGCCTCGCTCAGCCGCTCGACGCGTTTGACGATGGCGAGGCTGCTCAGCCTCAGCCCCTGGCCGGGGCCGACCACCTCCAGGCCGTCGGCGACCGTGCCGCCTTTGCCGGAGAGCGCGTCGTAGGCGGCCACGGCCAGCGTGTAGCGCCCCGGCGCGAGGTCGGCCTCGCGGTAGAAGAGAATCTGCCTGCGCCTCGCGGCCTCCATCTCCCCGGCCGGCCCGCTCAGCCGGTACTGGTTGCTGAGCTTCCGGACGACGCGCTGCGACCTGTCCTTGAGGAGGACGACGACGGAGAAGTCGGTCTGGTAGGTCTTCTTCGCCTGGTCGGTCGCGAAGGTCACGGCCCCCTCCGGCACCTCGACGACCACGGCGACGAGTCCGGCCCGGCCCGGCTCGGGGAAGTTGAAGCCGGCGGCCCTGAGCGGGAAGCCTTCGCCGCGCGGCGCGCCGCTCAGCAGTCCGAGCGCCGGGGCCTCGTAAGGCAGCACGGGCGAGGAGATCGAGGGGTTGATGGCGTAGTAGCCCCTGCGCGTCTGCACGTCGAGGCCGGGGCGCTTGAGCTTGAGCGTGACGTGGCGGAAGCGCCCGTCGAACTCGGCGTTGGTCGGGGCGTAGGTCAGCGCGTAGTAGGTGTGGAGGTCTTCGTCCACCTGCCGCAGCCGCGCGCCGGGGTCGTTCGTCCCGCTGACGAGGAGCCCGCCGGTCGAGTCGGCCAGCTCGCCGAGCCCGCTCTGAGGGTTCATCCGCAGGAGGTCTTCGTTGCGTTCGAGCACGCGGCTCATCGGCTGCCCCGAAGTGTCCGCGACCCCGGACGCGGTCTGACGGATGCGGCGCGCGCCGAGCGACTCGATCTCGCGCCGCGCCTCGGCGTTCGGGCTCTCGGCGCGCAAGCCCGCCGCGTCCACCGCGTAGATGCTGACGTTGGCGCGGTTGGCGTTGCCGACGACGGCGCGGAACTGCCCCTGCACGGCCGGGGGGATCGCGAGCCCCTCGGAGAAGAAGACGAGCGCCTTGCGGCCCGCCAGCTCGCGCAGCGAGTTGATGACGGCGAGCAGCCCGTAGGCGGTGGCGTAGCCCTGCTGGTCGCGCTCCAGGCGCTCGAAGGTTTCGAGCGTGCGCTCGGTCATCTCGGCCATCTTCTGGTCGGCGATGTCGCCGCCGAGCGTGGAGGCGCTCGCGCCCGCGCTGCCGGGGCCGGCCGCCGCCTGGCCGCCCGCGATCTGTGCGTCGAGGTTGGCCTGCCTCTGCGACAGCTCGCGCGCCTTCTCGGCGTTCGAGGCGAAGGCCGAAGACGACTGCGAGGCCGAAGCCTCGACCGCCCGCCTCGCCAGCCGGCGGTCGTTCGTGAAAGCCTGGAGCACGCGCAGCGACTGGTCAATCGCGAAGACCCCGACGAACTCGTCGGCGCGCCCCTCGGCGGCGAGGTAGCTGAGCGCGGCCTCGGGGGCGGGGGCGCGCGCGTCCGGCGAGAGGCGGTCGAAGACGATGGCGACGGCGCTGAAGGAAGGCCCGCCCGCGCCGCCCGGAGCGGCCCGCACGGCGGCGCGCCCGGTGGCCGGCGTCGCCTCACCGCCCGCCGGCCCGGACGGCGCGGCGGCGGCGTCCGCCCCCTTGGTCACGAGGCGGAACGAAGAGAGGCGCTGGAGCACGCCGTCCTCGTAGACCTCGAAGTCGGACGCCGTGAGGTCTCTGACGGGCCGCCCCTTTTTGTCCCTCACGACGGCGTCGAGCAGCACCTCGTTCGAGCCGACGGCGACCACCTCTTCGTCCTGCTGCCCCTGCGGCACGGTCGTCCGGGGGCGGCCCGGCGGCGCCGCGGCCGCCACGCCGAAGGCGAGAAGAATGCTGATTAGTGGTTTCAAGTTAACCTCGATTCTGCCCCGCCGGGCGGCGGGGCCGGCGCCGGAGTCCGTCGGATTCGGCCGTCGAGGCGCCAGCGTATCACGCGGATCTCACACTCAACAACGGAGTCTTGAAAGGTAAGACCGAAGCCCGCGCCGCCGGCCGCAAGCGAGGCGGTTCCGACGGGCCGGCCCTGCCGCCGGGCACGGACTCCGCCCCCGCGTCGGGCCTCGGTCGCTCGGCCGCCACAACTGTCCGGGTTCAGACGTTCCCGGAAGAAAAAAAGTATTGACAGCGGCCCGGCTTTAGTAATTTAATGCTTTTGTAAGGTCTTACAACAAAAGTTCGGAACAGGCTAATCTATCTCCCTTAGAAACGTAGTTCTTTCCCCCGCACGCCGCAAGTTCGGCTTGAGTCCGACAGGTATGTTCCGATCACGTTCGGGGCCGCCGGGGATTCTCATAAGCCCGACCGGCGCACGCGACAGGCCGCGTCCCGAAGGCTGAGGCCGGGGCGTGTCGTCGTATCTTCCGCGAGTTCTTGAGGGCTCGTGCCCTGGTTCGTTAGGCGGGGAAGTGCACCAGCACATCGGCACCCGGAGGTCACAAATGCGCACGGCGAATCGCTCGTTGCTTTCAGACGTAAGTGGGCGGCGGCACCTTTCGGCTGTCAGGCGCGCCGAGGTCGGCCGCCTGCTCGCAGTCGTTTGCTCGGCCCTCCTGCTGTCTCTCGCGGCCGCCACGTCCGCCGCCGGGCAGACCAGCGGCAGCGCCACCCTGCGCGTCACCATCCAGGACCCGCAGGGGGCGGTCATCCCGGACGCGACCGTCACGGTGACGAGCGAGCGGACGGGCGAGCAGCGCCGCACCACGTCGAGCGGCGAGGGGACGGCGACCTTCGCCTCGCTCGCGCCCGGCGCCTACACGGTCAGGGTCGAGAGCACCAACTTCAAGGCCTTCGAGCAGCGGGTGGAGCTGAGCCCCAGTGACACGCGCGGCATCGAGGCGAACCTCGAAGTCGGGGCGCCGACCGAGACGGTGACGGTGGCCGCCAGCGCCGCGCAGGAGATTCAGACCGAGACGGGCGCGCGCGAGAGCACGATCACCGCCCAGCAGATCGAGGACCTCTCGGTCGTCGGCCGCAGCGCCATGGAGCTTTTGCGCACGCAGCCCGGCGTGGCCGCGCCGAACCCGGACGACCCGTCCTTCCAGAGCGTCGGCTTCAACTCCGGGGCCAACGCCAACAACCAGTACAACGTCAACGGGCTGCGCGGCGAGAACAACAACGTCTCGATTGACGGCTCGCGCGTGATTGACATCGGGTCGAACAACGGCACCATCATCACGGCCAACAACGACATGGTGCAGGAGGTCAAGATTCAGAGCAGCAACTACGCCGCCGAGTTCGGGTCGAGCGGCGTGCAGTTGACGGCGACGACCAAGGGCGGCGGCCAGGAGTTCCACGGCACCGTCTACGACTACGTCCGCCACCACAAGCTCAACGCCAACGACCGCTCCCGCTCGCTCTTCGGCGTCGAGCGCGCCAAGGACAAGTACCAGTACCCGGGCGGCAACGTCGGCGGCCCCATCCTGCTGCCCTTCACCGACTTCAACCGCAACCGCGACCGGCTCTTCTTCTTCTTCGGCTTCGAGGTGCAGCGGCAGACGGTCGACCCCGGCGTGGTCTTCGCCCGCGTCCCGACCCTCGAGCAGCGGCAGGGGCGCGGCTTCACGCACCAGTTCACGGGGCAGGCCTTCGACCTCACGCCCGAACAGATCGACCCCGTCGGCCAGGCGCTGATCAACCTCTACCCCGAGCCGAACTTCAACAACCCGACGGGGGCGCGCAACAACGCCAACTACGTCTTCTCCGGGCTGCAACCGATCAACCGCACGCAGGGCGTGCTGCGCATTGACTACAAGGTGACCGACCGGACCAACGCCTACCTGCGCCTCGCCCGCGAGTCCGAGACGCAGGAGTACGCGCGCGGCCTGTGGTGGAACCCCTCGGCCTACGAGCTGCCCTCGCACGTCGAGGGCAGCAACCTCGGCCGCTCGGCCGCGCTCAACGTCACCTCGGTCTTGAGCCCTTCGATGACGAACGAGATCGTCTTCAGCGCCAGCAAGCTCAAGCTGAATAACGACTACAAGGAGCCGGAGAAGGTCTCGCTCCAGGCCCTCGGCCTGCAGAACCTGCGCGGGCCGCTCGGCCAGCTCAGCCCGTACGCGCCGGTCGCGCTCATCACGAGCTGGGGCAACTCGTCCATCGCCGACTTCTGGGAGCCGGGCAACCTCCCGCTCTTCGCCCACAACTCGAGCCTCTCCGTGACCGACAACCTGACGAAGGTCAAGGGCGCGCACACGATGAAGTTCGGCGTCCTCATCGAGCAGGGCAACAAGCTGCAGAACTTCCAGGCCAGCCCCGAGGGGCTGCTGATCTACGCGCCCTGGTCGGGGAACTCGACCGGCGACGTCTTCGCCGACATCCTCGCCGGCCGGGTCGCGCAGTTCAACCAGACCACCCCCGTCCCGACCGGCAGCTTCCGCTTCTACAACATCGAGGGGTACGCGCAGGACAGCTGGAAGGCGCACCCGCGGCTCACCGTCGAGTACGGCGCCCGCCTCGCCTACTTCCCGCACAACAAGGAGCTGGAGGGGCGCGGCGTCATCTTCGACCCCTCCGCCTACGACCGCTCGGAGGGCACCTTCATCAACGACGACATCAGCCGCCCGAACGGCGTCCGCTACGCCGCGCGCGGCGAAATCCCGAAGGGGCTGCTCGACAACCCGGCGCTGCGCATCGCGCCGCGCCTCAACGTCGCCTGGGACGTCTTCGGCGACGCCTCGACGGTCATCCGCGGCGGCGCCGGCCTCTTCTACAACCGCGTCCAGGGCAACTACGAGTACTACTCGCTGCAACAGCCGCCGAACTCCTGCTGCGGCCAGGGCGACCAGGGCATCAACTTCGGCTCGGGCGGCTACACCCGCGACGTGATCCCGATCTCGGAGCTGGGCTCGAGGGTCTCCGGCATCGGCATCTCTTCCAGGAACCCGGAGTCGAACGAGATCCCGCAGATCATGACGACCAGCCTGTCGGTGGCGCGCCGCCTGCCGTTGCAGAACGTGCTGGAGGTCGCCTACGTCGGAACCTTCGGCCGCCACCTGCCGAACCGGCGCAACATCAACGTCATCGCGCCGGGGACGCTCCTGAGCGGCACGCTCGGCAACGCCGACCTGAGCAACCCCGTCCACCGCTGGGCCGTCGCCCTCCAGGCCGCCGACAACCCGGCCCTGATTAACGACTTCAGGCCGTTCCCGGCCTTCGGCGACATCATCTTCTACGAGTTCCAGGCCACCTCGAACTACCACTCGCTGCAGGCGACGCTGAACCGGCAGCACGGCCGCTTCTCCTACTTCGCCACCTACACCTTCTCGAAGGCGCTCGGAATGACGGGCACCAACGAGACGGGCGACCTGATCGACCCCGTTGACGCGCGCGGCCGCAGCTACGGCGTCCTGCCCTACGACCGGACGCACATCTTCAACATCTCCTACAACTGGGACGTGCCCGACATCGCGCGGGGCTCGCTGCGCAACTGGCTGACGCGCGGCCTCCTGAACGGCTGGCAGCTGTCGGGCATCACCACCGCCCAGAGCGGCAACCCGATCCGCCTGCGCTTCAGCGGCGACATCAACGGCACGGCGGCCGGCATCTCCTTCTTCGGCACCAACGCCTTCGCCACCAACCAGGCGGGCAGCGCCGGGGCGGTCGCGCCCGTCTTCACCAGGAACCCCGTGACGGGCAACACCGGCTTCAACCAGTTCTACCTCGACCTGAGCGCCGTCCAGGTGCCCGGGTTCCCGTCGAGCGGCCCGACCGTCCCGCCGTTCGTCGTCCGCAGCCCGGCCCGCGCCAACTTCGACATCACGCTGATGAAGAACTTCAACTTCACGGAGGAGCGCCGGCTCCAGTTCCGCGCGGGGTTCTTCAACATCTTCAACCAGGCTTTCCCTCGCTTCCAGCAGGGCGCCACCGACGTCTTCAACGACATCAACCTGACGCTGAACACGACGTGCAACGTCCGCGTTGACGACGTGCCGAACGGCGCGGGCGGGCTGCGCGACGGCGTCTGCGACCCGACGCAGGGCTTCACCATCACGTCGTCCGACTTCGGCCGCGTCACCAACAAGCACGGCCACCGCGTCGTCGAGCTGGCGCTCAAGTTCTACTTC
>DASZKF010000570.1:0-4731 GCA_035947355.1 Pyrinomonadaceae bacterium | reverse complement strand
AGCGCGCGGCGGCGCGCGCCGAGGCCGTGCCGCCGCCGCCGGTTGATGTGAATCGTCGAAGCCATCTCGGTCAACGCTGCTCGAAAATCTTCTTGAACTCCGCGGGCGCGGCCTTCGGCTTGCGGTCGTAGGTCATCAGGCCGTTGATCTCCTGCTCGACATCGGTCAGCTGCGTGTAGCAGAAGCCGGCCCAGGCGCGGTTCGAGACGATAGCTTTGACCAGGCCGTCGAGCCGCTTGAGCATGGCCTCCTTCGTCGGCTCGATGCCCGAATAGCCCCACTCGTTCTCCGCCTGCTTCGCGCCCACGCGGTAGGCGATGCCGCCGAACTCCGTGAGCACGAAGGGCGAGCCGTTGTAGCGGTAGCCGAGGGCCAGCGCGTCGCGGCCGTTGCGCGGGACGCGCGCCGGGTCGGTCTCGAGGATTTTATAACGCTCGGCCAGCTCCTCGCCCGTGCGCGCGTAGTCGTGCAGGGCGAAGAGGTCGGTCTCGTCGGTGTGCTCCCAGCCGTCGTTGTCTATGACGAGGCGGGTCGGGTCGAGCGAGCGCAGGAGGTGGTACATCGTCTTGGCGTGCTCCTGCTGCGGGCGGCTGGTGAAGATGTCGGGCACGCCCCACGACTCGTTGAGCGGCACCCAGACGATGACCGACGGGTGGTTGTAGTCGCGCGCGACGATCTGCTGCCACTCGTCGGTGAAGCGCGCGACGTACTCGTCCGTGTAGTCCTGCGCGTTCGCCATCTCGCCCCAGACGAAGTAGCCGAGCCGGTCGGCCCAGTAGAGCCAGCGCGGGTCTTCGACCTTCTGGTGCTTGCGCGCCCCGTTGAAGCCCATCGCCTTGGCCGTCTCGATGTCGAAGCGCATGGCCTCGTCCGAGGGCGGGGTCAGGAGGCTCTCGGGCCAGTAGCCCTGGTCGAGCACGAGGCGGAGGAAGTAGGGGTAGTTGTTGAGGTAGACGCGGCCGTCGTGCGTGCTCACCTTGCGCTGGCCGAAGTAGCTCTCGACGCGGTCGAGGACGCGGCCCTCGCCCGAGACCAGCTCGGCCGTCAGGTCGTAGAGCGTCGGCTCCCACGGCGACCAGAGCCTTTGGTCGTTGAGCCGGTGGACGGCGAGCGGGCGCGCGTCGGTCACGGCGACCTCCGACTGCGCGTGCACCTCGCCCTTGAGCCGCACGGTCGTGCGCAGCTTGAGGCCCGGCGCCGTACGACTCAGGACGGCCTCGACGCCGACCCGCGAGTTGTCCACGTCGGGCGTGACGCGCAGGCGGCGGACGTGGACGGGGTCTACGGACTCGACCCAGACGGGCTGCCAGATGCCGGTCGTGCGCGTGTACCAGATGCCCTCGGACTTCGGCTGCCAGAACTGCTTGCCGCGCGGGACGGCGCGGTCGGTCGAGGGGTCGTAGACGCGGACGACGACCGCGTTCTCGCCCGCCTTGAGCAGGTCGGTCACGTCCAGGGAGAAGCCGACGTGGCCGCCGCGGTGGGCGCCCGCCTGCTCGCCGTTGACCCAGACGGCCGCCTCGTAATCAACCGCGCCGAAGTGGAGCATGACGCGGCGGCCGCCGCGCGCGAAGGCCGGCGGGACTTCGAGGGCGCGGCGGTACCAGACGACGTCGTGAAACGCCGCGTCGCCGATGCCGCTTGAGCGCGACTGGAAGGCGAAGGGGACGAGGATGGTCTTCGAGAAGCGCCTGGCGGTCGAAGGCTCGTACCAGCGCTCGGCGAGGCCGCGGTCGGCGTCGTCGAACTCGAACTCCCAGCGCCCGTTCAAGCTCTGCCAGTCGGCGCGCGCGAGGTCGGGCCGCGGGTGCTCGGGCCGCGGCGGCGCCCCGGCCTGTCGCGCCGCAGCCACCGCGCCGAGCGTGAGCAAGAAGAGCGCCGCGAGCGCCGCGCGCCCCGCCCCGCGTCCGGGTTGTTTGCGACGTTCCCTCATCCTCTCCTCAAGCCCCCGCGCACCGCCGGGGCGCGCCCGCCGGCCGAGGGCCGCCCGCCCGGGACGCTCGGCCAGCCGCCGCGCCACACGAGGCGGTCTATCAGCATCGGGCGGCGCACGGCGCGGTCGCCGCCTATCTCGGCGTCGAGGTACGGCCGCTTGACGCTGATGGCATGGTAGGCGATCCAGTCCTGGCCGCGGTCGTCCGTGAAGACCGAGTTGTGACCGGGCGCGACCCACTCGTCCGAGCGCCGGAGGATGGCGCTGTCGGGCGCGCCCGTCGCCTCGGCCAGTGTCTGGAACGGGCCGGTGGCGGTGCGGGAGCGCGCGACCATCGCCGCGTATTTAATCTCCTGGAGCGGGCCGTGGCAGCAGTTCTCGCCGGAGTAGAAGAGGTAGTACCAGCCGCCGCGCTCGACCACCCAGGCCCCCTCGATGAGCGTCTGGAAGGGGACGCTCTTGTCGGCCTTCACCAGCTCGACGGCCTGGCTCCCCGGCTTGAAGCTCAGGCGGTCGTCCGAGAGTTCCTGGACGCGGATGGGCTGGAAGCCCGAGCCCCAGTAGAGGAGTTTGCGGCCGGTCTTCGGGTCGTCGAAGGCCATCGGGTCTATGTTGACGAACGAGAGGCCGCACTTGAGCGGGCGACCGCTGTCTGTGAACGGCCCCGCGGGCTCCGGCGAGGTGGCGACGCCGAGGCAGAAGACGCCCTCCTTGCTCTCGGCCGCCCCGCTCTCGCGCTTGAACTTCTCGGCGGGGGCGGGGTTCAGGCCCGCCGAGAAGTACATGTAGAAGGTGCGCCCGCGCTGGTGCACGTCCGGAGCCCAGAAGAGTTGGGTCTCGGAGGCCCACGAGGGTTTGACGGGCAGCACGTCGGGCAGCCGCTCCCAGCGGACGAGGTCGCGCGAGCGCGCGGCCTGGAAGTTGTGCACGCCGCCCCCGACCGGCCCCTGCGTGGCGTAGGCGTAGTACCAGCCGTCGGAGGCGCGGATGACGGTCGGGTCCGGGAAGGCGTGGTCGAAGACCGGGTTCGTGTAGGACGGCGCGCGCCCGGAGGCGGCGCGCCGGCGCTCGGCCGAGCCGGCCGGCGCCGGCGGGCCGGCGGCCAGCGCCAGGAGCAGGGCCGCGAGGAGCGCGCCGCCCAGGTTGGGTCTCACTCTGGCCTTCACTTGATCGTCACGACGCGCACGGCGTCCCAGTCGTTCTCCGAAGAGCCGAAGCCGTAGAGCATGACGCGGAAGCTGCGCGGCAGGTTCTTGATGACCGCCTTGACCCCGACCTGCGCATCCTGCGGCGGGCTGTCCGGCCCGTTGAGGACGAACAGGAACTCGTCGCCGCGCCGCACGACGCCGAGCACCGGGTTCTTGAGCTTCGTGCCGAGCTTGCGGTTGTCGAGCCGCTCGCCGCGCCCGTCCACGACCGACCAAGCCTCGAACGTGCCCTCGCTCGTCAGAATCCACTCGATGCGGTTGCGCCCCGAGCCGTCAAACAGGATGGTCAGCGCCGCGAACCCGAGCGGCGAGCCTTTGTCGCCGGGCAGGAGCACCTGCTGCCCGACCCTCGCCACCTTCGCCTCGACGCTGAAGCGGTCGCCCGAGAATGTCTGCCGGCTCCGGACGCCCGCGCGCGAGCCGTTCAGGCTCCGTATGCGCAGCTCGCCCTCTTTGACCTGGAGCTTGCCCCCGCCCGCGCCCTCGAAGCTGAAGCGCTCCCACTTCGTCTCGTCGAGCGCCTCGCCGGCGAAGCCGTCCGACCACTCGTCGAAGGCCGGCGGCGGCGACTGCCCCGCGGGCTGCTGGCCGGCCGCGGCCGCCGCGCAGAGGAGGATGACGAGGGCGGGGGCGAGAGTGTTCGGAGACTTCATCGGCCTGCTTGCTCCTTGTCTGTACTGGGCCGGCCCCTCAGAAGCGCACGTCGGCGAGCCGGCGGATGAGGTCTTTATGCACGACGTTGCGATCCTGCGCCGTCTTCAGCCGCTCGAAAGTGGCGAGGGCGGTCTGCGCCTCCTCCTTGCGCCTGAGCCGCGCGTAGACGCGGCCGAGGTGGTAGTGCGCCTCGGCCAGGTCGGGCCTGGTCGCGGCGGCGCGCTCCAGGTGGCGCGCGGCGTCGGCCCAGCGCTGGGCGCGCGAGTAGAACTTGCCGAGCGCGACGTGGGCCGAGGCGAGCGCGGGGTCGAGCTCGACGGCGCGCAGGAGGTGCCGTTCGATGCGCGCGTCGTCCGACGCCGGCTGCCTGAGCATCACGTCGGCGATGAGGTAGTGGGGGATGGCGACCTTCGGGTCGGCGGCGATGGCGCGCTCGTAAAATTTGGCGGCCTCCTCGTAGCGGCCGCGGTCGGCGTGCGCCGCGCCGAGGTAGGCGAGGGCGGGCACCGACCGCGGCTCGAGCCGCAGGGCGTTGTTGAGCGCCTCCAAAGGGTCTTCCGAAGTCTCGACCTGGAGCTGCGCGATGCCGAGCGCCAGCCAGAGCCGCGCCGAGTTGGGGAACTCTTCGAGCGCCTCGCGCAGGCGGATGATGGCCGCGGCCGCCTACCGCGACTACGCCGCGCGAGCGGTCGGCGGCCCCGCCCAGGGCGCGCCCGCGCGCGCCGAGCTCGGCGCGGCGCTCGCCGCCGGCGGGCTGCTCGAAGAGGCCGCCGCCGAACTCGCCGCCTCCTCGGCGCTTGACCCCTCGAACGTCGACACGGTGGTCGCCCTCGCCCGCGCGCACCTCAACCGCAAGGACATCCAGGCCGCGGGGCGCGCGCTCGAAGCGGCGGTGGCGCGCGGCCTCGAAGACGCGCGCCTCTACGCGGCGCTCGC
>DASZKF010000569.1:0-2565 GCA_035947355.1 Pyrinomonadaceae bacterium | reverse complement strand
CGGCCGCCTTCGCCGCCGACGCGGACGAGGACGGCCGTCAGGTTATCCTCCGCGCCGCGCTCGTAGCAGAGCCGCTTCATCTCGGCGCAGGCGTCTTCGAGGCTCGGGGCTGAGGCGAGAAGTTGCGAGAGTTCGCCGTCGGGGATGTGGCGGGTGATGCCGTCGGAGCAGAGGAGGAAAGTCGTGTCGGGCTCGAAGTCGAAGGTGCGCAAGTCGACCTCGACGGCCGACTCGGCACCGAGGGCGCGGCTGATGACGTTGCGGCTCGGGTGGTTGGCGGCCTGCTGCGCCGTCATCCGGCCCGCCCTCACCTCCTCCTCGACGAGCGAGTGATCCTCGGTCTCGCGCAGCAGTTCGCCCGCGGGCGTGAGGCGGTAGAGGCGCGAGTCGCCGACGTGGCCGACCGTGGCCCGGAGGCCGTCCACGTGGAGGGCGACGATGGTCGTCGCCATCATCGAGAAGCGCGGCTGCTCGCGCGACAGGCGGTAGATCGAGTCGTTGGCGCGCTGGATAGCGATCTCCATCAGGTCTTCGGCGTCGTCGCCCTCCGTGTGGTGGCGGAACGCCTCGCCCAAAACCTCGATGGCCGTCTGCGAGGCGACCTCGCCGGCCTCGGCCCCGCCGACGCCGTCGGCGACGGCGAAGATGCGCAGCGCCGGGTCGGAGAGCATCGAGTCCTCGTTGAGCGGGCGACGCTCGTTCAGCCCACGGTCGGTGACGGCCGCCGCCTCGATGCGCGTGGCCGTGGGGTTGTCCCTCATTGAACCGCCTCCGGTACTCTGATCGCCCCGGCCTCGCCCCTCGTGACCGCGCGCGGCCCGCGCGGCGTCATCACCTGGGCGTCGGCCGCGTTGCGGTGCGAGAAGGCGAGCAGCATGCCGAGCATGGCGAAGCTGGTGATGAGGCTGAAGCCGCCGTGGCTGACGAAGGGCAGGGTGATGCCCGTCATCGGGAGCGCCCGCGTCGTCCCGCCGATGTTGACGAGCGCCTGGAAGCCGATGAAGGCCGTCAGGCCAGCCGCGCACAGCTTGGTGAACATGTCGCGCGACTCGATCGAGGTGCGCACCCCCGCGTTGACGAAGACGATGAGCGCGAGGAAGACGACCGCCCCGCCGAACAGCCCCAGCTCCTCGCCGATGGCCGCGTAGATGTAGTCCGAGTCGGCTACGGGGATGACCTCAGCGAAGCCGAGGCCGAGGCCCCGCCCGCTCACGCCGCCGGCCGCGATGCCGAAGGTGGCCTGCGCGGGCTGGAAGGCGGCGCGGTCGAACCAGACGTCTATGTTGACGCTGCGCTGCATGGCCGGGCTCTCCTCGGCCATCTGCCGCATCCGCGCGTTCGAGGCGAGCGCCTCGTCGTAGTCCTTCTTCCACCAGGAGACGTCCGGGTCGGGCGGGTTGAAGCCGTCGAGCCAGAGGTGGAACCGCTGCTTGATGCGGTCGGGCAGGACCGCCCGCACGGGCGCGGCCGCCGTCGCCAGCGTCGGCACCTTCTCCTGCACCTCGCGCGGCAGCGCGCCGACGACCAGGACGGCGACGACGACGACGAGCGAGCCGACGAAGACGAGGAGCTGCGGCCAGCGGCGGACTGCCACGAGGTAGAGCGTCGCGTAGGCCCCGCTGAAGACGAGCATCTGGCCGAAGTCCTTCAGCGCGAAGAAGGGGATGAAGGGGATCAGCCCCATGATGAGCAGCGGGACGACGTTGCGCGCCCGCGGCATCCCCCAGTAGGTGCGCGCGAGCTCGCGGTAGTGCGCCGTCAGGATGCCGGCGAAGCCGACGAGGAAGGGAATCTTCGAGGGCTCCCACGGCGTCATCTCGCCCATGAACTTGCCGGCGCTCGACCAGAAGACGGCCGCGGCGAGCGGGATCAGCGTGGCGAGCACGATGACGAAGCTGTGCCGCTGGAGCCAGGCCAGGAAACGATCCTGCACACAGAAGTAGAAGGCGGCGGCCATCGCCAGGAAGGCGAAGATCGGAACCCAGGTGAAGGACGAGGTGAGCACGCGCCCGACGGTAACGTCCGAGCGGGTCGTGATCTGCGGGGTCGCCTGGGGCTGCGGCGCGGTCGGGTCGAGGCCCATCAGCCGCTTCTTATCGGCGTCGTAGTGCTGCTGGATGAAGCGCACGCGCTGCACCTGCGTCTTCTCGGCCCGCGCCTGCGCCTTGTTGCCCGAGCCGTACTCGGGGTCGCTGTAGAGCCTGTACTGGACGAGCATCCCGACCGAGAAGAGCAGGACGGCCGTCGTGTAGAGCGCCCAGTTGCCGCGGAAGCGCATGAAGCGCGAGAGCCAGAAGAGGAGCGCGATGAGCGGGACGTAGAGCAGCAGGTCGCGCACCGCACTGACCACGGACGGCTCGTAGCCGCGCAGCCGCGCCGACTCGAAGACCGCCACGTAGCCGACCACTTCGAAGCCGATGATGAGGAGGATGAGCAGCAGGTGTGTCGAAGCCCTGTTTTTCATAAGCCGTAACGCGAGACCGCTTGCCTTCTTAAGTACCGTTTAGAGGCGGGCCGTTCCCGCCGTTCCAACCCGCGACGTAACTTGAGGCGGCGGGCACGGCC
>DASZKF010000568.1:0-7004 GCA_035947355.1 Pyrinomonadaceae bacterium | reverse complement strand
ACTCGAAACCCGAAACTCGAAACTCGAAACTTATTTCTCCCAGAGGGAGGACATCCCTGCATGCGTAGACGCGAAGGTGACGGCTGCCCCGTGTGGGGCGCGCTGCAAGTGGTCGGCGACAAGTGGACGCTGCTCGTCGTGCGCGACCTGGCCCGCGGGGCGCGGCGCACGACCGAGCTGCTCGCCGGCCTCCACCCCATCAGCAGCCGCACGCTGATGGATCGCCTGCGCGACCTGGAGCGCGACGCGTTCATCGAGCGGCGCGACCTCGGCGGCAGCCCGCCGCACGTCGAGTACGTCCTGACCGAGCGGGGGCGGCGGCTGACGCCGCTCCTGGACGCGCTGCGCGCCGTCGGCGAGGCGCTCGACTGCAACGCCTGCGAAGACCGGCGCGAGCGCCACGGCACCTTTTGTGACGCCTGCCCGCACGCCGCGCAGCCGCAGGCGGCCGCCCCCGCCCCGCGCCGCGCCGCGGCCGCAGACGACTCAATCGTCCTGCTCTGAACGATTGCGGATCGCGGATTAGCAGACAGCTAGAATCTTATTCTTTAACTTCCGCAAAAGCGCACCGCACGCCGAGGGCAGGCGCCGCCCGCTACTCCGCAATCCGCAATCTAAAAGGGCCGCCATGAACCTGCTTCACGTCTTCCTGCCGTCCGCGCTCGTCCTCTCGCTGCTGACTGGCCCCGCCGCGCGCCCGGCGCAGGAGGTCGCGCAGGCGCGCGCCGGGTGGGTCGAGCGGGGGCTTCTGCCGCCGGTGCTCGTGAAGGGCGCGCCCGCCTGGACGCTCGAAGAGCGGATGCGGCACTACAAGGTGCCGGGCGTCAGCGTCGCCGTCATCAGGGACTTCAAGGTCGAGTGGGCGCGCGGCTACGGCGTGCGGGACGCCGAGACGGGCGAGCCGGTGACGGAGCGGACGCTCTTCCAGGCCGGCTCGATCAGCAAGCCGGT
Organism: Pyrinomonadaceae bacterium; assembly: GCA_035947355.1. GTDB lineage: Bacteria > Acidobacteriota > Blastocatellia > Pyrinomonadales > Pyrinomonadaceae > QHXN01. The sequence goes on along the minus strand of DASZKF010000568.1, from coordinate 6,053 downwards.
GGCGGCGATGGCGGCGCTCAAGAAGGTCGAGCAGGGGCGGCTCTCGCTCGACGAGGACGTGAACCGCCGGCTCGTCTCCTGGAAGGTGCCCGAGAACGAGTTCACGGCGAAGAAGAAGGTGACGCTCGCCAACCTGCTCAGCCACACGGCGGGCCTCACCGTCCACGGCTTCCCCGGCTACGCGGCCGGCGAGCCGCTCCCGACCGTCGCGCAAGTCCTCGACGGCGCTTCCCCCGCCAACACCGCGCCCGTCCGCGTAGACCTGGAGCCGGGCACCCGCTTCCGCTACTCGGGCGGCGGCACGACCGTCGCGCAGCTCCTCCTCACGGACACCGAGCGCAAGCCCTTCCCCGAAATCGCGCGCGAGACCGTCTTCGCGCCGCTCGGCATGACCGACAGCACCTACGAGCAGCCGCTCCCGGAAGCCTGGCGCGCGCGCGCCGCCTCGGCCCACACGGCCGACGGCCGGCGCATCGAGGGCCGCGCGCACGTCTACCCGGAGATGGCCGCGGCCGGCCTCTGGACGACGCCGACCGACCTGGCGAAGTTCGCCGTCGAGGTGCAGCTCTCTCTGCAAGGCAAGTCGAACAGGGTGCTCTCGAAGGCGACGGCCGAGCGGATGGTGACGCCGTTCGTCTCGGACGAGGTCGGCCTCGGCTTCTTCATACAGAGGCGCGGGCGTCAGGTCTACTTCGGCCACGACGGCGCGGACGAGGGCTTCCTCGCGCGCCTCCTCGTGCACCGGGACAAGGGCTACGGCGCGGCCGTGATGGTCAACTCGAACGGCGGCGGCCAGCTCATCGCCGAAGTCTTCCGCGCCGTCGCGGCCGAGTACGCCTGGGACGAGTTCCTGCCCGCGCCGCACGAGGTCGTCAAGGTTGACCCGGCCAGGCTCGCGGCCTACGCCGGCCGCTACCTCGTCAACCCCGACCGCGTGTTGACCGTCACGTTTGAGGGCGGCCGCCTCTTCGCCGAGCAGACGCAGTCGCCGAAGGTCGAGCTGTTCCCCGTCTCCGAAACTGCATTCGTCAGGCAGGACGCGAACGTCCGCTACACCTTCGCGGCCGACGCCGAAGGCAGGACGACGAAGCTCGTCGTGACCGGCGGCCCCGGCGCGACGCCCCTCGCCGCGGACGCGCCGCGCGTCGGGGCGGACGCCGCAATCCCTTACGAGCTTCTGCTCGCGGGGAAGACCGAAGAGGCCCTCGCCGCCTACCGCCGCATCAAGCGCGAGCAGCCCGGCAACGCTTCGGTCGAGGAGGCGCGCCTCAACAACCTCGGCTACGAACTGCTGCGCCAGGGGAAGCGCCGCGAGGCGGTCGCCGTCTTCGCCCTCAACGTCGAGCTCTACCCGCAGTCCTCCAACGTCTACGACAGCCTCGGCGAAGCCTACATGGAGAGCGGCGAGCGCGAGCTGGCGATCAAGAACTACCGCCGCTCGCTGGAACTTGACCCGAAGAACACGAACGCCGTCCGCATGTTGAAGAAGTTAGAAGGGAAGTAGACAGTAGAAAAGCATTTATTAGCGCCCCTTCGGGGCGCAGCACAAGTTCTTCTACTGACTACTGTCTACTTGGGCATTGCGATGAACATACGCGATTACAACCGCCGCGCTTGGGACCGGGAGGTCGAGCGCGGGAGCGAGTGGACGCGTCCCGTCGGGCCGGAGGTCGTCGAGGCGGCGCGCCGCGGGCGTTGGTCGGTGCTTCTGACGGAGACCAAGCCCGTGCCGCGCGAGTGGTTCCCGGAGCTGCGCGGGATTGACCTGCTCTGCCTCGCCGCGAGCGGAGGGCAGCAGGCCCCGGTCCTGGCCGCGGCCGGGGCGCGCGTCACCGTCCTCGACAACTCGCCGGGCCAGCTCGCGCAGGATCGGCTCGTGGCCGAGCGCGACGGCCTCGAGCTGCGGACGGTCCTGGGCGACATGGCCGACCTCTCCGCCTTCGCGGACGAGAGCTTCGACCTCGTCTTCCACCCGGTCTCGAACGTCTTCGTGCCGGACGTGCTCCCGGTCTGGCGCGAGGCGTTCCGGGTGCTGCGGCCGGGCGGCCTCCTGCTCGCGGGCTTCAACAACCCGGCGCTCTACCTCTTCGGCCCGTACGAGGCGACCGAGCTGACCGTCAAGTACGAACTCCCTTACTCCGACCTGGAGAGCCTGCCGGAGGAGGAGCGGCGCCCTTACGTCGAGAACGAGCAGCCGCTCGAATTCAGCCACACGCTGACCGACCTGCTCGGCGGCCAGCTCGACGCCGGCTTCCTCCTCACGGCGCTCTACGAGGATCGCCACCGCCAGCACCCGCTCGGGCGCTACATGGGGACGTACCTCGCGACGCGCGCCGTCAAGCCGCCACGGAGTTGACCTCGTGAGCGAGACGCCCGGACAGAGCCCGGCCGGCGGGGGGGCGCGCAGGGCCTGGCCGTGGCTCGGCCTGCTGGCCGTCCTGGCGGCGGCCGCCCTCCTGCTCCGCTGGCAGGGCCGCCTGTGGGCGTGCGCCTGCGGCCGCCTGCTCTTCTGGACGGGCGAGGCGTGGGGCGCGGATACGTCGCAGCACCTCTTCGACCCTTACAGCTTCACGCACGTGCTACACGGCGTAGCCTTCTGCGGGCTGCTGGCGTGGGTTCTGCCGCGCGCGCCGTGGGGGTGGCGGCTCTGGCTGGGGGTCGCGGCCGAGGCCGCCTGGGAGGTGATCGAGAACACGGAGTTCGTTATCAACCGCTACCGCGAGGCGACGGCCGCGCTCGGCTACACGGGCGACACCGTCGTCAACTCGCTCGGCGACGTGCTGGCCTGCGCCCTCGGTTTCCTCGCCGCCCAGCGCCTCGGCCTCCTCCGCTCCGTCGCGCTCTTCGTGCTGATCGAGGTCGGCTTACTCCTGACGATCAGGGACAGCCTCCTCCTCAACATCCTCATGCTCGTCTACCCGCTCGAAGGCGTCAGGGAGTGGCAGGCGGGGCACGGGTGAAAAAGGCGGAAGGCGGAAGGCAGAAGGCAGTTTGCAGCCCCGGCAGGGGCGGCCAGCACAAAGCCCAGGGCGCTGGGCCCTGGGTTAAGGGCCAGAAAAATTGACGGAAGCCCCGGAGGGGCGGCAGAGGTTTAGTTGGATACGTTGTGGCGGCCGCACCTCGGCCGCCCCTCCGGGGCTTGATTCCTATATCTCGAATCCGATACCCAGGGCTAACGCCCTGGGCTATATTCTGGTCGCCCCTGGCGGGGCTGCAAACTGCCTCCTGCTTTCCGCCTTCTGCTTGATAAGGAGCGGCCGTGAGTCGAAACACATCCGCCGTCTTGAATTCGAAGGGTGACCTCGCCCTGCTCCTCGCACTCTCCGGCTTCAAGCTGGTGCTGCACTTCGTGACGAACGGCGGGTACGGCTACTTCCGCGACGAGCTGTACTACCTCGCGTGCGCGGAGCACCTCGACTGGGGCTACGTAGACCAGGCCCCGCTCGTCGCGTGGGTGGCCCGAGCCGCGCGCGCGTTGCTGGGCGAGTCGCTCCCGGCGCTGCGGTTCTTCCCGGCGCTCGCGGGCGCGCTGACCGTCTTCTTCACCGGCGCGCTGGCGCGCGAACTCAGCGGCGGCCGCTTCGCGGCGCTGCTCGCCTGCGCCGCCGTCATCGTCGCGCCCTACTTCCTCGGCGTCAACACGCTGCTGACGATGAACGCCTTCGAGCCGCTCTTCTGGCTCCTCTGCACGCACCTCGTCGCGCGCGCCTGCAAGACGGGCGACGCTCGCCCCTGGCTGTGGTTCGGCGTCGTCGCCGGCGTCGCGCTGCTCAACAAGCACTCGACGCTCGTCTACGGCTTCGGCGTCGTCGCGGGCCTCCTGCTCACGCCCGCGCGGAAGTTTTTCCTGAGCCGCCGGCTCTGGCTGGGCGGCGCGGCGGCCCTCCTCATCTTCCTGCCGCACCTCCTGTGGCAGGTCGGGCACGGCTGGCCGATCGTCGAGGTGCTGCGCAACGCCGACCGGAACCAGAACGTAGAGTTCTCGGCCGCCGCCTTCCTCGCCGGCCAGGTGCTTCTGCTCCACCCGCTGACGCTCCCTCTGTGGCTCGGCGGCCTCTACTTCTACCTCTTCGCGCCGGCGGGCCGGCCCTACCGCGCGCTCGGCCACGCCTACCTCGTGATGCTCGTCGTGATGATCCTCACGCGCGCCAAGGTCTACTACCTGCTGCCCTTCTACCCGGCGCTGTTCGCCGCGGGCGGCGTCCTCTTCGAGGGGCTTTCGGCGCGCCGCGCCCTGCGACGGCTGCGGCCGGCCGCTACGGGGCTGCTCGCGGCGGGCGGGGCGCTGACCGCGCCGCTCGTGCTGCCGGTGCTGCCCGTCGAGACTTACATCAGGTATCAGGATCGCTTAGGCATCGAGCCGCCGCGGGCGGAGAAGTCGCACACGGGGAAGCTCCCGCAGCACTACGCCGACATGTTCGGCTGGGAGGAGATGACGGACGTGGTGGCGCGCGTCTACCACTCGCTGCCAGAGGGCGAGCGCGGGCGCTGCGCCGTCTTCGCCAGCAACTACGGCGAGGCCGGGGCCGTGGACTTCTTCGGCCCCCGGCGCGGCCTGCCCAAAGCCATCAGCGGCCACCAGAACTACTTCCTCTGGGGGCCGCGCGACTACACCGGCGAGTGCGTCATCACCGTCGGCGAAGAACTCGAAGACGTGCGGAAGTCGTTCGACTCCGTCGAGCACGCCGCCACCTTCACGCACCCCCACGTCATCCCGCACGAGAACAACACCCACGTCTTCGTCTGCCGCAAGCCTAAACGCCCGCTCAAAGAAATCTGGCCCGACACGAAGTGCTTCAGTTGCTGAGGGCGGCGCGCGTGTTTCTTGACACGGGAGGCGCGGACGGAAGATGATTCTACCCGTCCGTCAGACTTCCCGCGGCGCAGGGAGCCACCGCAGCCTCACTCGCCACGTACTTCTCACCCGAACGCACGGCAGACGTGCCACGGAGTTTCCCATGTCCCGAAACGCGCAGGACGCCAGACCGCTCCTCTTCATCAGTCACAAGCACGAGAACAGCAGGGTAGCCGACGTGCTCCGCAATTTCATCGAGATGAACACGGCCGGGGTCGTCGATGTCTACCAGTCCTCGTCGGAGCAGGCCGCCGGCCCGCGCGCCGGCTTCTCCCTCAACCAGGAGTTGAAGGACGCGCTCTGGCGGGCCGGCGCCTTCGTCCTCATCTACACGCACTCGTCCCTCGACTGGAGCTACTGCATGTTCGAGTACGGCGTGGCGAACAACCCGAAGACGCCCGACACGCGCATTATCCTGCTGCGCTGCTGCGACGCGGTGCCGGCGCTCTTCGCCGGGCAGGTCACGCGCAACGCGCGCGAGCTTCAGGACGTGCAGAAGTTCGTCAACGAACTCCTGACCGACCCGGAGTTCTTCGCCGGCTACGGCCGCGCCGTCACGCGCCACCAACCCAACAGCGGCCCCGTCGCCACCGCCGCGGCGAGGCTCTTCCAGGAACTCCAGGAAGTCCTGCCGGCCGTCACCCCGCCCGCCAACGAGGAGTGGCCCGCCTACCCCTACATTCAACTGCAACTCGACTGGAGGCACGTCGAGACCATCAGGAACGCGCCGCCGGCCGAGCGCGCGCAGATTGCGAGTCAGGTCATCCAGAACGAGGCCGTCGTCTCGGCCTACGACAAGGAGGCTGAGCGCCTCTTCAACTCGCCCGGCTTCGAGCGCGGGATAAAGTTCGAGGCGCTCGTGAGCGCGTGGAAGGACAAGGAACCGGGGCCGGACGTTAGCTCGAAGTGGGTCTCGTCGCTATGCCGGCAGATCACGGAGGGGGCACGCTGGAGGTTCCCGCCGTCGGTCTGGGAACTGATGCAGGGCATTAACGACGACACCTGGCGCGCGCCCGTCCTGACGCGCGTGCGCCGCATGCCGAACCAGCATATGCAGTTCGATGTCTACTTCTACAAGTTCGACGTGGACGAGGGGAGCGGGCGCGTGAAGGTCAACCTCCCGGAGGGTGGTTAGGCCGTCGGGCGGAAAGGAACTCACCGCGGAGGGCGCAGAGGTTAGACTCAAACCTCTGCGCCC
>DASZKF010000567.1:0-5578 GCA_035947355.1 Pyrinomonadaceae bacterium | reverse complement strand
ACTCGAAACCCGCAACTCGAAACCGGAGTTTTCCGCGTGCTATGATGGCCGCGCTCTCCCGACATCCTGTGAGAGAAGGAAGGAGACGCACATGCGCACTCGCCGCAGCCTGTTCCTGCTCCCCGCCCTGTTACTCTTCGTCGCGGGCCTGACGGCCTGCCCGAACCGCACCGAGATCGGGAAGATCAACGCCGACCCCGACCGCTACTTCAACAAGGAGGTCGGCGTCGCCGGCACCGTGACCGACAGCTACGGCGTGCCGTTCGTCGGCGGGGCCTACGAGCTGGACGACGGGACGGGCAAGATTTGGGTCGTCTCCGAGGGCGGCGGCGTCCCCTCGAAGGGGGCGCGCGTCGGCGTCAAGGGGCGCGTCTTCAGCGGCCCGGCGCTGCGCGGCCGCGTCTTCGGGACGGCCATCCGCGAGTCCGACCGCCGCTCGGCCTCGCGCTGACGCCGTCGCTCACGCTTCTCCCCGATGCAGATCGTCCGCAGCCTCGACGAACAGTTCGCGCGCCTGCACGGGCGCTCCCACGCGCTCGTGCGGGCCGTCCCCGCCGGGCGCCTCTACTGGCAGCCGCCGCGCGCGGCCGCGGGCCTCCTCCCCGTCTACTCCTGCGGCGAGCACCTGCTGCGCAGCGCCGCGGCCGTCGAGCAGACCTTCGGCGGCATCAACGTCAACCTCTGGGACGACCCCTTCGAGTGGACTCTGCCCGAGGCGATGCCGACGCCGGCACACGTCGCCGCCTACCTCGACGAGGCCGAGGCCGCGCGCCTGCGCGCCTTCGCGCAGTTCCGCGCCGACCGAGACCTCACGAAAGAGATCGCCACGCCCTCGGGCGAGCTGCGCACGCTCTTCGCCCTCGCGGCCGAGACGCTCGCGCGCGCCTCGCACCACCAGGGCCGCGCCTTCGCCACCTTCAGACTGTTTTCCGACGCGCGCCTGCCCGCCGTCTGAACGCCGCCTTTCGAGCCCGACGCCCCTCACTGTGGAGGCCAGAGATGAAAACAACCATTCTCACAATCCTCGCGGTTTGCTTCTGCGCGGGCGCCGTGCCGGCGCAGAAGGGCCGCAGCCTGTACGGCGACACGTGGACGGGCGTCGTCGTCGAGGCCGACTACGGCAAGGGCGAGCTCACACTCCGCTCGGCGGACGAGAAGAAGCCCGGAACCTTCTCCGGCGTGTTCGACAAGACGGTGTCGGTGTGGCACAGGGACGGCAGCCTCCACAGGTCGGGGCCGGTGGAGATACCGGCGGGCGAGCGGGTCTTAGTCAGGTACAGGGTGAAGGAAGAACAGGCCGGCGGCAGGAAGCTCAAGGTGAACAGGATTCACAGCCTCGCCTTCCTCGGGCCGGACGACTTCCCCATCCTGCGTAGCCGGCTGGGGCTGCCCGACTCGGCGCGGGTCACGCGCTCCGAGGGCAAGCCCTTGCCGGCGGCCGACCCGCTCAAGCTCTACGTGTCCATTGACCACCGGCCCCTGCGCGAGGACTTCGACCTCTGGCTGCGCCGCTGGCAGGGCGAGAGGGCGGCGAAGTACGGGGCCGTCGAGCTCGCCCCCGAGTTGTCGCGCGCCGACGCCGCGCTCGTCATCCACAACGGCACCAGACCGGGCGCGATTGACTTCGCCGACCTGATCCTCCTCGAGAGCCGGCCGCGTGACCTCAAGCTGGATACGGTGACGGCTTTGCTGGTGGTGCCGGGCGGCGGCGTCGTCGAGGTCGTCTGGCAGGAACATTTCATCATCAACCCCGACCAGCCTCCGAGCGGGAACGGGCGCATCCTTCAGAACTTGGAGAAGCGTCTGCGCTCACGGCGGCGGTGAACGCGCGGCGGCGGGGCTTCCCGCGGGGGAGAACTTTGTCGGCCGGAGTTTCGTTCAGACCGGCGGCCCCGCTTAGATTTTTCGGGCGCGAGGTGCGAAAATCCCCACGAAGGAGGGGCGACGAATGTTCTGCCCGGAGTGTGGTCAACAGCAGGCGTCCGACGAGGTGCGCTTCTGCTCGCGGTGCGGCTTCCAGTTGGCCGGCGTGACGGGGCTTCTGGCGACGCGCGGCGCGCTCCCCGCCGGGGCCGTGCCGGCCCCGGCCGCGGCCGAGACGCCGCGGCGCAGGGGCGTGCGGCAGGGCGCGAAGCTGCTCCTGTTCGGCATCTTCCTCGCGGCGATCCTCGGTATCCTGAGTGAGGTCTCGCGCGGGAGCTTACCCGAGGAACTGCCGGCCATCGGCGCAGTCATCTTCCTGGGCGGGCTGCTCCGCATCATCTACGCCGCGCTCTTCGAGGACGGGCCGTATCGCCAGCAGGCCGCGCCGCACCCGGCCTACGTCCCGCCGGCCGCGCCGCCGGCCCGCGGCCCCGAGCTGCCGCCGGCCCGGAGCATCCCGGCGCGCGACTACGCCGCGCCGCGCGCCGACACTTCCGAGATCAGTTACCGCCCGAGCGTGACCGAGGGGACGACGCGGCTGCTCGACGACGAGGGCAACCAGTCCGCCCGCTGACGCGGGACCTTTCGAGGAGTCGAGAATGTTCTGCCCACAGTGCGGCCAAAGACAGGCCGCAAGCGACGTGCGCTTCTGCTCGGGCTGCGGCCTGCCGCTCGGCGTCGTGAGCGAAGTGTTAGCCAACAGCGGCCGGCTCCCCGCGCGCGCGGAAGCCGCCGGGCCGCGCCCGCTCACGCCGCGGCAGAAGGGCATCCGCCAGGGCGCGATGCTCATGCTGAGCACGATGCTGGTCGTGCCGCTCGTCGCCTTCATCAGCGTCTTCCTCACCGGCGCGCCCGAGCTGTTCGTCCCGGCGGCGGCCGTCATCTGCTTCGTCGGCGGGCTGCTCAGAATCTTCTACGCGCTGCTGCTCGAAGGCAGCGTGACGCAGGAGGCGGCCGGGGCGAGCGCCGGGCAGACCTACGTGCCGCCTTCGATGCCGCCCAACTACCTCGGCACGCCCGCGGGCGGCGCGGCCCTCCCGCCGCAGAGCCAGCCCGTCCCCGCCTACCGCCCGGCCCGCCGCGACACGGGCGAGCTCGCCGCGCCGCCGACGGGCGTCACGGATCACACGACGCGGCTGCTCGAACCCCAGCCCCGAGAGCCGCCGCAGCAGTGAGCCGCGAGCGGCCAACCACGCAGCCCGACCCCCCGGCCGGAGACCCGGACGCGGCCCGCCCGCTCGCCGCCCGCCTGCGCGAGCGCGTCGAGCGCGAGGGCGCGATCACCTTCCGCGACTGGATGGCGGCCGCGCTCTACGACGAGCGCGGCGGCTACTACCGGCGGCGCGACCTCGCGCGCTGGGGCCGCGCCGGCGACTACCGCACCGGCCCCGAACGCAGCCCGCTCTTCGCCGCCACCTTCGCGCGCTACTTCGCCTCGCTCTTCGAGGAGCTGGGCCGCCCGCCTTCACTCCATCTGGTCGAGGCCGGCGGCGGCGCGGGCGACTTCGCGCGCGGCGTCCTGCGGACGCTCGAGCGCGACGCGCCCGCCGCCTACGCCGCGCTCCGCTACGTCTTCGACGAGGCGAGCGAGGACGCGCGGCGGCGCGCGGCGCGGCTGCTCGGGCCTCTCGCCGAGCGCGTCGAGTTCCGACGCATAGAGGAGTTCGACCCGCCGCCCGGAGCCTGCGTCGTCTTCTCGAATGAACTGCTCGACGCCCTGCCGGTGCATCGTGTCCGCGTACGCGGCGGGCGGCTCCGCGAGCTGTTCGTCGCGGCCGGCGAGGGCGGGGGCTTCCGCTGGGTCGAGCGCGACCCCTCGACGCCTCGGCTCGCCGAGCACTTCGCGCGCGCGGGCGTGACGTTGGGAGAAGGCCAGGCGGCCGAAGTCTGCCTCGACCTCGACGGGTGGGTCGCGCGGGCGGCGGGGCTCGCGGGGCGAGGGTTTGTGGTGACGGTTGATTACGGCGCGGAAGCCCCGGAGCTGTACGGCGCGCCGCACCGCCGCGAGGGGACGCTGCGCGCCTTCCGCGGGCACGCCGCGGCCTCCGACCTGCTCGCGCGCCCCGGCGAGCAGGACTTGACGGCGACCGTCAACTGGACGCAGGTGAGGGAAGCGGGCGAGCGCGCCGGCCTGCGCACCGTGCTCTTCGAAAGGCTTGACGCCTTTCTCCTGCGGGCGGGCCTGCTCGAACAGTTAGAGCTGGAGAGCAAGCTCACGCAGGGCGACGCGGCCTTGATGGCGCTGCGGCTCGGCGCGCGCGAGATGATCCTGCCGGGCGGGATGGCGTCGCATTTCCAGATACTTGTGCAGGGTCGACTCTGAAGACTGTGGTTGAGTCTCGGGCAAGGCAAGGTTCACACAGAGGGCACGGAGGCACACAGAGGACACAGAGAAGAATTCCGGATTTCGGATTTGAGATTGAAACCTGGATTTCTCTGTGTCCTCTGTGTGCCCTCCGTGCCCTCTGTGTTAAATTCTGACGCCCGTTACGCTCAACCGGCATTAGTGACTCAACCATCCACAGGAGTCTTCGATGACTAGAAAACTGCTGCTCGCCCTCGTCCTCACCGGCTTCCTTTCGTCGCCGCTCGCGCGGGTCGCGCGCGCGCAGACGACGCCGTTCCTGACCGACGAAGAGATTCGGATGCTGGCGAACGAAATCTCCGGCGACCGCGCCTTCGAGCACATCCGCTGGCTCTCGCACTGGCACCGCGACTCCGGCATGGAGGGCTACTTCAAGGCCGCCGACTACGTGCAGCGGGCCGCCAGGGAGGCCGGCCTCGAAGAGGTGCGCTTCGTCGAGCAGCCGCTGCCCGGCCCCAACTACACGGCCCGCGCCGGCGAGCTGTGGGTGGTCGAGCCGGTCGAGGTCAAGCTCGCCGACATCGGCGAGCACGCCGTCTTCCTCGCCGACGGCAGCCGCGACGCCGACGTGACGGCCGAACTCGTCTACGTCGGCAACGCCAGCCCGGCCGCGCTCCGCGGCCTCGACGTGAAAGGCAAGATCGTCCTCACGAGCGGCTCGCCGCAGGCCGCCGTCGAGAACGCCGTCCGCGCCAAGGGCGCCCTCGGCGTCGTCACCTACGAGACCTCCGAGAGCAAAAGCATCCTGGACGCGCCCGACCAGATCGCCTGGTCGCGCATCAACGTGAACACGCCCGCCGGCGGCCGCGACACCTTCGCCTTCGTCCTGCCGCCGCGCCGCGGCGAGACGCTGCGGCGGATGCTCGAGAGCGATGACACCGAAGAGGACTTCTTCGCCACGGGCAAGGTGGTCAAGGGCGGGCGCGTCGTCGTCCGCGCGAAGGTGGACACGGAGGTCGGGGCCGCGCCCGGCCGCACCGGCTTCGTCGAGGCCGTCATCCGCGGCACGCGCCCCGGCGTCGAGCAGATCGTGCTGACCGCGCACCTGCAGGAGGAGCAGGGGTCGGCCAACGACGACGGGAGCGGCTGCGCCAACCTCCTCGAACTCGCCCGCGTCTTCAACAAGCTCATCCGCGAGGGCAAGGTCAAGCGCCCGACGCGCGACCTCCGCTTCTGGTGGACGGACGAGATTTACTCCGAGTACAGGTACTTCAGCGACAACCCCTCGGAGGCGAAGAAGATTCTCGCCAACGTCCACCAGGACATGACGGGCGCGAACCAGGCCCTGGG
>DASZKF010000566.1:0-11825 GCA_035947355.1 Pyrinomonadaceae bacterium | reverse complement strand
AGGAAGAAGTCGAGCGTGCCGGGCTCGGCCTCGGGCAGCTCCTCGCCGGTCTTCCAGGTCGCGCCGAACGAGGCGTGCGGGGCCGAGTCGCCCTCGCGCGAGGACATGAAGACGGTCGTGTCCTCGCCGTGCTCGCGCGTGATCTCCGCCGAGAAGTAGGGGAGGCGGAAGAGGGCGCGCGCGCCGGCCACGGCGAGGTCGCTGTTGGCGTCGAGCGAGAAGAACCAGACGCCGGGGACGCCTCCGAGGTGGACGTAGGTGCGGACGTTGATCTCGTGGAACTCGCTCACGAAGGGCAGCGCCGGCAGGAGGACGGGCCGCACGCCCGAGAGCGTGAACGGGGTGACGCCGACCCACGCCTCGCCCTCGAAGGTGTCTATCTCCAGCCGCTCCGGTATCAGCCGCCGGAGCGCGGCCGTCTCGACCCGCCAGTGCATGAACAGCAGGTCGCCCCAGGACTGGTACATGACGGGCGAGCCGGCGGGGCGCTCGCGCGCGGCCAGCCGGTCGTTGACAGTCGGTGTCATCAGGACTCCTCCCCCGGACGCTTCGGTGCTGCCTTCGTGGGTTTTAAAATCACAGCCGGCCGCCGCCCCGCCCCGCGGCCGTCGGGGCGCGCGGGGCGGGCAAAGCCGTACACGTGCGCGCCCGCGCGGGCGGCGGCGCGAAGTGAATCGTTACGCTCTGGCAGAGTCAGACGCGTGTGGGGCGAATGGCGTGCCAGCGGCCGAGGCCGCTTGCTTGTCTCGGCCGCGGGGCTGAAGTAGAATGCCGGGCGTCGAACGTGACGAAGCTCCTCGGGGCGGCTCGGCCCCGGCGGGGTCTAACGAGGGAACGAGGGGCGGCCCTGCCTGTTGTAACGCCCGCGTAAGCTTTTATGCGGGGCGCGATCCTCATCAATGTTTCTGGATCAAGGTTTTTGAGGCCAAGGCGGCCGCGAGGCCCGCGCCGAGAGCGCCGGCCGGGAGCCGCCGGGCGCCGGGCCTCGCAGTTCAGACGTGCGACCCATGACTGAGCAGGACAAATACCACGCGGCCCTTTCGGTCGTCGTCCCCGCCTACAACGAGGAGAGGACGCTGGCGCGGGTGGTCGAGAAGCTGCTGCCGCTGCCGCGGCTGCTCGAAATCATCATCGTCGACGACTGCTCGACGGACGCCACGCACCGGGTCGCCGAGGAGCTGGCCGAGCGCCACCCGCGGGTGCGCGTGGCGCGCCACGAGCGCAACCGCGGGAAGGCCGACGCGCTCCGCACGGGCTTCGCGCTCACGCGCGGCGAGATCGTCATCGTGCAGGACGCCGACCTCGAATACGACCCGGCCGAGATCCCGCTCGTCATCCAGCCCATCGTGGACGACCGCTCGGACGTGGTCTACGGCTCGCGCTTCCTCGTCCGGCGCGCGACCCGCGTCCTCTACTTCTACCACTACCTCGGCAACAAGTTCCTGACCTTCCTCTCGAACGTCCTGACGAACCTCAACATGACGGACATCGAGACGGGCTACAAGGCGTTCCGCGGCGAGATCATCCGCAACATGCGGATCACCTCGCGCGGCTTCGGCTTCGAGGTCGAGGTCACGGCGAAGGTGGCGAAGCTCGGCTGCGCCATCTACGAGGTGCCGATCAGCTACTACGGCCGCACCTACGAGGAGGGCAAGAAGATCGGGCTGCGCGACGGCCTCCAGGCGCTCTGGCTCATCCTCCGCTTCAACCTCTTCTGCAGCCTCGACTCCTCCTTCACCCGCGTCCCGGAACTCCGACAGGCCGAGGCCCACAGCTTCCCCGCGGCGCTCGACGGGCAGACCTATGGGTGAGGGGCTCGCCTACGCCGGGCGCGACCTGGAGTCCATGTCGTTCGCCCGCAACTACCACCGCTGGATCCTCGACCTCTTCGCGCCCCACCTCGGCACCCGCCTCGTCGAGGTCGGGGCCGGGACGGGCTCCTTCTCCGAACTGCTCCTCGAACTCCGGCCCGCGTCGCTCACGCTCGTCGAGCCCTCGGCCGACATGCACCGCCTGCTCGTCGAGCGCGTCGGGCGGATGGCCCCCGGCCCGGACGTGCGCGTCTACAACGACACCTTCGGGCGGGTGGCGGCGCGGGTGGCCGAGGAGCAGCGGCCCGACTCGATCATCTACGTCAACGTGCTGGAGCACGTCGAGGACGACGAGGGCGAGCTGCGGGCCGTCCGCGACGCGCTCGCGCCGGGCGGCCGGGCCTTCGTCTTCGTGCCGGCCTTCGCCTGGCTCTACGGCAGCTTCGACCGGCAGGTCGGCCACCGCCGCCGCTACACGCGCCGCGAGCTGAGGGAGAAGTGCGAGCGCGCCGGGCTGAGGGTCGTCAAGGCCGTCTACCTCGACGCGGCCGGCGTCCTGCCGTGGTGGGTCAAGTACCGCGTGCTGCGTTCGGAGAAGATGGAGCCGGCGGCCGTCAGGTTCTACGACAATTTCTGCGTGCCGCTGCTGCGCCGCGTCGAGGCGCTCGCCCCCCCGCCCTTCGGCAAGAACATCCTGCTCGTGGCCGAGAAGGCCGCGGAGTAGCGCCCGCCCCGAACCACACATGCGGCAGACGCGAGGCGGACTGTTGAGCTGGGGCCGGCGGAACCTGCCGCTGCTGTTCGTCCTGCTCGCCTCGGCCCTGCTGGGGTGGCGCACCGCGCTCTACATCAGCCGCTACTCGGTCAACCTCCTCTACTTAGACCAGTGGCACTTCTACTCGCCGCTCTTCCGGGGCGAGGGCCTCACGAAAGCGTTCCTCATGCAGGTCGGGCCGATCCGGCACGGGCTGGGCGCGTTCGTCAACAAGTTCGTCGCCGAGCTGACGGGCTGGGACACGCGGGCCGAGGCGCTCGTCATCGGGGCGCTCGTCTTCGCGGCGATGCTCGCCGCCCTCTACCTGAAGGCGCGCGTCGTCGGCCCGGTCGCCTTCGCGGACGTGGCGATCCCTCTGCTCTTCATGTCGCCCGTGCTGCTCGGGCTCTACGTCATCGTCCCGAACCCTTCGCACGGCGCGCTGCCGCTGCTCCTCTCGGTGCTCTACTGCCTGGCGTGGACGCTGCCGGGCCGGGCCGCCTACGCCGCGGTCGTCGGCGTAAACTTCCTGCTCGTCTTCACGGGGTTCGGCTTCTTCATGGGCGTGATTACGCCGGCCGCGCTGGCGCTCGAAGTCTACCGCTCGGCGCGCGAGGGCGGGCGCTGGCTGGCGGCGCTGGCGGCGCTCGCCGCCTCGCTCCTCTCGCTGGCGCTCTTCTTCGTGGACTACACGCTGATCCCTGCGACCGACTGCTTCCGCTTCCCCGACGAGCAGCCGCTCCGTTACTTCTGGTACGTGGGCCTGATGTTTGCGGGCTACCTGCGGCTGGGCGGCCACGGGCTCGTGCCGTCGGCGGTCGGCGTCGGCCTGACGCTCGTGCTGGCCGGAGTGCTCGCGCGCCACGCGTGGCTGCTCGTGCGGGGGCGCGCGGCCTCGCAGCGGGCCAGCCTCATCATCAGCATCCTGATCGGCTACAGCCTGCTCTTCTGCCTGAACACGGCGGTCGGGCGGGTCTGCCGCGGGGTGGACACGGCGCAGGCCGGGCGCTACATGCCGTACCTGATCCCGGCCCTCCTCGGGCTGTACTTCCACCTCCTTCTGCTCGGCCAGTCCCGGCCGCTCTTGAGATTCGCGCCGCACCTCTACGCGGCGCTCTTCCTTGTGACGTCCCTGCCTCTGGGCGCGGGCGGCATCGGGGTCCTCGAATACTACCGGCAGAACAAGAGCGCCTGGCGGAAGTGCTACCTCGAACGCGAGAGCGTCGAGGAGTGCAACCGGGCGACGAAGTTCGAGATTTACACGCCGGGGGAAGAGGCGCAGCTCCGGGAAAAACTCTCCTACCTCAAGCGCAATAAGCTGAACCTCTACGCCGGCGGGTGAGCGGCGCGCGCGGGCGCCTTCGGCCTCAGACGTTCGGGACCCAGAACTCGCCGGCCGCCGTCCTGACCTTCTTCAGGCCGCGCGAAGGCAGGTCGTCTTCGACGAGTCCGAGGTACGTGAAGTGCGGCGCGTCGCCGCGCACGGTGCGGAACCAGCCGTGGCGGGCGAGGATTCTGCGCACGTCGGGGTCGTCGTGCTCGACGACGTCGAAGGCCAGGAGCGAGAGGTGCTGCGACGTGCCGGGCGCGGCCGCCGAGTAGAGGATGGACTTGGAGAAATCCCTGCTGAAGAAGATGCCGCGCCGCTCGTAGTCGAGCACCGCGCCGACCTGCTCGCGCACGGGCAGCGCGGCGAGGCGGTCGGCGTCTGCCGGCGTGAGGTGGCCGAGCCTCCGCCAGTGTTCGAGCGCCGGGAGGAGGCGCGAATTCCAGAGCCGCAGGGTGGCGGCGTAATCGCGCCGGCCGGCCTCGGCCCCGTCGCGCGGCGAGATGCTGAGGCCGGCGGCCGTCGCCTCCTCGCGCGCGGCCAAAAGGGCGCGCATCGCGGCCGGCTGCAACTCGACCGTCACGCCCCCGAAGTCGCCCGCGGCCGCGCGCGCCTCCCGCTGAAACGAGGCGACCTCCTCGGCGCTCTTGAACACGCAGACGCGCGGCGTCAGGACTTCGTCGGCGGCGAGGAAGACCGCGCCGTACTCTTCGAGGATGCGACGCCCCAGGGGGCCTTCGGCGGCGCACAGCGCCGAGGGCTTCAGGCCGCGCCGGCCGAGCGCGCCGGCCAGCGCCTCGCCGAACCTCGCGGCGGCCGGCCTGTTGAAGGCCGCCCTCTTCGCAGCCACCGACGGCGGCGGAGCCTCGCGCCCGCCGGCCGCCGCCCGCCGAACCTTGGCGCCATAACAGCTCGCCGCGGCCAGAGCCGCCATCAGGAACGCCGTCAAAAATCTTTGAGCCGCCTTCGTCATCAACCGTTCGCCCTCGCCTTCTAACGCGCACTCGCCGGGGCAAAGAAATCAACATCGGGCGCGCCGGAAAGCGAAAGAGGCGGCCCCGGAGAAGGCCGCCTCCAACTACCTGCGATGGCGTGAATCTTTTCGATGGTCGTTTAGTTCTAAGGGGCTGTTCGGGGAGTCCCGGAGGGACGGCCGGGAATAACCCAGCGCTTCAGCGCCGGGCATGAGTTCGGTGAGGAAGGCGAGTCCCGTAGGGACGGCTGAAGCGACCTCCGGCCGTCCCTCCGGGGCTCGCGATTTTTATCCCGCTGCTGACCCAGCGATAAATCGCTGGGCTATTCCCGGCCGTCCCTCCGGGACTCCCCGAACAGCCTCCAAGCACTTCGGCTTCTGTTCACTTGAGGCCGCCGGTAGACGCGGCCGCGGCCGCGGCGGGTAGGAGCGGGTAGACTGCGGCGAGCATCTGCCTCTGGCGCTCTGCGCCGTGGGCGGCGTCGGCTTCGAGGCAGACGTAGGGGATTCGGTGTCGGGCCGAGTAGACCGAGAGCGAGCCGTCGTCTACGCCGCAGCCGGCGTCCTGCAACTCCGCGGCCGGCTTCTGCACGACGACGTTGAAGCCGCGCTCGGCGAAAGGCCAGAGCAGGCGCGGCGTCGAGAGGAAGACGAAGTTGTCCTCGTCGTTCTCCAGGTTCGAGAGGTAGACGCCGGCGGCCTGTTCCTGGAAGGCTCCGCGCGCGAAGGGCCGGGCCGCGCCGCCGCGGACGAAGGCGGCGGCGGTCAGGTCTGCGTCGCGCTCCTGCGGCGGCTTCTCGCCAACGTCGCCGTTGTTGTGGACGGCGACGACGAACGGCTCGCCGTCGCGCAGGCGGTCGCCGCCGGGCGCGAAGATGATCTTCAGAAGGCCGTCGGCGAACGCGCGGACGGCCGCGTCCGCTTCGGGCGCGACGCGGCCGCAACGCCTCCCGTTCGCGGTGAAGATGCGGTTCGGGTCTACGCTGTAGTGCTTCGCGCGGAGCGCGAAGCTCAGGCGGCGCGCCGGGCGGCCCCGCTCGTCGAAGGACTCGACCTCGACGAGCCGGCCGCCCTTTCGGGCGACGGCCTCTTTGGCCGCGGCCAGCGCGGTCTGCTCGTTGTGGTGCGGCGCGACGAAAGTGACCGAGGCCCCGCGTCTCTCGTAGACGTTGACCTTCACGGGCGTCTCGCCGAGCGGCACGACCAGTGTGGTCTTGGTGAGCGGCTCCTGCGCGAGGGCCGGGCCGGCGCAGAGAAGGGCCAGGAGGAGCGGCGCGCACCAGAGTCGCGGGCTGAGATTCTTCTCTCGCTTCGGCATCGGCTGCCACCTCGGTCGGCGAAGGCTCGGGGTTGGCTTTGGCCGCCCCGAACTTTAACGCGCGAAGCCGCGCCGAAACACATCACCCGCGCCCGCTCGCCGGCCCTGAGGGGGGCGCTGGCGGAGGCGCGACGTTTCGATCTCGGGGAATTTCATAGTCCGTCAGCCGCGGCGGATGCTTTTTCCGGGAACGGGAATTCCACCTTGCAACAGGGGGCGGCTGGGGTACAATGCCGGGCTGAATTCACACGTTCTGCCATCCGCCCCAGGGGAATTTTTTACGTCCGAGCCGCGTTAGGTTTCGGGCTTCGGGTTGAAGACAGGTCTCTTAACCCGAAGCCCCGGACTCGGGAACGCGCTCGCTCGCGGCCGGGCCGCCGTGCGCCGCGAAGGGATTCAATGATGAGAAGACTCTTATCCACGCTCGTCGTCTTAACGCTGCTCGCCGCGCCGGCGCGGGCGCAGCAGCCGTCGCCCGAAGCGGACGCCCGCGTCGAGGCGATGCTCAAGCGGATGACGCTCGAAGAGAAGATAGACCTTCTGGGCGGCACCGACGGCTTCTTCGTCCGCGCCGTCGAGCGCGTCGGCCTGCCGCGCCTGAAGATGGCCGACGGGCCCGCGGGCGTGCGCAACTTCGGCCCCGCCACCACCATGCCGAGCGGCATCGCGCTGGCCGCCGCCTGGAACACGCAGCTGGCCGAGCGCGTCGGCACCGAGATCGCGCGCGACGCCCGCGCCAAGGGCGTCCACTTCCTCCTCGGCCCCGGCGTCAACATCTACCGCGCGCCGATGAACGGCCGCAACTTCGAGTACTTCGGCGAAGACCCGTTCCTCGCCGCGCGCACCGCCGTCGGCTACATCCGCGGCGTCCAGTCGCAGGGCGTCGCCGCCACCATCAAGCACTACGCCGGCAACAACTCGGAGTTCAACCGCCACAACACCGACTCGGTCATTGACGAGCGGACGCTGCGCGAAATCTACCTGCCGGCCTTCGAGGCCGCCGTCCGCGAGGCGCGCGTCGCGGCCATCATGAACTCCTACAACCTCCTCAACGGCGAGCACGCCTCGCAGAACAAGCACCTGCTCACCGACATCGCCAAGCAGGAGTGGGGCTTCGACGGCGTGATGATGTCGGACTGGTTCGCCACCTACGACGGGGTGGCGGCGGCCAACGCCGGGCAGGACCTGGAGATGCCGGGGCCGCAGCACATGAACCGGAAGAACCTCCTGCCGGCCGTCGAGCAGGGCCGGGTCTCGGCCGCCACGATTGACGACAAGGTGCGGAGGATTCTGCGGACGGCGGCGCGCTTCGGCTGGCTCGACCGCGACCAGACAGACCTCTCCGTCCCGCGCTTCAACCAGCAGGGCCGCCGCGTCGCGCTCGAAGCCGCGCGCGAGGGCGTCGTGCTGCTCAAGAACGAGGGCGGCGTGCTGCCGCTCGACCGCGCGAGGCTGAAGAGCGTGGCCGTCATCGGCCCCTCGTCTTACCCGGCCGTGCCGATGGGCGGAGGGAGCGGGCGCGTCGAGCCGTTCGTCGCCGTTAGCATCATGGAGGGCTTAAGCAACGCGCTCGCCTCTTCGGCCAACGTCTACCACCACCGCGGCCTGCCGACGCACGCCGAGATGGCCGAGGCGACCAACTTCGTGACCGAGGCCGGGGGCGGTTCGGCCGGACTCAAGGCCGAGTACTTCGACAACCCGGAGCTGAAGGGCGCGCCCGTCGTCACGCGCACCGAGCCGCGCGTCAACTTCCGCCGCGGGGGGATGTCGTTCCCCGAGAAGACGATCTCGGAACGCTTCACCGGCTACTACGTCCCGAAGGAGGCCGGCGACTTCGACGTCTTCGTCGAATCCACGGGAGAGGACGGCGGCTCGTTCCGCCTCTACGTGGACGACCGTGTAGTCCTCGACAACTGGTCGCAGCACCCGGCGCTGCTCAACTACGCCACGCTCAAGCTCGACGCCCGCCCGCACAAGGTCGTGCTCGAACACCGCGGCCGCTCGTTCTGGCTCGGCGGACGCCTCGGCCTCGGCTTCGCCCGCCGCGGCTCGCTCGTAGACCCGCAGGCGAAAGCCCTGGCGGCGCGCTCGGACGTGGTCGTCGTCGCCGCCGGCTTCGACCACGAGACCGAGAGCGAGGCGGCCGACCGCACGTTCCGCCTCCCGCCGGGCCAGGACGAGCTGATCCGCGAGATGGCGGCGGCCAATAAGAACACGGTCGTCGTCCTCACCTCGGGCGGCAACGTGGACATGGCCGGGTGGGTCGAGCGCGTGCCGGCGCTCGTCGAGGCCTGGTATCCGGGGCAGGAGGGCGGCACCGCCTTGGCCGAAGTCCTGCTCGGCGACGTGAACCCTTCGGGCCGCCTGCCCGTCACGTTCGAGCGCCGCTGGGAGGACAACCCCGCGCACGCGAGCTACTACCCGGAGGCCGGCACGAACCGCGTCGTCTACAAGGAGGGCGTCTTCGTCGGCTACCGCGGCTACGAGAAGGCGGGCGTGCGGCCGCTCTTCCCGTTCGGCCACGGCCTCTCCTACACGACCTTCGCCTACAGCAACCTCTCCGTGAGGCCCGCGGGCGGCGGTGCCGCGGGGCCGGCCTACGAGGTCTCTTTCGACGTGAAGAACACCGGCACGCGCGCGGGCGCGGACGTGGCGCAGGTCTACGTGGGGGGCGGGCCGGCGAAGGTTCCGCGGCCCATCAAGGAGCTGAAAGGGTTCGCGAAGGTGCACCTCCGGCCCGGCGAGACGAAGCGGGTGACGGTCGCCCTCGACGGCCGCGCCTTCTCCTACTACGACGCCGAAGGCCGCCGCTGGCGCGCAGACCCCGGCGACTTCGAAGTGCTCGTCGGCCGCTCCTCGGCCCACACCGAGCTGCGCGGCAAGCTCTCGCTGACCGCGGCCGAGGCGGCGGCGATAAAGTAAGATTTTTGATTTTCGATTTACAGACAGCGCGGCCTTCGCCTGCCAATCGAAAATCAAAAATCGTAAATCAAAAATCCCCTGATTCTTTCCCCGTTATGAGACAAAGGATTTCACCGGCGCTGTGGCTCCTGGCCGCCGCCTGTGCCCTCTGCTGGGCGCACTCCGAGGCGGCGGCCCGCGGGCCGAAGGCCGTCCTGACTTTGCACGACGGCTGGAGGTTCCGGGAGGCGGGCAAGGGCGAGTGGCGTCCGGCCTCTGTGCCGGGCTGCGTCCACACAGACCTCCTCGCCAACAGGCTCATCGAAGACCCCTTCTACCGCGACAACGAGAAGAAGCTCCAGTGGGTCGGAAAGACTGACTGGGAGTACGAGACGACCTTCCGCGTCGCGCCGTCTCTCGTCGCGCGCCGCCACGTCGAGATCGTCTTCGAGGGGCTCGACACCTACGCCGCGGTGACGCTCAACGGCACGCCGATACTTTCGGCCGACAACATGTTCCGGACCTGGCGCGTTGACGCCAAGGGCGCGCTCCGCGCAGGCGAGAACACCCTGCGCGTCGTCTTCCGCTCGCCGATTAACGAGGTGCTGCCGCGGATGAAGGCGCTCGGCTACGAGCTGCCCGCGCCGAACGACCAGGGCGAGAAGACCAGCCCGCACACGCGCAAGGCCCCTTACCACTACGGCTGGGACTGGGGGCCGCGCTTCGTCACGAGCGGCGTCTGGCGGCCCGTCCGCCTGGAGGCCTGGGACGCGGCGCGCTTCGACTCCCTGCGCGTCGCGCAGCGCCGGCTCGAAGACGCGCGGGCCGAGCTTTCGGCCGAGGCCGAGGTCACGGCCGACGGCCCCGCGGAAGCGACGCTCGTCGTCGAGGACGTGTCCTCACAACGCGCCACGACGCTCGCGCGGCGCCGCGTCAGGCTCGCCGCGGGCGCGCAGAAGCTTACCGTTGACTTCCCGGTCGAGCGCCCGCGCCGCTGGTGGCCGAACGGCCTCGGCCCGCAGAACCTCTACCGCCTGCGCGCGCGGCTCGTCGTCGGAGGTTCGCCCGCCGACGAGACCGCGGCGCGCGTCGGCCTTCGCACACTGGAGCTGCGCCAGCGCCCCGACCGTTGGGGCAAGAGCTTCGAGTTCGTCGTCAACGGCGTCCCCGTCTTCGCCAAGGGCGGCAACTGGATTCCGGCCGATTCGTTCCCCACGCGCGTGACGCGCGAGCGCTACCGCCGGCTGCTCGTTTCCGCGCGCGACGCCAACATGAACATGCTCCGCGTCTGGGGCGGCGGCATCTACGAGTCGGACGAGTTCTACGACCTCTGCGACGAGCTGGGGCTCCTCGTCTGGCAGGACTTCATGTTCGCGTGCAGCATGTACCCCGGCGACGCGGAGTTCCTGGAGAGCGTCCGGCGCGAGGCTGCCGACCAGGTGCGCCGCCTGCGCAACCACCCGAGCCTCGCGCTCTGGTGCGGCAACAACGAGGTCGAGACGGCCTGGCAGCACTGGGGCTGGAAGGAGAAACTGCCGGCCAGGCTCTGGGACGACTACAAGAAAATCTTCCACGGCGTGCTGCCCGAAGTGGTCGCCGAGCACGACCCCGCGCGGGCGTACTGGCCCAGCTCGCCCAGCTCGAACCTCGAAGAAGACCCCGACTCGCAGCGCGTCGGCGACGTGCATTACTGGGAGGTGTGGCACGCCTCGAAGCCCTTCGCCGAGTACGAGCGGCAGTTCCCGCGCTTCATGAGCGAGTACGGCTTCCAGTCCTTCCCCGACATCGAGACGGTCAACGCCTACACCGTGCCCTCAGACCACGACATCCAGTCGCCGGTGATGCTCGCGCACCAGCGCCACCCGCGCGGCAACCAGCTCATCCGCGAGTACATGCTGCGCGAGTACCCGGAGCCGAAGGACTTCGAGTCGTTCCTCTACGTCAGCCAGGTCTTGCAGGCCGAGGGCATCCGCGTCGGGGCCGAGCACTTCCGCCGCTCGATGCCGCGCAACATGGGCTCGCTCTACTGGCAGGTGAACGACTGCTGGCCCGTCGCCTCTTGGTCGGGCGTGGACTACTTCGGCCGCTGGAAGGCGCTGCACCACTACGCCGCGCGCTTCTACAAAGACCTCCTCCTCAGCCCGCGCGAGGAGGAGGGCGAGGTCAGGTTCTACGTCGTCTCGGACCGCACGACGCCGACGCCCTCGGTGCTCAAGGTGGCCCTGATGGATTTCGAGGGGCGGAGACTTTACGAAGGACAGTTCCCCGTCGAGGTCAGGCCGCTGGCGAGCGGCGTCTACGCGAGCGTCCGCAGGGAGGCGCTGCTGCGCGGGGCCGACACGCGCGAGGTTTTCGTGTACTGCGAGCTTTCGGCGGGGGCGAAGACGCTCGCCTCTAACCGCCTGTTCTTCGAGCCGTTCAAAAACCTCCGGCTCCCGCGCGCCAAGGTCTCGGCCGAGGTCGGCGGCGCGGGCCGCGCCCTGACCGTGACCGTGCGCTCGGACAGACTCGCCAGGGCCGTCCGCCTCTCGGCCGGCGCGCTCGAAGGCGACTTCACGGACAACTTCTTCGACCTCCTGCCGGGCCGCGCCGTGACGGTCGGCTTCCGGCCGCGCGCCGCCGTCAGGGCCGCCGAGCTGCGCCGCCACCTCCGCGTGCGCTCGCTCGCGGACGCGTTCCCGGCCGCAGTGAATCAACGCGGACGGCGGCGGGCCGTCTTAGGAGGTAGATGAGCGGAACGC
>DASZKF010000565.1:0-7824 GCA_035947355.1 Pyrinomonadaceae bacterium | reverse complement strand
ACTCGAAACTCGAAACTCGAAACTCGAAACTTTTTTAGAAGAGTGACGGCTGGTGCTCAAGTTCGTCCGGCTCGACGACCGTCTGGCCGAGGAGGCGCTTGAGCTTGTTGGCGCTGGCGGGGGCGTGGCCCTCGTAGAAGTTGCTGAAGTAGGCGAAGACGCGGAGGCCGCGCTCGGCGAGGCGCTCGACGGCGCGCGACCAGAGGAGGAGGTTGGCGTCCATCCGGCGCTCAACGGCGTCGAAGCGCGTGAGGTCGCGCTCGCCCATCCAGCGCAGGTAGGCGAAGTCGGCCCGCTCAAGCACCCGCGCCGCCGCGCGCCACACGCGCTCGCGCGTCACCCAGCGGCCCTCGACCAGCGCGAGCGTGACGTTCGCCCGCCGCGCCAGCGGCTCCAGCAAGTCCTCCTCGAACCAGAAGGGGTCGCGCAGCTCGAAGGCGAAGCGGATGTCGGCGGGCAAAAGCGGCACGAACTCGGCGAGGGCGCGCGCGTTCAAGGCCGTCGCCTCGAACTGCGGCGGCAACTGCACGAGCACGGCCGCGAGCTTCGCGCCGAGGCGGCGGGCGCGCGCCGCGAAGTCTTCGAGCGCCTCGGCCGCGCGCGGGCCGCGCAAAGAGTGCTCGTGCGTGATCTCCTGCGGGAGCTTGAGCGAGAAGGTGAAGTCGTCGGGCGTGCGCGCGGCCCAGCCTCCGAGCGTCTGCTCGGAGGGCGCGGCGTAGAAGGTCGAATCCACCTCGACCGTGTCGAAGGCGCGGGCATAAACCTCCAGCATCCGGTCGGCCCGCGTCCCCCGCGGGTAGAAGACCGCCCGCCCGCCCCCGGCCGGCGTCACCCAGTCCTCGTAGTTCCACCCCTGGCAACCGACCCGCGGAGGGATTTGCGATTTTTGATTTTCAGTCATCAGTTATCAGTCGTCAGTTATCAGTTTTTTGCCCTTACTGATAACTGATAACTGACGACTGATAACTTTAAATCGCAAATCGCAAATCTGGAATCAAAAATTCCTGCAGACGATCAGTTGGACGGCGCCGAGCAGGTGCGGCTCGACGCGCTCGACGCGGAGGCCGGCGCGGCGCGCCTCTGCGGCCGTCCGCCGGTTGAAGTGGTCTTCGAGGAGCGCGACGGTCAGGACGTTGAGCGCGTCGAAGGCGTAGCCGAGCAGGCCCGGCGGCCGCACGTGTTCGAGCAGCGCGACCGTGCCGCCCGGCCGGACGACGCGCCGCAGCTCTGCGAAGGCCGCGGCCGGAGACTCGACCGAGCAGAAGACGAGCGCGGCCAGGGCGGCGTCGAAGCTGCCGGCCCCGAAGGGCAGGCGCTCGGCGGCGGCCTGCACGAGGCGGACGCCCGGCGGCCGCTCCGCGCGCACGCTCGCCCGCGCCAGCATCTCGCGGCTCGGCTCGGTGGCCGCGCCCTCCGTCCCGCGCGGGTAGAAGGGGAAGTTGGCCCCCGTGCCCGCGCCGATTTCGAGCAGGCGCGCGCCGGCGGGCAGGCGCGCGAGGAGGTCGGCCCTCAGCCGCGCCAGCGCCCGGCGTTCGAGCGGGCGCATCGCGCGGTCGTAGTGCGGGGCGACGCGGTCGTAGACGGGCCGCTCGGGCGGCGTCTCTCGGCGGCTCACATTCACTCACCTCGGCGGCCGCGCGCGGCGGGTTCTTCGCGGGCCGGGGCGAGGATAAAGTTTGCCCCACCGGAGCCCGCCGGCCGGCCCCACGTTCCTTCTCCCAAGTCCGAGTCGGTCGCCTGGGCGCGGTCGCGCATCATTCTACAGCATCAACTCCGGCCTTGGACTGGCCGGCCGGTCTCGTTCGCCGGCCGGGCGTTCCGGCCACGGCTCGACGTTCGTCGCCGCGCGGTGGTAGGTTGTCTCACCTTAACGCGCGGCCCGTCCGACTCAGCGGGAGGGCGGGGCCGCGGCGTCCGCTCTTTGCTTTCAGACTTACCACCGCTGATTCAGCCGCGGCCCGCGCGAGAACGCCGGGCCGGGCTGACCGTCGCAGGTCGAACGCCCGCCGCAAAGCGGGCGCAAGAGAAGCCGGGTGCAAAGCCCGCACGGTTCCCGCCACTGTGCACCGGCGATTCGTGCCGCCGTGCTCGTTCGTCCGAGGGGAGTAAACGGTAGTCAGTAGACAGTAGGCCCCGCACTACGATAACTGACGCTGACACCCGAACGATTGATTAGCGAAGGTTTTCCTACTGTCTACTGACTACTGTCTACTGCTTTATGACCACCACCCGGCGAAAATTTTTGCGGCAGACGGGGCTGGCCGCGGCGGGCGCGCTGGTCGCGTGGCCGGCGCGGGCGCAGGAGGTTGCCGTCGGGCGTCTGAAGCGGGGGGGCGCGGCGCAGAAGGTGCTCGTCCTGGGCGCGGGCCTCGCGGGGTTGTCGGCGGCCTACGAGTTGGTGCGCGCCGGCCACGACGTGACGGTGCTCGAAGCGCGCACGCGGCCGGGCGGGCGCGTTTACACGATGCGCGAGCCGTTCTCCGACGGCCTCTACGCCGAGGCCGGCGCGATGTTCATCCCCGACACGCACGCCTACACGCTCCGGTACGCGGAGGAGTTCGGCCTCAAGCTCGACCCTTACCGCCAGCCGTCCGAGTGGCAACTCGCCTACATGCGCGGCCGGCGCGTCAAGTACAAGTACGGCGAGCCGGCCGCGTGGCCCTACGAGCTGACCGAAGAGGAGAAGCGGTTGGGGCGCGGCGGCCTCTGGAGGAAGTACCGGCCGCCTTCGATCTTTGAAGAGCTGGGCGACCCGGCCGCGCCCGGCTGGGAGGTGCCGCGTAAGTACGACGAGGTCTCGTTCGCCGAACTCATCCGCCGCAACGGCGCCTCGCCCGAGGCGGTCGCCTTTATGACGCACGGCTGGGGCGCGCTCTGGGGCGACGGCTTCGAGTCGGTCTCGGCGCTCGTGGTGCTGCGCGACACCTGGCACCAGCTCAACGCCGGGCAGCACTACCGCATCCGCGGCGGCAACGACCTTCTGCCGAAGGCCCTCGCCGCGCGGCTCGCCGAGAGGATTCGCTACGGCACGCAGGTCGTGCGCGTCGAGCAGGACGCCGCCGGCGTCCGCGCCCACGCCCTGCGGGCAGGCTCACGCGAGACGCACGCGGCCGACCGCCTCGTCTGCGCCGTCCCCTTCTCGGTGCTGCGCCGCGTCGAAGTCTCGCCGCCCTTCTCCGAAGGGAAGCGGCGGGCCGTCGAGGGCCTGCCCTACTTCTCGGCGGCGCGCGTCTCGCTGCAGGCGCGGCGGAGGTTCTGGAGGGACGAGGGGCTGAGCGGCTTCGCCAGCACCGACCTCGCCATCGGCGAGGTCTTCGACATGACCGCGAACCAGGAGGGACAGCGCGGCATCCTGCAAGCCTACGCGGGCGGGCCG
Organism: Pyrinomonadaceae bacterium; assembly: GCA_035947355.1. Lineage (GTDB taxonomy): Bacteria > Acidobacteriota > Blastocatellia > Pyrinomonadales > Pyrinomonadaceae > QHXN01. The sequence continues at coordinate 4,448 of DASZKF010000565.1, read as the reverse complement.
GAGGCGCGGCGCATCACGGCGATGGACGAGGCCGGGCGCGTCCGCTTCGTGCTCGGGCAGATGGAGTCGGTCTTCCCCGGCGCGCGCGAGCACTTCGAGGGCGGCGCGTCGAAGTGCTGGGACGAAGACCCCTTCGCGCGCGGCGCGTCCTCCTGGTACAGGCCGGGGCAGATGGCCGAGCTGTGGCCGCACGTCGCGCGCCCCGAGGGCCGCATACACTTCGCCGGCGACCACACCTCGGCCTGGATCAGGTGGATGAACGGCGCGCTCCACTCCGGCCAGCGCGCCGCGAGGGAAATCAACGGAGTAGACAGTAGACAGTAGTCAGTAGCCAGTAGGCCCCGCACCACGCGCGCTGAATCTGACACGCTGACGACTCGATGGCGAATGCTTTTCTACTGGCTACTGACTACTGTCTACTGTCTACTGCTTTGGGGGTTTCTTCCAATGAGCATTGCGACGAAGCGCGGCGACGCGGGCGACCACGCGGCGGCGGCCGCCCACGACGTGGCCCGCACCGTCTGCCGCCGCGCCGCGCGCGCGGTCGTCCGCCTCTCCGAGTCGGGCGCGGAGGTCAGCCCGCACGTCCTCCCCTACCTCAACCGCCTCTCCGACCTCCTCTGGCTCGCGGGCCGCCTCCTCGAACTCCGCGCCGGCGTCAACTCCCGCCTCCGCGACGAAGACCACCAGGGCCCCCGCTGGTCGCGCGCGTGGTGACGGCGGCGGCGTTTACTTAGCGGCCGCCTTGTAGGCCATCTTGTACTGCTGGTAGGCGGCCTTGTAGTTGCGCGCGTTCGTGAGCGCGTCGCCCTTGGCGAGGAAGGAGTTCGCCTGGGCGGTCGCGGGGCCGGCGAGCCGGGCGATGGTCTGCACGACGATCTGCCGCACCATGCCGAGCATCCCGCACTGGTTGACCGGGGCGGCCGCCGCGGCCGAGCACTGAGGCGTGACCGGCGACGCGAAGAGCGCCACCGCGGTCGCACCGTCCGGCGAGGCGAGGTCGGCCTCGATCTGTAGGCGCAAGAGGAGGAACTTCATCTCGTCCCGGTTGGCGTTGTCGTTCGTGATGATCTCCGTCTTGGAGTTGAAGATGTTGTTGTTGATCTCGGTCTTGGCGTTGGTGACGTGCGTCTCGATGCCGGTCTTGAGGGCCGCCAGCTCGGCGTCGTCGGTGAAGCTGGCCTCAGTGTCGAGCTTCGAGATGATGCTCGAGGCGTCTGTCTTGAGGGTGCCGAGGTCGCGGTCAACGCCGCCCTTGAAGTTGTCGTCGTGGCACTCGCCGGAGACGTCGTTCATGCCTTCGAGGACGAGCACGGCCGCCGAGGCGACCGTCTTCGCGGCAAGCGGGGCGAGGCGCGCCGCGATGGTCAGGCCGTCGGTGGGGAACCCCTCCATAAAGGCCTCGGCCGCCAGCTCGACGCCCTTGGCGATGTACACGTCCGTCGCGCCGAGCGGCGTGCCGGGCGGGCAGGGGCCGGCCTCGTGATCGAAATAACTGACGGCGGCGAACTCGCGCCGGGCGCGTCCCCGCAGGTTCAGCGAGCCCTTGGCACCGCCGCGCGCGCGAGCCTCCTTCGCGCCGGGCGCGCCGCCCAGGTAGAGCCGCCCGTGCGATGCGACTTCGCCGAACCGGCCGGCCCGCCGCTCGTCGAAAAAGCGCGCGCCCAGGTCGTTGTCGCCGTCTTTCTTCTTCGGCTTCTTGGTCTTGAGGTGCTCAAGCACCTCCGGGGTGAAGATGCCGCCGCTGCGCGTCCCGTCGCCGTTCTTCTTGCCGGTCAGCTTCTCGCCGATCGTCTTCCAGGAGTCGTTCTTCCCGAGCGCCTTCTTCATCTCCTGGAACTCAGGCGAGGCGGTATCGAGGCCCGACACCACCTCCTTCGCCTTCTCCACCGCGCCTTTCGGGTCGAGGCCCGCGCGCTCGATGATGTCCTCGGCGAAGCCCGGCTCGGTCTGCCCATCCGGCTTAGCCATGATGAGGTCGAGCGACTCTTCGACCTGGTCGAGCGAAGTCAAGACCTCCTGCTTGAGCGCCTCGTCCGTCGGGTCGGGCGTGGGCGAAGGGGTCGGCGTGGGCGCGGCGACCGGCGGCGCCGCGGCACCGTGGTTAAAGACGCGCACCTCGGCGGGGAGGCGGGGCGCGTCTTCCGCGCGACTGGCCGGGGGGGCGGCCGCCACGACTGCCACAGTCAGTTGCGCCGACAGCAAGAGGCTCTTGACGGTCGTCAGGGTCGGGGGCATGTTTGTTTCTCCTTCGGGGTGTTGAGACGTTACGCGGGTCGCGGCGTGAACGCTTCGGGCCGGGGCTTCGTACGAGGTTACATAAGGGCGCGTGAGGTACACGTCCAATGAGGCCCGGAATCCATTATTCAGAGCCGCCGACGAACCGCTCGACCGTTCGTCTGTATCAAATTACCGTTGGGTGTAGCGGGAGGCAGTTCCAACACAGAGGCACGGAGCAAGCACAGAGGGCACGGAGAAGAAGTTGTCTTCTCCGTGCCCTCTGTGTGAACCCCGCCTCACCTTACACTCAACAGTAATGCGCTCTAAGCGTGCGCGAGCCGCTCACCTCATCACGAGCGCGTGCCAGACGAGGAGGAGGAGGCAGCCGGCCCAGCAGAGCAGCGAGAGGGCGTGGCTGAGGATGAGTCTCCGCTTGGCGGCGGGCGGCGGTGGGACGCCGGGCACGTCGGCGACGGCGGCCCGGCGGGCGCGGCGCGCGAGGCGGAAGAAGAGGTAGAGGTGGGCGAGGACGAGCAAGGCGGCGAGCGCCGCCTGGAAGGGCGCGACGCCCGAGAGCATGCTCTCGCGGTAGAGCAGGGCCGAGCCGGCCAGCGCGACGAAGAGGCCAGGCCAGGCGAGGTTCGTCGCCACCGCCTGCGGCCGGGCGGCGCGCGGGTCGCCGCCGGCGGAGAGTTCCACGAGGAGGCTGAAGGCCGTCGCGCCGAAGCCGAGCGCGAGGCCGGCGAGCGCGACGAACGTCGCCAGCGCGTCGAGCCAGGGCACGCCGCGCGCCCCCGCCAGCCCGAGCTTCACCGCGAGGACGTTCCAGACCAGCCCGGCCTTCGAAACGTCTTCGAACTGCTCGGCCGTCCCGACGCCGAGCGCGTAGCTGCCCGTCCGCTGGCGCGGCTCGTAGACGGCGACGTAGTAGGTCTCGCCCGGCACGAGCGGCACGCGCGCCTCTCCGCCGCGGTAGAGTCGCTCAAGGCTGTAAGGCTCGTAGAAGTACGCGCGGCCGCCTTCGGGCGTGTGGACGACGAGCGGGCGGAAGCCCTCGGGCAGGGGGAAGGGCAGCGTCAGCCCCGGCGTCTCCGGGAGGTGCCGGCCGAGGACGACGGCCGTCGGCCTGAAGTCCGCGTTCGAGGGGCGCACGGGCACCATCGCCTCGACGGGGATCGTCTCGGCCTTCGCCGCCGTGAACTTGTAGAAGTCTACCTCGCCCGGCCCGTCGAGCCGGCCGTAGGCTGCCGTCGAGGCGTGCGTCGGGTCGGCGAGATGCGCCGCGCCCTCCCACGTGCCGCCGGGCCGCAGGCTGCGCTCCAGGACGGGCCGGTGGGCCGAGGCCGTGAGCGCCAGCGCCAGGACGGCCGCGGCCGCCGCCGGCAGACGCCGAAGGTTTATTCCGCCAGCCATCTTCAAGCCTCCTTAAAGGGCTTGCCGGTTCGGGGGTCTATCAGAACCTCGTCCCCGCGCCCGGCCTCTAGCATCGCGAGCAGATGGCCGAGAAGCCGGCGGGCGCCGTCAACGTCCTTCCCCTGCGCCCAGTCGAACTCCCGCGGCGAGAAGGGCCAATTCTCCCCCAACGGCCAACGGCCCGAGCGCCGGCCCAGCTCATTAATTCGCAGCAGCAACTCCTCAACGTCCCGCGGGAACGGGTGGCCGCCGTGGACGGCGAGGTCGCTCAGCGGGTTGTCACCATGCTTACCGTTCATGCCAGGTCATCCTTAATCGGCTCAGCGGAGCATCATGATGACTTCGCGCTCGCGGCCGCCGTCGAACTCGCAGAGGAAGATGCCCTGCCAGCGGCCGAGGAGGAGTTCGCCGCCGCTGAAGGGGACGACGACGCTCGCGCCCGTGAGGCTGGCCTTGATGTGCGCGTCGGAGTTCTGCTCGCCGTGGCGGAAGCCCATCCCGTGCTGCGGGACGAGGGTGCGCAGGGCGTGGAGCATGTCGCGCGGCACGTCCGGGTCGGCGTTCTCGTTGACGGTCAGGCCGGCGGTCGTGTGCCGCACGTAGAGCACGCAGACGCCCTCGACGGCCTTCGCCTCGCGCAGCCGCGCCCGCACCTCCTGCGTAATCTCCACCAACTCCTCGCGCTGCCGCGAGCGCACCCTGATCGTGTAGACGCCCATGGGCACATTCTACACGAACAAAAGTTTCGAGTTACGAGTTTCGAGTTTCGAGTTAAGACAAGCTGTCTTCTAACTCGAAACTCGAAACTCGAAACT
>DASZKF010000564.1:0-4854 GCA_035947355.1 Pyrinomonadaceae bacterium | reverse complement strand
CGACCTGGTTCCGCAAGCACGCCCGGCGCGGCTACGACCTCGTCCGCACGCGCCTCGCGCGCATCAACTCCTTCCTCCAGGAGCACATCTCGGGCGCGCAGACCGTCCAGATTTTCAACCGCGAGGCGAAGTCACTCCGCCAGTTCGCCGCCGTCAACGCCGACCACCGCCAGGCGCACATCGAGACCATCTTCTACTACGCGGTCTTCTTCCCGCTCGTGGACTTCATCGGCTCGCTCGGCGTCGCGCTCATCATCTGGTACGGCGGCTGGCGCGTGATGCAGAACACGCCGGGCCGGGAGGTCTTGAGCATCGGCGCGCTCGTCGCCTTCATCCAGTACTCGCAGCGCCTCTTCCAGCCGATCCGCGACATCTCGGACAAGTACAACGTCTTCCAGGCGGCGCTCGTCGCCTCGCACCGCATCTTCCGCACGCTCGACCTGCCCGTCGCCGTCACCTCACCGGCCGAGCCCGCACGGCGCGGGCGGGCGCGGGGGCGCATCGAGTTCCGCGACGTCTGGTTCGCCTACAAGGAGGGCGAGTGGGTCTTGAAGGGCGTCTCCTTCGCGGTCGAGCCGGGGCAGACGGTCGCGCTCGTCGGCCACACCGGCTCGGGCAAGACGACGATCACCAACCTCCTGATGCGCTTCTACGACGTGCAGCGCGGGCAGATTCTCTTAGACGGCGTGGACGTGCGCGAGTGGGACTTGCAGTCCCTGCGCGAGAACTTCGCCGTCGTCCTCCAGGACGTCTTCCTCTTCAGCGGCACCGTCGGCGGCAACATCCGCCTGGGCCGGGAGGACATCACCGAGGAGCGCGTCGCTTGGGCCGCGCGCGAGGTGCACGCCGACCGCTTCATCGGGCGCCTGCCCGGCGGCTACTCGGCCGAGGTGCGCGAGCGCGGCGCCGGCCTCTCGGTCGGACAGAAGCAGCTCATCTCCTTCGCCCGCGCGCTGGCCTTCGACCCGGCTCTGCTTATTCTGGACGAGGCCACCAGCAGCATAGACACCGAGACCGAGCAGCTCATCCAGCGGGCCATCGAGCGCGTCCTGCGCGACCGCACCTCGGTCGTCGTCGCCCACCGCCTCTCCACCGTCCAGCGCGCCGACCGCATCCTCGTCCTCCACCACGGCGAACTCCGCGAGCAGGGCACCCATCAGCAGCTCCTCGCCCTGCGCGGCCTCTACTGGCGCCTCTACAAACTCCAGTACGCCGACGACTCCCGCGCCGACGCCCTCGGCGAACAGACGCTCAAAGACAGCCTCCAGTTCGGCGATTAAATCGGCAGTCGGCCGTTTCCCTTGCCCTCGCGGGACATCTGAATCGCGCCGTTCGGCGTTGGTCGGGGCGCGTGATAAGATTTGGTCAGTGAGGTCGAATATGCCCGCCAAAACCCAGGCCACGGTTGAAGATTTGTACCGGATTCCGGATGACGGGAAGGCCGAGATCGTTAACGGAGAAATCGTCTTAATGAGTCCGACGGGCGACATGCCGGCGCGGGCCGGCGGCTCAATCTACGTGAGTCTGAGGGCGGTTGAGCGTCAGGTCGGGGGGCGGGCGTATCCGGACAACGCCGGCTTTGTGGTAGACCTGCCGAATCGTAAATCGTTCAGCCCCGATGCCGCTTTCTACGTGGGCGAGCCGACGGGGATGAAGTTCCTGGAGGGCGCGCCGGTGTTCGCCGTCGAAGTGCGTAGCGAGCACGATTACGGCCCGAAGGCGGAGAGGAAGATTGCCGCTAAGATCAGGGATTACTTCGCCGCCGGGACGCAGGTCGTGTGGGACGTTGACCTGCTGGGCGAGGACGTGGTGAAGGTCTACAGGGCGTCCGACCCCGAACGCCCGACCGTCTACCGCCGCGGCGAGACGGCCGAGGCCGAGCCGGCCGTGCCTGGGTGGACGATGCCGGTGGACGACCTCTTCGCATAGCCCCCGAACAGCGTGATGCCTCAGACAGCGCCGCCGCTTGAAACCCGCCGCGGCCGCGCTGCGTTATAGACACTCTCAGCCTCAGAACGGATTCCCGAAAGGAGTATCAGCCTCGTGATTAGAATCAGCCGAAGGGCCTTCTCTCTGCCGCTCGCGCTGCTCGTCGTGCTCGTCCAGGGCCTGCCCGCCGCGGGGCAGGCGCAGGGCGGCGCAGCGGCCGCGGCGCAGGGGTCTGTGCCGAAGATTCAGTTCGAGAAGTACACGCTGCCGAACGGCCTGGAGGTCATCCTCCACGTTGACCGGAAGCTGCCCGTGGTGCACGTCAACCAGTGGTTCCACGTCGGCTCGAAGAACGAGCGGGCGGGCCGCAGCGGCTTCGCCCACCTCTTCGAGCACATGATGTTCCAGGGGTCGAAGAACGCCTCGAAGGAGTACTTCGAGTACGTCGAGGCGGCGGGCGCGAACCTCTTCGAGGGCGGCGTCAACGGCACGACCAACCAGGACCGGACGAACTACTTCGCCACCGTCCCTTCGGGGAACCTCGAGAACCTTCTCTGGGTCGAGTCCGACCGCCTCGCCACGCTCCCCGAGGCGCTGACCAAGGAGAAGCTCGATAACCAGCGCGACGTGGTCAAGAACGAGCGGCGGCAGGGCCTGGAGAACCAGCCCTACGGCCGCTGGTTCAAGCTCCTCATGGAGAACCTCTACCCGCCGCGCCACCCCTACAACACAGACGTCATCGGCCTGCACGAAGACCTCACGGCCGCCTCGCTCGACGACGTGAAAGAGTTCTTCCGCACTTACTACACGCCGAACAACCTCTCGCTCGTCATCGCCGGCGACTTCAATCCCGAAGAGGCCAAGCGGCTCGTCGAGAAATACTTCGGAACCATCCCGCCCGGCCCCGCGCTCGACCGCCCGGCCAAGGGGATGGTCAGGCTCGACGGCGAGAAGACGGTCGAGGTCAGCGACCGCGTCCCGCAGGAGCGCACCTACTTCGGCTGGCACACGCCGGGCTTCTTCGAGCCGGGCGACGCCGAGCTGAGCCTCGCCGCCACCATCCTGACCGACGGGCTGTCGGCCCGGCTCAACCGCGCGCTCGTCTACGACCGCCAGCTCGCCACCAACACCGTCGCCTTCCAGAATGGGCAGGAGCTAGCCGGCTCCTTCATCATGTGGGTGACGGCGCGGCCCGGCTCTTCGCTCAGCGAGATCGAGCGGATCGTCACCGACGAGGTCGCGCGCCTCGCCAAAGAGGGGCCGACGCAGGCCGAGCTCGACCGCGCGAAGACCAAGTGGGAGTTCAACTTCGTGACCGGCCTGGAGCGCATCGGCGGCTTCGGCGGCAAGGCCGACCTCCTCAACCAGTACAACGTCTTCCTCGGCGACCCCGGCAGGTTCGAGGCGGACTTCGCCCGCTTCCGCGGCGCGACCACCGAGGGCGTCCGCGCCGCCGTGGATCGCTACCTGAACACGCGCAACCGCCTCCTCGTGCGTTTCCACCCCGAGCAGTCGGGGCGGCCCTCGGAGGTCGCCGTTGACCGCGCGAAGGAGCCGCCGCTCGGCGGCGACCGGCCCTTCAACGCGCCTCAGGTGCAGACGGCCAGGCTTGAGAACGGGATGGAGGTGTTCGTCGTCGAGCGGCGCGAGCTGCCGAAGGTCTCGGTCTCGCTCGCGGCGCGCGCCGGCTCGGTCGCCGACGCCGCGGGCCGCGAGGGCACGGCCAACCTGGTCACGCGCGTCATGCGCCGCGGGACGAAGACGCGCGACGCCATCCAGATAGACACGACGCTCGGCGACCTCGGCACCGCCATCCAGGGCGGCGTCGACCGCGAGGGCGCGTCGCTCTCGATGGAGGTCCTGAGGCGCAACCTCGACCCGGCGCTCGCCGTGCTGTCGGACGTGGCGCGCAACCCCTCGTTCCCGGCCTCGGAGTTCGACCGCGAGAAGAAAATCCTGCTCGACCAGCTCGCGCAGCAGTCGAACAACCCGAACGCGGTCGCCAACCGCGTCTCCTTCATGCTCGCCTTCGGCCCCGAACACCCTTACGGGCGGCCGGCCTCGGGCCTGCCCTCGTCCGTCCAGCCGATCACGCGCGAGGACCTCGCGCGCTTCCACGAGACCTTCTGGAAGCCCGGCAGCTCGGCCCTCGTCTTCGTCGGCGACATCGCGCTCCAGGAGGCGACCCAGATGGCCCGCCAGCACTTCGGCTCGTGGGCGGGCGGCGCGGCCCCGAAGGTCGCCGTCCCCGCGCCGAAGCCGGTCGGCCCCGGCAAGGTCTTCCTGGTTGACCGGCAGGGGGCCGCGCAGACGGTCGTCGCGCACATCCTGCCCGCGCCGCCGCGCCGCTCCGAAGACTACTACGCCTTCCGCCTCGCCGACTTCGTCTACGGCGGCGGCGGCTTCGGCACGCGGCTGAACCTGAACCTGCGCGAGAACAAGGGCTACTCCTACGGCGTCTTCTCCTTCCCGTCGCAGTACACGGAGGCCGGGGCGTGGATCGCCTCGGGCGGCGTGCAGACGAACAAGACGAAGGAGTCGGTCGTCGAGTTCGTCAACGAGCTGAAGGCCATCGCGGGGGCGAAGCCGATCAGCGAGACCGAGCTGCAGACGGCCAAGCTCAAGCGGGTGCGCGGCTACGCGCAGCAGTTCGAGTCCATCGGGCGCATCGCCGACGAGATCGTCAACCTCTGGGCGCTCGGCCTGCCGATGACCGAGCTGCAGAACGAGACGACCGGCATCGAGCGCACCACGCTCGCCGCCGCCAACGCCGCCGCCGCCAGGTACGCCGCGCCGGCGGGCGCGACCCTCCTCCTGGTCGGCGACCTCGCCACCATCGAGCAGGGCGTCCGCGAACTCAACCTCGGCGAGATCGTCATCCTCGACGTGGATGGCAAGCCCGTCGCGCGGAAGTAAAGTCAGTAG
>DASZKF010000563.1:0-12022 GCA_035947355.1 Pyrinomonadaceae bacterium | reverse complement strand
GTTCGGATGCGCGGCCGGCGACGCAGGGCGCTGGGCGTCCGCAATGTCCGACCGCCGCCCGCCGGTGGGGTCGGCTTCGGCCGCGCTGCCGTGATTGACCCCGCTGAAAGAACATCGTTCTACTCGCCGCCGGTGCGGAGGCGGTAGGTGGCCTCAAAGGAGTTGTAGAGGGTGAGGTGCTGTTCGAGGTAGCGGGTGAGGAGGAATTTCTTGCGGACGGTCTCGCGGGCCTCGCGGCCGAGGCGCTCGCGGAGGCGCTCGTCCTTGAGGAGCTGGACGATGCGGGCGGCCGCCTCCTCCTCGGAGGAGACGAGGAAGCCGTTCACGCCGTCCTCGATTTGGTGGCGGATGCCGCCGACGTTGCCGCCGATGACGGGCGTGCCCTTCCACATCGCCTCGGCGACCGTCAGGCCGAAGCCCTCGCGCAGGGACTTTTGCAGGACGACCGCCGCCCTCCGCTGGAGCGCGTTGACGAGCGCCGTGTCCTCGCGCGAGAGGATGATGATGCGCTCCTCGCGGCTGCCGAGCAGGGAGTTGTAGACCTGCTCGCCCTCGGGGTCGTCGGTGGCGGCGTTGCCCAGGAGCACGAGCGTCGCGTCCACCTCCCTGCGCGCCAGCTTGAAGGCGCGGATGACGCCCTCGGGGTCTTTCCAGCGGTCGAAGCGCGAGATTTGCACGACGAGCGGGAGGTCGCGCGGGATGCCGTAGTGGTCGAGGCGCTCGTCAATCTCCCGCTCGTCGAGCTCGCGGTTCTTGATCGTGAAGGGGTCTATGGCCGGCATGAAGAAGAGCTGCGGGGTGCGGAGCCGCTGCCGGTACTCGGGGATGCTGAGGATGACGGCGTCGTAGCGCTCGACCGAAGGGGCGAGGTACTCCCACATCTCGCGGTTGGGGTTCGAGAGGTCTATGTGGCAGCGCCAAATCCAGGGGCCGCGCTTCTTGTAGTAGCGGATGAGCTGGAGCGGCTGCGGGTCGTGGATGACGACGATGTCGTGGCGGAGGTGGTTGCGGATGGCGTTCTCGCAGACCACCTCCTCGTAGATGTGCTTCTTCTGCTCGGTGAGCTGAATCCCGCCGCCCTGGAGGGCGTTGTGCATCTTCTTGGTGATGCCGTAGAAGTCCGGCGGGCCGTGGATGATGCGCCAGCCGGTGCGCACGCCCATGTTGTTCATCAAAAGCGTCATCGAGAGCAGCAGCTCGGCGACCCCGCCGCCCTGGTAGGTGGAGTTGACGTGGACGACGTGCCGGTCGCGGAGCGGCTTGGCCCTGGCGAGTATCCGCTCGACGGTCTCCGCCCCGACGAACCGTTCGTAGTCCTCGACCGTGATCCTGTGATACTCCATGCCCGCTTCGTCCATAAGTCCTCACCCGCCGACGTGCGCTTTGGTTGAATACATCTCCGGCGGATTATACCCGCCCCCGGAGCCGGATTGACATCTCCGGCGCGGCGCCCTACTTTAGTAGCAGCGTGCCGCACGCCGCGGCGCGCGCGCCGAATGATGAATCGCTGCCACAGCCCCTATCGCTACTACTACTATTACGGCTCGCTCTCCGCGCGGAGGGGTGAGGCGGCGAAGGGGTCTGGGCGCGTGACTCTGACAGGCTAGCGCGAGAGACGAGATTCCCGAGAACCGGCCGCCGACCCTTCCGCAGCGGGGAGGGTCGGCGGCCGGTTCTTTTTGTGTCCGCCACCCCGGAGGAGGTTCAAAGTGATGGAAGCGCAGGCGAAGCAGACGCCTTTGCAAGACCACGTAGACGCGGGGTTGATTTCGGCAGACGCGGGCGACGCGCCCGCCGGCCGCCGCGCCGTCGTCCGACTCGACCCGGATCACCCCGGCTTCCGCGACGCGGAGTACCGCGCCCGCCGCAACCGCATCGCCCGCCTCGCCTCGGAGTACAGGCCGGGCGCGCCGATACCTGACGCGCCTTACACGGCCGAAGAGCACGGCGTCTGGCGCGCCATCCGGGAGGCGCTCGGGCCGGCGCACCGCCGCCACGCCTGCGCCGAGTACCTGGAGTGCGTCAGGCGTCTGAGCCTGCCGAAAGATCGCATCCCCCAACTGCGCGAGGTTTCGCAGAAGGTCGAGGCGCTGAGCGGGTTCCGGCTGGAGCCGGTGGCCGGGCTCGTCGAGCCGCGCGTCTTCCTGGAGTCCCTGGCCGACGGCGTCTTCCTCTCCACGCAGTACATACGCCACCACTCCGCGCCGCTCTACACGCCGGAGCCGGACGTGGCCCACGAGCTGCTCGGCCACGCCGTGACGCTGGCCGACGAGCGGATGGCCGAACTCAACCGCCTCGTCGGTCGCGCCGTCAGGCGCACGCGCTCGCCGCAGGCCCTCGACCGGCTGGCGCGCGTCTACTGGTTCACCGTCGAGTTCGGCGTGCTGCTCGAAGGCGGGGAGGTGAAGGCTTACGGCACCGGCCTGCTTTCGTCGGCGGGGGAGTTGGAAGCCATGCGCGACGCGGAGCTGCGGCCGCTCGACCTGGAGGCCGCCTCGCGCTCCGACTATGACCCGACCGGCTACCAGCCGTTCCTGTTCTGCGCGGGGTCGTTCGAAGAGATGTTCCGCACGCTCAGAGATTTTCTCGTCCGCTGGCGTTAGCGGCGCGGCCACGCCTTGCCGGGCGGTAAAAGTCGTTCCCGCCGTCAAAGGAGGCTCAAGGGTATCTCACGACGGGCGGCCCCGACTCGGGCAGGGGGATGAATTCGGTCTCGCCCGGCACCTGCCCGAAGCGCCCGGCCCGCCAGTCCTCCTTCGCCTACTCGATGCGCTCTTTCGAACTGGAGACGAAGTTCCACCAGATGTGGCGCGGCCCGTCGAGCGGCTCGCCGCCGAGGAGCATCAGCCGGGCGGGTTCGGCCGACGCGCCCCGCAGCGTGACCTCGGCTCCCGGCCGGAAGACGAGCAGTTGGCCGGCCACGAAGATGTCGCCTTCGGGGAGCAGCGCGACCGAGCCTCCGACGACGTAGGCCCCGCGCTCCTCGTGCTCGGCGGGCACGGAGATCGTCGCGCCGGGCCGGAGCGCGGCGTCCGCGTAGAACATCTCCGACATGGTTCGGACCGGCGAGCGCGAGCCGTAGAGCGAGCCGGCGATGAGGCGGACGCGCTTGCCCCCGCCCTCGACCACGGGCAGCTCCGCGGCCCCGTGGTGCGCGAAGGCCGGCGCGGACTCCTCGTCGCGCCTGGGCAGGGCCACCCAGGACTGAATCCCGAACAGCTCGGAGGCGGACGCCCTCGCCTCTGCCGGCGTGCGCTCGGAATGGGCGATGCCGCGGCCGGCCGTCATCCAGTTGACCTCGCCGGGCCGGATCGGCCGGACGGTGCCGAGGCTGTCGCGGTGCAGGAGTTCGCCCGCGAAGAGGTAGGTCACGGTGGCGAGGCCGATGTGCGGGTGCGGCGCCACGTCGAGGCCGCTGCCGGCGCGCAAGACCTCCGGCCCCATCTGGTCGAGGAAGATGAAGGGGCCGACCATCCGCCGCCTGGCCGACGGGAGCGCGCGCCGCACCCTGAAGCCTTCGACGAGGTCGCGCGCCCGCGTCGTGATCAGGGTCTCGACCGCGCCCGCGTGCGCCCGCCCGCTCGCCTGATCCGAATTCATAAGCCTCTCCCCCGCGCCCGCGGCCGGCCGGAATAATTGTTGGGCAAGAATTTCCGCCGGGCGTATAATCGGCGGCGCGCGGGCCGTGGCGCTCCGGCGCGTGTACTCGAACGCGCCCCCGGAGTGGGGAGTCCTACCCTTGTACGCTGGTCAGTGAAAGCCTGACACACGGCCCGCTCCCGCACACCACCTGAGAAGGACGGGCAGGGGAGCCGCCCCTGCCCGTTTCGTCGTTTCGGCCGCCGCGCGTGCTATTTCGCCTCCGGCATGAGCGTGATCTGCCAGGTGACGAAGGCGATGAAGCCGAGCATCAGGGCGAGGATGGCGATGACCACGGGGTCGAGCCGGAAGGTGCTCGCGGCGCTGCGGTCTTCCTCGGTGAACTGCTCCGGCATCCGGACGCTGTTCTTGTCGACGCGGATGGTGTCGCCGGCCGCCTTGCCGCCGTCGCGCTGCGGCGAGTCGCGGAACTCCTCGCTCTCTTCGAGCGGGGCGAGCCGCTCCGACAATGTCTGCTCGTGCTCGCGGCGGTCGCCGTCGTCTTCGTGCGTGTGGTGCCAGGGGCCGCGCCACCTCCTCACAGCCATTTCACCCTCCTCAGGAAGAAGTAGAGCGCCAGCCCGACGCCGACCATCGAGAGCAGCGCGAAGGTGTAGCCGAAGCGCCACTTCAGCTCCGGCATGAACTCGAAGTTCATCCCGTAGATGCCGGCGATCAGCGTCACCGACATGAGGATGGTCGCGATCGAGGTGAGCCGCTTCATCACCATGTTCATCCGGTTGCCCGAGACCGAGAGGTAGGCGTCCATCGTCGAGCCGAGCATGTCGCGCAGCGTGTCTATCGTGTCGGCGACGCGGATGATGTGGTCGAAGACGTCCTGGAAGTAGACGTGCGTCTCGCGCGCGAAGATCGGCTGCTCGCGCCGCAGCATGGTGTTGAAGACGTCCCTGAGCGGCGTGATCGAGCGGCGCAGGAAGAGGAGCTGCTTCTTGACGCGGAAGATGTCCTGGATGGCGTCGGGCCGGAACTCGCCGAAGATGTCGTCCTCGAGGTCGTCGAGGCGGTCGCTCACCACGTCCAGGAGCGGCATGTAGTCGTCCACGACGGCGTCGAGCAGGAGGTAGGCCAGCAGTCCCGAGCCGTGCTCGGCCCGGTCCGTCCACTCCTTCCACAGCCGGCGGGCCGTCTCGACGGCGCGGATGGGGCGGCTGTGGACGGTGACGACGTAGTTGGGGCCGAGGAAGATGTTCAGCTCGCGCAGCTCCAGGTCGTGCTCGGGGCCGACCAGCGCGGCCTCGTAGAGGACGAGGAAGTAGTAGCCGGGGTATTCCTCGATTTTGGGCCGCTGGTGCGCGTTGCGGCAGTCCTCTATGGAGAGCGGGTGGAAGCCGAACTCCTCGGCCAGCTCGGCGAAGTCCTGGCCCGTCGGGTCGGAGACGTCGGCCCAGACGACGTTCTGCCTGGCCTCGCAGTAGTCGCTCAGCTCGGCGGCAGGGAAGTCGCTGACGAACTTCTTCGTGGCGCTGTTCAGGCAGACGGTCGTAATCAAGCGGTTGGCTCCCTTCGGTTCGCGCTCGATAAAGTATACTTGACTGAGGGTTGCCGAGTCAGAAAAGCTTTCGGCCCTCATACCTTGAGGGCGAACCGCGCCGGAAACATTTTACGGCACGGAGGCAGGGCTTGCCGCCAGATTTTACGGGGCCGCTACTGGAGAGCAGGCGGGTGGTCGTCGGGGACCTGAGCCTGCACGCGCTCGTCTCGAACCGCCCGCCCGCGGGCGACCTGCCGCCCGTCGTGCTGGTGCACGGGCTGGGGGTCTCGGGCCGCTACATGGCGCCGGCCGCGGCGCGCATCGCCCGCCGGGCGCGCGTCTACGTGCCCGACCTGCCGGGGTTCGGGCGCAGCGACAAGCCGCGCCGCGCCCTCGGCGTCCCGGCGCTGGCCGAGGCGCTGGCCGGCTGGATGGCGGCGGCCGGGGTCGGGCGGGCGGCGGTCGTCGGCCACTCCTTCGGCTGCCAGGTGGTCGTCGAGCTGGCCGTAAGCCGGCCCGCCTTGGTGGCGCGGGCCGTGCTCGCCGCGCCCCTGATGGACCCGCGGGGCCGGAGCGCCCTGCGGCAAATCTGGCGGCTGCTGCTCGACGCGCCGCGCGAGCCGCTCTCGCTCGTCCCGCTCGTCGCGAGCGACTACCTGAGGGCGGGCCTCGCGCGGGCGGCGCGCACGCTCGGCCTCGCGGTGCGCGACCGGGTCGAGGAGAAGCTGCCGCGCCTGCGGATGCCCGCGCTGGTCGTGCGCGGCTCGCGCGACCCCGTCGTGCCGCGGCGCTGGGCCGAGGAGGTCGCCCGCCTCCTGCCCCGCGGCGAGTCGGCCACCGTCTCGGGCGCGGCCCACGCCGTCAACTACAGCGCGGCCTCGGAGTTCGCCCGGCTCGTCCTGGAATTCCTCGAACGCGGATGACTTCCGGCGGCGGGCTGCCCTTGCCGAGGGCAGGCCGGCTCCCGTTGACGGGCGCTTCAAGAAGAAATATTGTTAGGCCATCCTCCGGCAAGAAGTGAACGCCACGCGCGCCCGCCGGCGGGCTGCGCCCACGTCGAAACCGTTCGCCCGGAAAGGGGAGTTATGTTCAAGCTCATCAGCGCAACACTCATCATCTGCGCGCTCGCGGCGGGCGCCGCCGCGCAGACGCAGGACACGGCCAATCAGACGCAAGACCGGCAGGCGCAGGAGCAGGCCGAGCGCGACCGCCGGCAGGCCGAGCGGGAGCGCAAGAACAAGGAGAAGGGAGAGAACAAGGAGCCCGGCACGAGGTGCGCGCGCTGGAAGCGCGGCAAAGCCTAGCGGCCCGGCCGCGACAGCCCGGCGGCCCCGAACCTCTTCCGCACGGGGGGAGGGCGGCGGCTCTTTCTGCCCGCCGCCCTCCACGCCGACCGCGACCGCACGGCAGGCGAGCGCCGGCCCCACGGCCCCGCCACTCCCCGCGACACGACAACCTTCGATTCAGTCCGCCCCGCCGCTTCGTTACCTAAACACGAAGGAGACAAATGAGACACGCGCGATCTCTTCCCCGCCGCCTTGCCCTGTCCGTGTTACCGGCGCTGATTCTGCTCTCCGCCCAGGGCCTAGCCGCCGAAGCGAAGCACCCGCTCGACCCGCTCGACGCCGCCGAGATCGCCGCCGCGGTCGCCACCTTGCGGGCCGCGCCGGACTTCCCCGAGACCGCGCTCTTCTCGACCGTCCAGCTCAACGAGCCGCCCAAAGACGAAGTCCTGGGCTTCAAGGCCGGCGCTCCCTTCCGCCGCGAAGCCTTCGCCATCGTCCTCGACAGGGAGGGCAACCGGACTTTCGAGGCGGTGGTTGACCTGCGCGCGAAGAAGGTCGTCTCCTGGAAGGAGGTCGCGGGCGTGCAGCCGCTCGTCTTCGCCGGCGAGTACGAGACGCTCCAGCAGATCGTCAGGGCCGACGCGCGCTGGCAGGCGGCGATGCGCAGGCGCGGCATCGAGGATTTCGACAAGGTGGCGGTTGACGGCTGGGCGGTCGGGCAGGTGGACGGGCGGTTCACGGGCCGCCTGCTGCGCGGCCTCTCCTATTACAGGGGCGACGGCGCGAACTACTACGGACGCCCGATTGAAGGCGTCGTCGCCATCGTCAACATGAACACCCGGAAGGTTGTTGACCTGACCGACACGGGCGTCGTCCCCGTCTCGCGCCACGGCCAGGACTTCGACGAGGCGTCCGTCGGCAGGCTGCGCGAAAAGCCTAAACGGCTGACCGTCGAGCAGCCCGAGGGCCGGAGCTACCGGAGGGACGGGCAGGAAGTCAGTTGGCAGAACTGGCGCTTCCGCTACACGATGCACCCGCGCGAAGGTCTCGTCCTGCACACGGTCGGCTACGAGAGCGAAGGCAGGACGCGACCGATCCTCTACCGCGCCGGGTTGTCCGAGATGGTCGTCCCCTACGGCGACCCGGACGCGAACTGGCGCTGGCGGGCCGCCTTCGACGTGGGCGAGTACAGCGTCGGGCGGCTGGCGAGCCCGCTCGAACCCGAGCTCGACGCGCCGGCGAACGCCGAACTCGTTGACGCGACCTTCGCCGACGACGACGGCAAGCCTTACGTCCTGAAAGGGGCCGTCGGAATCTACGAGCGCGACGGCGGCATCCTCTGGAAACACTTCGACACCTTCGCCGCGAAGAACGAGACGCGCCGCGGCCGCGAGCTGGTGATGTTCTTCGTCGCCACCGTCGGCAACTACGACTACGCCGTCAGCTACATCTTCAAGCAGGACGGCTCGCTCGAAGTAGACCTCGCGCTGACCGGCATCATGCTCGCCAAAGGCGTGAAGGAGAGGCGGGCAGACGAGAATCATTCGACGATGTCGGGCTCGACCGGCCACCTCGTCGCCGAGAACATCGTCGCGCCGCACCACCAGCACTTCTTCAGCTTCCGCCTGGACTTCGACGTGGACGGCACCGGCAACTCCGTGACCGAGATGAACACCTCGGCGATGCCGGCCGGCCCCGCGAACCCCTACCTGAACGGCTTCGTGATGCGCGAGAGCGTCTTCAAGACCGAGGCCGCGGCGCGCCGCCGCGTGGACATGCAGGCGGCGAGGGTCTGGACGGTGACGAACTATTCCGCCAGGAACCCGCTCGGCCACCACCCGAGCTACATCCTGATACCGGGCGCGAACTCTTTGCCTTACGTCGCGCCCGAGTCGGCCGTCAGGAGGCGCGCGCAGTTCATCAACCACCACTTCTGGGCGACGCGCTACCACCCGCGCGAGTTCTACGCCGCCGGCGACTACCCGAACCAGAGCGCGGGCGGCGACGGCCTGCCCCGCTTCGCCGCCGACGACGAGGGCCTGGAGAACCAGGACGTGGTCGTCTGGTACACGCTCGGCGTCACGCACGTCCCCCGGCCCGAGGAGTGGCCCGTCATGCCGGTCACGCACGTCGGCTTCAAGCTCGCCCCCGGCGGGTTCTTCGCCCGCAACCCCGCGCTGGACGTGCCGAAGTGAACGCCCCGAAAGGTTTCGCCCCCGCGTCCCATAACCGTAAGAAGCGGACGGACGTTTCCGTCCTCGGCGCGGCGGCGCGCTAAATTCGGCCGCCGGTGGCGCGTTTCGGCCGCCGAACTCGCGTAATCTGTAGAGGAGAAAAAGCTGACGAAGACGACTTAAAGATCAAACGCCTCGGCACCGGGCCACCCGCCTCGCCCGCCGCGCCTCAACGGCGGCCTCGACATAGGAGATTGAGCATGCCTGATTATTACTCCGAGCCTTTCCTCAACCTCGCCGGACTCACGCACAAATCGGCCCCAAGAGCAAGGCTTACCGGAACCGCTTCCGCACCTTCCCCGACCCGACCCGGCCCGCCCCCGGCCCCTTCACCTTCGCCGTCCTCGGCGACTTCGGCGTCGGGGTCAAGAAGGACAAGAACCGCGGCCAGCGGCAGGTCGCCGAGGCGCTCGAACGCGCCGTCGAGCAGCACGACGTCCGCCTCGTGCTGACGACCGGCGACAACATCTACCGTCAGGGCGGCTTCCTCGGCACGGGCGGCGACACGGGCGACGAGGACGACGACTGGTACTTCACCTACTACCAGCCCTACCGCTACGTCATCAACCGCGTCCCCGTCTACCCGTCCATCGGCAACCACGACGCCGGCGAGACCGAGGAGCGCGACGACCGCGCGCAGCTCGTAGACAACTTCTACATCAACGAGCGGATCGCCGGCGAGGAGGCCGCGGGCCGCGCCTCCGTAGACCCCGGCCTCTTCTACCGCTTCCGCTTCGGCTCGGGCGTGGAGTTCGTCTGCATAGACACTTCGAAAGAGCCGACCGTCTTCGACAAGAAGAAGCGGCTCTTCAAGCACCCGAAGCACCAGGAGTTCCTCGCCGCCGCCCTGCCCGAAACGAACGGCGGGCCGCCCGCGTGGCGCATCCCGTTCTGCCACCACCCGCCCTTCTGCGCCGGCCCCAAGCACGGCAACACGGACAGGATGGAGCGACTCGTCGAGCAGTTCGAGCGCGCGGGCGTGCGCCTCGTCCTGAGCGGCCACGAGCACAACTGCCAGCACAGCCGCCGCAACGGCGTGGACTACGTCGTGACGGGCGGGGCCGGGAAGGTCAGGTCGGGCGAGCCGGACGGCTTCGAAGAGGCCCACACCGCCTCCTGGGCTGCCGAGCACCACTTCCTGCTCGTCACCGTGGACGGCAGGCGGATGACCATCAGGGCCGTCGGCGCGCTCGAAGGCGGGCAGCTCGTGGACATCAAGCGCAAGGCCCCGGACGGCAGCGCCGTCAACGGCCCCATCGTCATCAACCTCTGAGTGGGGGCAGTTCGTCTCAACACAGAGGGCACGGAGGACACACAGAGTTCACAGAGAAGAAGTTGATTTCTCCGTGAACTCCGTGTGACCCCCGTGCCCTCTGTGTTGAGACCGAGTCTCCCTACACGCAACTGTCATTCGATACGGACGGCGCGCGGGCGCGCCGGCACCCGCACGCGTGTTGTGCCCCGGCGGAACGCGGGATTATACTGGCCGCATCCCGACACGGAGACAAGGAGACCGGCCATGAGAAATCACCGCGCCGCGTCGGCCGCCGCCGCGGTCTGCTTCGCGGCCGCCGCCTCTCTGTTCGTGCTCGCCGCCGCCCCGGCCCGCGCCCAGCAGCAGATGCCGCCCGGCCCGCCCCCGGACGGTGCGCGCGACCCCTTCGCCGAGATGCGCGAGCGGCAGCGGCGCGAGGCGCAGTTGCGCAGCGCCGAGATGCTCGGCACCGCCAAGCCGAGCACGCGCGAGGCCGAGGCCGCCGCCGCGCAGATGCGCGAAGACTTCCGGCGCATACAGATTCTGCGCAACAACGTCGCGCGCCACGTCCTCTCCGGCAAGCCGCTCGACTACAAGTTCATCACGGGCGAGGCCGAGGAGATTAACAAGCGCGCCGGCCGGCTCAAGGCCAACCTCGTCCGCGGAGTCAACGCGGGCGAAAAGAAGGAGCCGGAGAAGCCGGCCGAGATCGAAGACGACCGCCTGAAGGACGCGCTCGTCACGATCTGCCTGCGCATAGACAGCTTCACCGAGAACCCCGTCTTCAAAACCCCGGACGTGGTTGACGTGGAGCAGACGGCGAAGGCCGGCCGCGACCTGCGCGACATCATCCGCCTGAGCGACGCCGTCCGGAAGGCGGCCGACAGATTGAATAAAGCGGCCAGGAAGTGAGGCGGCCGGGGAAGTAGAACGGGGGGCGCGGGCTTTGAAGTATCGGCGTTTCGGGCGCACGAGCTGGTCGGTCGGCGAGGTCGGCTACGGGATGTGGGGCATGGGCGGCTGGACGGGGTCGGACGACGAGGAGTCGCTCCGCTCGCTCCAGCGGGCCGTAGACCTCGGCTGCAACTTCTTCGACACGGCGTGGGCCTATGGCCAGGGCCGCAGCGAGGCGCTCCTCGGCGAGCTGGTGCGCCGCAACCCGCAAAGGAAGCTCTACACGGCGACCAAAATCCCGCCGAAGAATTTCAACTGGCCGAGCCGCCGCGAATACACCCTCGACGACTGCTTCCCGCCCGAACACATCGAAGAGTACGTCCACAGCAGCCTGAAGAACGCCGGGCTCGACAGCTTCGACCTCGTGCAGTTCCACGTCTGGGAGGACGCCTGGGTCGAAGACGGCCGCTGGGCGCGCAAGACGGAGGAGCTGCGCGGGCAGGGACTCTTGAAGGCCGTCGGCATCAGCATCAACCGCTGGGAGCCCTGGAACGGCGTCCGCGCCGTCCGGAGCGGCCTCGTGGACGCCGTGCAGGTCATCTACAACATCTTCGACCAGAACCCGGAGGACGAGCTGCTGCCGGCCTGCGCCGAGCTGGACGTGGCCGTCATCGCGCGCGTGCCTTTCGACGAGGGGACGCTGACGGGGACGCTCACCAAAGAGAGCACCTGGCCCGAGGGCGACTGGCGCAACACCTACTTCGTCCCCGAGAACCTGATCCCGAGCGTCGAGCGCGCCGAACGCCTCAAGCCGCTCGTCCCGCCCGGCACGTCCATGCCGGAGATGGCGCTGCGCTTCATCCTCAGCAACCCGGCGGTCAGCACCGTCATCCCCGGCATGCGCAAGGCCGCGCACGTCGAATCCAACGCCGCCGCCAGCGACGCAGGCCCGCTCCCGCCCGAACTCCTCGCCGAGCTGCGCCGCCACCGCTGGGATCGCCGCCCGACCGACTGGTCACAGTAAAACGGAACAGAGTTTCGAGTTACGGGTTTCGAGTTCGGGCGGCGTGAGTTAAATGATTCAACTCACGCGGCGCTAGCTCGAAACTCGGAACCCGCAGCCCGAAACTTTGTTCCGTTTTACTGTGACCAGTCGGTCGGGCGGCGATCCCAGCGGTGGCGGCGCAGCTCGGCGAGGAGTTCGGGCGGGAGCGGGCCGGCG
>DASZKF010000562.1:0-11571 GCA_035947355.1 Pyrinomonadaceae bacterium | reverse complement strand
CGCGAGTTGAACGGTTCACCGGGCGCGGCACGAACTCGAAACCCGAAACCCGCAACTCGAAACTGATTTAAGGAATTGATTATGAGAGTCACACTGAAGGTCGTCGCCGGGGCTTTGTGCGCGGCGCTGGCGTTGTCGGTCTGGGCGGCCCCGGCGTTGGGGCGGCAGGCGGCGGCGGGCGCTTTGCGCGGGCAGGTCACGGACGAGTTCGGCGGCGTCATCATCGGCGCGAGCGTGACGGCCGCGGACGCCGCGGGGCGCGAGCGGACGGCGACGACCGACGGCGAAGGCCGCTACTCGCTCGCCGGCCTCGCGCCCGGCCGCTACACCGTGCGCGCCGCGGCCAAGGGCTTCGCGCTCTACGAGAACGCGGAGGTCGAGGTCGCCGCGGGCCGCGCCGTGCTCGACATCACGCTCGGCGTCGTCCTCGCCAAAGAGGAGGTCGAGGTCGCCGCCGAGGGGCCGCTCAGCGTGGACAATCCTAACAGCGCCGGCGCCGTCGTCCTCAAGGGGAGCGACCTCGACGCGCTGCCGGACGACCCCGAAGAGCTGGCCGCGGCGCTCGAAGCCCTCGCCGGCCCGGCCGCCGGCCCCAACGGCGGGCAGATCACGATTGACGGCTTCGAGGGCGGGCGCATCCCCCCGAAGGAGTCCATCCGCGAGGTGCGCGTCAACGAGAACCCGCTCGCCGCCGAGCGCGACCAGCCCGGCTTCGGCGGCATACAGATTCTCACCAAGCCCGGCACCGACCGCCTGCGCGGCAGCCTCTACTCGACTTTCACCGACGAGAGCCTCAACGCCCGCAACCCTTTCGCCACGCGCCGCGCCGACTTCCAGTACCGGCAGTTCGGCGGCAACCTCTCCGGCACCGTCGTTCCGAAGAAGGCTTCCTTCTTCTTCGACCTCGACAGCAGCACGACCGACGACAACGACATCGTCAACGCCGTCCGGCTCGACGCGGCCGGCGCGCCCCTGTCGGTCGTCGAGACGGTGCTCGTCCCCGTCCGCCGCTTCAACGTCAACCCGCGCCTCGACTACCAGATCAACCCGAACCACACGCTCGTCGGCCGCTACAGCTTCTTCAGCGACGAGCGCGAGAACCAGGGCGTGACGACCTTCTCGCTGCCCGAGCGCGCCTACGACTCCGCGCGCCGCTCGCACACCGTCCAGCTCACCGAGACGGCCGTCTTAAACGCCTCGACCGTCAACGAGACGCGCTTCCAGTTCATAGACAACCGCACCGAGCAGACCGCCCTGGGCGACGAGACGGCCGTCAACGTCCTCGAATCCTTCTCGGCCGGCGGGGCGAACGTCGGCGACTCCTTCAGCCACGACCGCCGCTGGGAAGTGACTAACACGACGACCGTCGCCCGCGGCACGCACGCCATCAAGTTCGGCGGGCGGCTGCGCGGCGTGCGGCTCTCCGACTTCTCCGAGAACAATTTCAACGGCACGTACACCTTCGGCGGCGGACTCGCCGCGGCCCTGGACGGGAACGATCAGGTCGTCTTCGGCGCGGACGGCCGCCCCGTCTTCGTGCAGATCACGAGCCTCGAACGCTACCGGCGCACGGTGGCCTTCGGCAGCGCGGGCCTCCCCGCGAACCGCGGCGACCTGACGGCCGAGCAGCTCGGCTTCGGCCCGACGCTCTTCTCCGTAAGCGGCGGCGAGCCGCTGGCCGAGATCAGCCAGGTGGACTTCGGCGGCTTCGTGCAGGACGACTGGAAGATTCGGCAGAACCTCTCGGTCGGCGCGGGGCTTCGCTACGAGGTGCAGTCGAACCTCGGCAGCCGCCTCAACTTCGCGCCGCGCGTCTACGTCGCCTGGTCGCCCGACGGCGGCGGCCAGCAGGCCCCCAAGACCGTCTTCCGCTTCGGCTTCGGCATCTTCTACGACCGCGTCGCCGAGAGCCTCTCGCTCCAGGAGCGCCGCTTCGACGGCGTCAGCCAGCGGCAGTTCGTCGTCACCGACCCGGAAGTTTTGACGCGGGCCGTCTTCGCGACCGACGGCGGCGTGTCGAACGTCCCGACCGTCGAGGAGCTGAGCGCGTTCGAGCTGCCGCAGGTCACGCGCCGCCTGGCCCCGGACATGCAGGCGCCTTACTCCTACTCGGGCGGCCTCATCTTCGAGCGGCAGCTGCCGAAGAAGTTCACCGTCTACGGCTTCCTGATGTTCCACCACACGCGCCACGTCGTGCGCTCGCGCAACGTCAACGCGCCGCTCACGGGCCCCGACGGCCTCCCGCTCGAAGACGCCGGGGGAGAGTTCATACGGCCCGCGGCCGGCGCGGGCGACCTCTACCAGTTCGAGTCCTCGGGGACGCAGAACATGCGGCAGGTCAACGTCGGCCTGCGCAACCAAATCAACCGCGTCTTCTCCGTCTTCGCCAACTACACCTGGGGCCGGGCCGAGGGCGACACGGACGGCCCGTTCAGCTTCCCGGCCGACCAGTACGACGCGAGGGGCGAGTACGGGCGCGCGGCCTGGGACGCGCGCCACCGCTTCACCTTCGGCGGCTCGCTCGGCGTCCCGTACCTCAACCTCTTGTTGAACCCCATCGTCATCGCGCGGACGGGGACGCCCTTCAACATCACGACCGGCTCCGACCGCAACGGCGACGGCATCGTCAACGACCGGCCGGCCTTCGCCGACGCCCGGACGCCGGCGGCCGATCTGCGGCGCACGCCCTGGGGCGACTTCGACATCAACCCCAAGCCGGGCCAGACCATCATCCCGCGCAACTACGGCGAAGGCCCCGGCTTCGTCTCCTTCAACCTCCGCGTGAGCCGGCAGGTCAGCTTCGGCGACGCGGCCGGCGCAGACCGGGCGGCGCAGGGCGGCGGCCGGCAGGGGCGGGGAGGCCGCGGCGGGGCCGGCGGCGCCGCGGGCGGCGTGCGCGTCCACGGCCCCGGCGGCATGGGCGACCCGCGCGCCATCATGACGGGAGGCCCCGCGCCCGGCGGCGGCGAGCAGAAGCGTTACAGCCTGACCTTCTCGCTCTTCTTCTCGAACCTACTCAACCGCACGAACCTCTCGAACCCGGTCGGCAACCTCAGCTCCTCGCGCTTCGGCGAGTCGCTCTCGACCGTCGGCCACTTCGGCCAGGCCGGCACCGGCAACGCCGCGGCCAGCAACCGCCGCATCAACGCCTCCGTCCGCTTCAACTTCTGAGCGGGACGGCCCGCCTCTAAACGTTCGCCGGATCGTTGCTCGAACGGCGTCGTTTCAGACGCTCAGAATCTCCTGCTCCTTCGTCTTCGCCAGCTCGTCCACGCGGCCGACGTAGGTGTCGGTGAGCTTCTGGACTTCGGCGAGGGCGTCGCGCTCGGCGTCCTCGGAGATTTGCTTCTCCTTGAGCATCCGCTTGAGGCGGTCGTTGGCGTCGCGCCGGACGTTGCGGATGGCCGTGCGGTGATCCTCGGCCACCTCGTGCACCTGCTTGGCGAGCTGGCGGCGGCGCTCCTCGGTGAGCGGCGGGATGGGGACGCGCACGAGCTTCCCGTCGTTCGAGGGGTTGAGGCCGAGGTCGGCGGTGCGGATGGCCTTCTCGACCGCGCCGAGCTGCGTCTGGTCCCACGGCTGCACCGTCAGGAGGTTCGGCTCCGGCGCGTGCACCGAGGCCATCTGGTTCAGAGGCGTCGGCGTCCCGTAGTAGTCAACCGTCACCGAGTCCAGGAGGCTCACGGCCGCGCGCCCCGTCCGGATCGTCGCCAGCTTCTTCCTCAAGTCCTCGACCGCCGCCTCCATCCGCGGCCGCGTCTCCTTGATGACATCCTTTTCGCTCATAACCTTCTCCGGGTGAATAGTGAATAGTAAATGGTAAATGGTTTGACCGCCTGCCGGGCCGGCATTTTGCCATTCAACTTATGAAGCTCTCAACCACTATTCACTATTCACCATTTACCATTTACCGCCCTACGGCTTTTCGTTGCAGACCCGCGTGCCGACGCCCTCCGCGCCGGTGACGACGCGGATGATGTTGCCGGGCCGGCGCATGTTGAAGACGACGATGGGGAGGTCGTTGTCCATGCAGAGCGAGATGGCCGAGGCGTCCATCACCTTGAGCTGGCGTTCGAGCACCTCCTGGTAGGTGATGCGCTCGTAGCGCGTCGCCGAGGGGTCTTTGACGGGGTCGGCCGTGTAGACGCCCTCGACCTTCGTCGCCTTCAAAATCACGTCGGCCTTGATCTCCAAAGCGCGCAGGGCGGCGGCCGAGTCGGTCGTGAAGTAAGGGTTGCCGGTGCCGGCGGCGAAGATGACGACGCGCCCCTTCTCCAGGTGGCGGACGGCGCGGCGGCGGATGAAGGGCTCGGCCACCTGCGGGATGTTGATGGCCGAGAGCACGCGCGTGTAGACGCCCGTCTTCTCCAGGGCGTCCTGCAGGACGACGGCGTTCATCACCGTCGCCAGCATCCCGATGTAGTCGGCCGCGGCCCGGTCCATGTTGCCGGCGCTCTCCGAGACGCCGCGGAAGATGTTGCCGCCGCCGACGACGACCGCCACCTCGACGCCGAGCCGGTGGACGGCCTTGATCTCCTCGGCAATCGAGCGCGCCACCTCCACGTCCACGCCGTAGTTCTGCGCGCCCATCAGGGCCTCGCCCGACGCCTTCAGCAGGATGCGGCGGAAGACGGGCCCCCGCGCCGGGGGTTGTGCTTCTGTGCTCATTATGATTGCAAACAGTTTCGAGTTTCGGGTATCGAGTTAAAAACCGGATTGTCTTTTAACTCGAAACTCGAAACCCGAAACTCGAAACTTACTGGTTGCCGCCGGCGAGCGCGGCGACCTCGCTGCCGAAGTCGTCCGCGCGTTTGGCGAGGCCCTCGCCCATCTTGTAGCGGGCGAAGCGGCGGACGGTGATGCGCTCGCCGGTGGCGGCGATCTTCTCGGTCAGCAGCTCGTTGACGGTCTTGGCCGGGTCCTTGACGAACGGCTGGTCGAGCAGCACGGCCTCCTCGAAGAACTTGTTGAGGCGGCCCTCGACGATCTTCTCGATGACCTGCTCGGGCTTGTTGGCGTTCTTCGGGTCGTTGGCGATCTGCGCGCGCGTGATCTCGCGCTCCTTGTCGAGCACGTCCGCGGGCACCTCCTCGCGGGAGACGAACCGCGGCTCGGCCGCGGCGATGTGCATCGCGATGTCGCGCACCAGCGCCTGGAACTCGTCGGTGCGCGCCACGAAGTCGCTCTCGCAGTTGACCTCGACCAGGACGCCGACCTTCCCGCCCATGTGGATGTAGGAGCCGACCGCGCCCTCGGCCGCCACCCGGCCCGCCTTCTTGCCGGCCGTCGCCATCCCGCGCTTGCGCAGAATCTCGACCGCCTGCTCCTCGTTGCCGCCGGCCTCCGTCAGCGCCTTCTTACACTCCATCATCCCCGCGCCCGTCTTCTCCCTGAGCGCCTTCACCGCGGCCGATGTGATCTCCGCCATGTCCTTCTCCTAAAACAGTAGTCGGTAGACAGTAGAAAACTTCTCTTACCGAGTCGTCCGTGTGACAGCGTCAGCGCCCGCAGAGCGGAGCCTGCTGGCTACTGTCTACTGACTACTGTCTACTCAAAAAGATGCGCAGCCCGGCGGGTTCATCCGCACTCAAGAGGGCTGCGCTCGCCGTTGTTGGGAACTTGGGAACCTGTTTACGGGGCGCGCTCACTTGGCCGCGCCGACCGACTCCGCGCCCTTCTCCTGCTCGGCCGATGAAGGGGGCCGCGTGCCTTCCTCGCCGCCGCCGGTCGCGCCGCGGACGGGCGCGCCCGTCCCCGTCTGCTCGTGGTCGCCGACGCTGTCGGGCTGCTGGCCCGTCCGGGCGAAGCCGATGTTGCCGGGCACCGAAGTCTGCGTCTCGGTCGAGGGCGCGGCCGCCTCCATGTCGGTGAAGTTCTGCGACTGCGCGCCGGGGTCGCGCTGCGTCGTCACCGAGGAGGTCGTCTGACGGCCGCCCGTCCCCGTCGCGGCCACGACGGGCGGCGGGGCCGCGGGCGCCTCGGCCGCGGTCTCCTCCTCGTCCGAGCCCTTCGTCGAGAGCTGCTGCCCCTCGATGATGGCGTCGGCGATGCGCGAGGCGAAGAGGCGGACGGCCCGCAGCGCGTCGTCGTTGCCGGGGATGACGTAGTCAATGCCCTCGGGCGAGCAGTTGGTATCCACGACGGCGATGATCGGGATGCCGAGGCGGTTGGCCTCCTTGACGGCGATGTCCTCCTTGCGCACGTCTATGACGAAGAGCGCGTCCGGGAGCCGCGTCATGGCCTTGATGCCCGAGAGGTTGCGCTCCAGGGTCTCGCGCTCGCGGTCGAGCTTGATGCGCTCCTTCTTCGTCAGCTTCTCGTAGCGGCCGTCGGTCTGCATCGCCTCGAGGTCGCGCAGCCGCTTGATAGACTTCTGCACGGTCTGGAAGTTGGTCAAAAGCCCGCCCAGCCAGCGCTGGTTGATGTAGTACTGGCCGGCGCGCTCGGCCTCCTCGCGGATGGCGTCCTGGGCCTGGCGCTTGGTTCCGACGAAGAGGATGTTGCGGCCGCGGTCTTCGCTCATCAGGGAGGTGACGAACGAGATGGCGTCGCGGAACATCTTCTGCGTCTTCTGCAGGTCAATGATGTTGATGCCGTTGCGCTCGCCGAAGATGAACTCCTTCATCTTCGGGTTCCAGCGCCTGACCTGGTGGCCGAAGTGCACGCCGGCCTCCAGCAGTTCCTTCATCGTGACGGTGACTGGCAAACTAACTCCTCCTCATGCCTGGATTGGTTTGTGTACTCGCCGCGCCCCAACGGCCCCGCGGGGCAACCAACCGGGGCGCGGCAATGGAATCAGCTGAATGATGAATGACGAATGCGGAATGATGAATGAGAGACGGTTTTTAATTCATCATTCATCATTCCGCATTCATCATTTCGGTGCTATCTCTTCGAGAACTGGAACCGCTTGCGCGCGCCCTTCTGGCCGTACTTCTTGCGCTCCTTGGCGCGGGGGTCGCGCGTCACGAGGCCGGCGTCCTTGAGCGCGGGCCGCAGGTCGGCGTTGAACTCCATCAGGGCGCGGGTGATGCCGTGGCGCACCGCGCCGGCCTGCCCCGCCGGGCCGCCGCCCGCGACGTTGACCGTGATGTCGAACTTCTCGCCCGTGTTGGTCAGCGTCAGCGGCTGGCGGATGATCATGCGCAGGGCCTGGTTCGGGAAGTACTCGTCGAAGGTCTTGCGGTTGACCCGAATCTCGCCCGTGCCCGGCCTCAGATAGACGCGCGCCGTCGAAGTCTTGCGCCGCCCGGTCCCGTAATACTGAATCTCTGCCACAGCTCTCTTCCTTCGGAAAACTTAAGATTACTTCTGCGCGGCCGCCGCGGCGCGCGCGTCTATGGCGAGCGGCTCGGGGCGCTGGGCCGCGTGCGGGTGCTCGGCCCCGCCGTAGACCTTCAGCTTCTTCGCCATCGCGCGGCCGAGCTTCGTCTTCGGGAGCATGCCGCGCACCGCCGACTCGATGACCCGCTCGGGGTGCTTGGCGAACTGATCCTTGACCGAAATCGAGCGCAGGCCGCCGGGGTAGAGGGTGTGGTGGTGGTAGACCTTCTGCTCGGCCTTCGACCCCTTGAAGACGGCCTTGCGGGCGTTGATGACGATGACGTGGTCGCCCACGTCGAGGAAGGGCGTATACTGCGGCTTGTTCTTGCCCGTCAGGACGCGCGCCACCTCGGTCGCCAGACGCCCCACGGTCTGCCCGTCGGCGTCAACGACGTACCACCTGCGATTCTCGGCCAGTCCGTCCCCGCTGGGAAAGTATGTAGACATAGGTAACTCTCTCAATTTTAAGCGTCTAAAACGCGAACGGCTAGAATACGAAACGCCCTTTTTGTTGTCAAGCCGAGGGGTAAGAGGCCGGGGGCGAAAATCGTGCGGCGTGAGTGGCCGGGCTTGCGGGGCGGCTCTAAACCGAAGGCTCCACGGCCTCGTAGGCCGTGGAGCCTTCGGGATTAATTAACGCGGCCCGTTCACGGGGCGCTCGAGGGCTGCGTCGCGGGCGGCTGGTCGCCGCTGCGCTTCTTGAGTTGCGGCGCGTCGTCCTTCTTCTCGGCCGGGGCCGACTCCCCGCCCGTCGCCGACGGGTCTTCCGGCGCGGGCGAGCGGCGCTTGAGGGTCGGGCGGCCCGGCGCGCTGCCGTCCTCGCCCGGCCCGATGTCGCCGGCCGTCGAGGCGCGGGCGTTCGAGAGCCGGAGCAGGCGGCTCTTGACGCGCTGGAACTCCGAGGTCGAGACGACGTACTCCTCGCGGTCGGGGAAGCGGCCGACGAGCTGGCGCGTGGCCTCGACGCGGTCGGGCGGCTGCGGGTGCGTCGTGAAGAGCTTCGAGATGGTGCCCGGCTTCTTCTTGTTCTTCGCCTGGAGCTTCTCGAACATCGTGGACATCGCGCCGGGGTCGTAGCCGGCCGCCCACAGGTACTGGACGCCGAGTGCGTCGGCCTCCTCCTCGGCGCTGCGGCTGAACTTCATGAACCCGAGGAGCGCGCCGAACTGCGCCGCCTGGTTGATGAGCAGGCCGCCGAGGCCGCCGAGGAAGATCGAGCCGGCCATCAGGCCGATCTCGGCGAGCATGCCCTTGGCCTGGTTCTCCATGGCGTGGCGCGCGGCGACGTGCGCGATCTCGTGCGCCATCACGCCGGCCACCTCGGCCTCGTTGTCGGCCGCGAGGATCAGCCCCTTGTTGACGTAGAAGAAGCCGCCCGGCAGCGCGAAGGCGTTGACCTCGTCGGAGTCAATGACCTTGATGGTGAAGGGAATCTTGGCGTCGGAGTGGAGCACGACGTTCTGGCCGACGCGGTTGATGTACTCGGTGATGACGGGGTCGTCAACGAACTTAGCCTCGCGGTCGACCTGCGCGGCGAGCTGCCGGCCGAGGTTGACCTCCTTCTCCAGCGAGCCGCTCATGCTGGCGATGATCCCGCCGTTGATCTTCCGCTTTCCGATGAGGCGCGGGTCTTCCTTCTCGGAGAGCGGCTTGGTCGTCGCGCTGGCCTTGACCGTCTGCGGCTCCTTGGCCTGCTGCCCCTTCGCGTCCGCCTTCTTCGCCTGCTCGTCGGGCTTCTGGCCGGTCTGTGCGCGGCGCGGCGCGGCGACGGCCGCCACCGACCCGGCCCACAGGCTGAGGGCGAGCGCCAGCGCCGTCAGCGTGCGGGAGAATTTATTGAACATGGTGGTAAAGCCTCCGGAAATCGTTCGAGAACGCCTGTGGTCGGAGGAGAAGTCCGCCGCGGCGAGGCCCCGCGCCCGTCCCCTCTTCGCTTACCTGTTTCAGAGGATGCCCCGAAGCGGGTTCACTCCCGGGAGTGGCCTGAATCGGGGTAAACCTTTGATGCGCCTCGGCCCGCAAGAGGTTGCGCCGGGCCGGGAGACCGGCGGGCCGCGGCCCCTCGCGCGGGCGGCCCCGCAAGAACCCTTCTCATCTCCGACGGGGAGCCCGGCAATTATAACAGCCCCCGCGCCCCGGCGCGCGTAAAAACTTCCTCGTTGCGCCGGCCCGCGGCCGCGTGTTAGATTCGAGATGGCCCACCTTGCCCTCTCCTTCCGGGCGTCTCCAGAGCGGTCTTCGCCACGTTCATAAGGGTTCATCCGTTGAAACGCATCCCAGATAAGATCAAGGACTTAGTCGAGCCGCAGGCTTTCGAGCAGGGCGGGAATGTGACGAACGACCCGGCCCGGGCGCTCGAAGCCTACCGCTTCACGGACGTGACCTCAGACCTCCTGGCGCGCTGGCTCGACGTGCTGGCCGACCTGCCGCGCGCCGGGGGGGCGGCCCTCGCCCTGGCCGGGGCGCGCGGCGTCGGCAAGAGCCACACGCTGGCCGTCTTCGGGGCGCTGGCCGGCTCGGAGCGCCTGCGCCAGACCGTCTCGGACGCGCACGTCGCGGCCAGCGCGCGCCGCCTCTCGGGCCGCCGCTACGCGGTCGTGCGGGTCGAGCGGGGCACGCGCCAGACGCTCGCCGGCGAGATGGCCGCGGCCTTCGCCGCAGTCTTCGGCGGGGGCGAGGCGCAGTGGGCGGGGGGCGCGGCCGAGATGCTCTCGGTCGCGGCCTCGCGGGCCTTCGGCGAGACCCTGGTCGTCATCGTGGACACGGCCCCGTCGAGGCTGGCGCGCGTGGCGCGCGACGACGGCCCGGCGCTCGGCGAACTGGCCGTCACGGCGCGCTCGACCGGCGCGCTCGTCGCCCTCGCCTTAGACGACGACATAGAGGGGGCCGACGGGGCGAACGTCGCGCTGGCCGGCACCTACCAGATAGACTACCTCGACCCCGAAAACCTCTACCGCGTCGCCGAGCAGTTCGTCCTGCGCAAGCGCCCGCAGGGGCGCGCACGCGTCCGGGACATCTACGAGTCTCTGCGCGCCTCGGTGCCGGGCTTCGGCTGGAGCGAGGCGCGCTTCGCCTCGCTCTACCCCGTCCATCCGCTCGTGGCCGAGATGGCCGCGGGCGTGCGCCTTTACGTCCCGGCCTTCGCCTTCCTGCCGTTCGCTGGCGCGGTGGCCGTGCGCGCGGGCGGGAGGCCGGCGCTCTCGCTCGTGCTGCTCGACGAGGTCTTCGACGCGACCGAGGCCGAGCTGCGCAAGTCTCCGGAGCTGCGCCAAGCCTTCGCCGGCTACGACTGCCTGGCGGCCGAGTGCGTCGCGCGCCTCCCGGTCATGCAGCGCCACCAGGCCCGCCTGATCCTGAAGAGCCTCTTCGTCCTCTCGCTCGACGGGCGCGGCGCGACGGCGCGCGAGCTGTGCGCGGCGCTCCTGCTGGCCGAAGAGCCGGGCTCTGACGGCGGCGCGACGGCGCAAATCGAGGAGACGCTTGAGCGCTTCGCCGCGGCGGCGCGGGCCGGGAGCCTGCACGCGGCGGCCGAGGCGGGCGGGACGACCCGCTACCGCTTTCACATCGCCTCCCTCGACCTGTTGCAACCCGCGCCGGCCGAGGCGGCCGAAGCGCCGAGCGACTCCGGTAATCCTGTATCCGGGGTCGGGCCTGTCCCTGCCCGTCAGGAGACATCTGACTCGACGTTAGAGCTAACGAATCAAGGCGGGCAGGGCCAGGCCCGACCCCGGATACAGACGGCGTCAACGCCCGGTGCTCTCGGCGAGGAGACTTTCGCGGAGGCGGCGACCGCCTCTGAGGTTGTGATTGAAGACCCGCCGCAGGGCGCCGCCGCTCCGGCGAAGGTTCCCGCCCCTTCGGCCGCCTCGCTCGCCGAGCAGAGTTTCAGAGACCTCTTCGCGGACGAAGAACTCGAAGAGGTTGCTACGCCCGAGGCGGTGACGGCGGACGTGGCGAGCGAGGCTTCCGTCTCGCCGGCGCCCGCGGCCGCCGAGCCGACGCGGCCGGGCGCGGGTGAGTTGGCCGAGTGGCTGCGGCTGTTGACGGGCGAGGCCGCGGCGGCCCCGCTCAACGACCCGGCCGGGCGCGAGGCGGCGCGGGCGGCGCTCGCGGGCTGGCTCGAAGCCTGGCGCGCGCGCGGGCTGGAGCAGAAGTTCGAGGCCCTGCCCGACGACTTCCAGACGACGCGCGTCTGGAAGGTCGCGGCCGGCGTCCGCAAGAGCTTCGCGGCGGCGGCCGCGGGCGGGG
>DASZKF010000561.1:0-7307 GCA_035947355.1 Pyrinomonadaceae bacterium | reverse complement strand
GCGGCACCGGTCATATGCCGCCCCACGGGGCTCTTCGCATTTAGAATCGTCGTGACCCCTGGCGGCCTGCCCCGCGGCTCACGCGGCGGAGGCGAGGTAGAGCGACGCCCTCAGCCAGAGGAAGGTGAGCACGGCGTGCGGCTCTTTCAGCATCAGCGCCTTTAAGACCTCATGCGGCGCGGCGTACTTCTCCTTCATGCGCTTGTGCACCTCCAGGAGGGTGCGGCGCGCGGCCGCCTCCTCCTTGAGCATGGCGTCCCAGGCGCGGCTCGCGTCCATGTGCGCCTCGACGGCGTGGCGGACGGCCGCCTTGCGGCGGCACTCGGGCAGGTTCACCAGCGCCTGGTTCACCTTCGGGAAGGTGCGGATCACCAGCGCCCTGTACTGCTCGGGCGTGGTCAGGATTCGCGCCGGCTGCTCGGGCTCGCGCCGGACGACGGCCGCGTCCAGCTTCCGCAGCGGCGCGACGGCCGCCCGCAGGTGCTTGAGGCACTTGATGGATTCGAGGTAGCGCTCGCGCTCCTCGCCCTCGAAGAGGGTGTAGCGCACGCCGAAGCCGATGTCGGGGAAGTAGTTGGCGACCTCGCCCCAGGCGACGACCTCCACGTCTATCGGGAGCTGTATCTCGACCCTCACGAACTCCCTGACCGTCACCTTGCCGCCCGTGAGGATGAAGCAGCCGCCGGGGCTGATGTCGCCGACCGTCCCGTCGTGGCGGCCGGAGTTGCCCTCCCACACCGCCGGCAGGTACACCCGGACGCGGCCGTTCGAGCGGCGGTCGGCGACCTGCACGGCGGAGGGGTCTATCAGGACTGTCTGTTCGCTCTCGACCATCGGCGGCGGCCGTCGCCCCTTCAGCGGTTAACGTTCGGCCGGGCCCCCCCGGCGTGGATGGACTTCAGCTCGCTGCGCATGGCGACGTGGCTCTGGAGCGTCCGCAGGTACTGGCCGAAGCGGTGGAGCACGGGCCCCAACTCGCCCAGCTCCTCGCACGTCCTCGTCACCTCGTCGCAGAACCGCTCGAACTCCTCCCAGTCCTTGTAGAAGAGGTGGTGCATCATGTCGCTGCGGAAGCGGTGGAGGCGGTTGATGAGCGAGAGCTTCGGCATCACCTCGCGCGCCCCCTCGGCGCGCCCGACCTCGACGATCAGCGTCGAGAGCTCCCTGTAGAGGGCGAAGGCGCGCTCGGCCTTCTCGCGGTAGTCGCAGAAGAGGGCCTCGCCGTCGAGGGCCGGGTCGAAGTGCTGCGCGAGCGCGACGGCCGACTGCCGGAAGCAGTTCTGGAGGAGGCTGTGGGCCGACGCCAGCTGCGCCCGAGAAGCCCGGAAGCTGCCGGGCGAGCCGAGGCCCGGAATCTCCTCCTTGAAGACTCTGCGCAGCTCGTGCGAGATGATGAAGTGCGTGCCGTCGAACACCTCGCGCAAAGCCTCGTCCGACCCGCCGGCCTCCAGGACGTTGCGCCGCATGAAGTCCAAGAGCGAGGTCGCGCGTTCGCGGATCAGGCGGAAGAGCGTCCAGCTCCGCTGGAGCGTCTTGTCGCGGCCGAGGCAGCCCTCGATGGCGCGCAGGTAGTCCAGGATGCGGGCCAACTCGGCGAAGACCGGCGTCACGGCCTGGAACTGCGGCTCGGGCTGGAGGGCGAGGATGAGGCGGGCGATGGGCGGCGGGAGGCGCGCCGCGGGCGACGACTCGGGCGACGACTCGGGCGCCGCCGGCGTCTGCGGCCCTTCAAGTAGGCCGTTCTCGTCAATCTCGATGTCGAAAGCGCTCATGGGACCGAAAACCCCGGCAGGCTCTTGCGGAGGGCTGCGTGAAGGACGCTGACGGCCTTCGTCCGACCAGGCCGTCCGGAATTATAATCCCAAAACAAGGTTTAACGCAATACGATTGTTAGCCTTAAATGTCGTCCGTGTGTTAGTAATGGGGGCGGGTTTCGGGGGGCTGCGATGTCCGAGCAGGTGATTCTGGTTGACGAGGCCGACCGCGAGGTCGGGACGGGCGGGAAGCTGGAGGCGCACCGGGAGGGCGCGCTGCACAGGGCCTTCTCCGTCTTCGTCTTCGACCGGCGGGGGCGGCTCCTGCTCCAGAAGCGCGCGGCCGGGAAGTACCATTCGGGCGGGCTTTGGTCGAATACGGCTTGCGGCCACCCGCGGCCGGGCGAGGCGACGGCCGAGGCCGCGCGCCGACGCCTGCGCGAGGAGATGAACTTCGACTGCGAGCTGCGCGAGGCGTTCGGCTTCGTCTACCGCGCCGAACTCCGGGGCGGCCTCGTCGAGCACGAGTACGACCACGTCTTCGTCGGCGTCTACGACGGCGAGCCGTCGCCCGACGCGGCCGAGGTCGAGGACTGGAAGTGGTTGAGCGTGGAGGAGCTTCGGCGCGGGCTTGAGGCCGAGCCGGAGCGTTACAGCCCTTGGCTGAGGCTCGCCGTCGAGGGGCGCGGCTGGCGGCGTGTCGCGGAAATCATCCGGCCCGTCTGAGGCGCGCGGCGGCCGCCGTCGGGGGAAAATTTTTCGCCCGCGCCTCACGTTAACATTTATCTTACGGCGGCCCCTTGTGCTATCGTCGGCGGGCGTACCGAGCCGTACACAGGATGTTCTACAAGCGTTCGCTGAGGCGCGCCCGCAGCCGCCGCCTCCCGCGGCCCCGGAGCGCCCGCATCTGCTTGTATTAACAGCACATCAGCGGCCCCCGCCGGCCGCGGCGCGGAGCCCTTTAGCTGGCACCAGGTTTGCAGCTTTGACCCATGATGAAAACGAACGTAAGAAAACTTGCCTTAACGGCGGCCGGCGCGGCGGCCCTGTTCTGCCTGTCGGTCGCGCCGCGCGTGGCGGCGCAGGACGGCGGCT
This sequence comes from Pyrinomonadaceae bacterium, assembly GCA_035947355.1. GTDB lineage: Bacteria > Acidobacteriota > Blastocatellia > Pyrinomonadales > Pyrinomonadaceae > QHXN01. The sequence continues at coordinate 4,458 of DASZKF010000561.1, read as the reverse complement.
CGGCCGCGGACGCGCAGACGGTCGCCGCCTTCGAGGCGCGCGCGAAGGCGTACTCGAAGCTGCGCGAGGACCTGGAGGACACGCTGCCGAAGCTCCCGAAGGAGGCCACGCCCGAACAGATCGCGGCCCACAAGAAGACCTTCCAGGGGATGGTCATGTCGGCGCGGGCCGGGGCCAAGCACGGCGACGTGCTCACCCCGGACATCGCCGCCGTCATCCGCGCGATGCTCAAGCGCGAGTACAGGGGCAAGGAGTTGGCGGAACTGCGCCAGACCGTGATGGAGGCCGAGACGAAGGGCGTGCCGCTGCGCGTCAACACACCTTACCCGGAGAACAAGGAGTTGGTGGAGATGCCGCCCACGCTGCTGCTCAGGCTCCCGCAGTTGCCGAAGCAGTTGAGGTATCGTTTCGTCGGCACCAACCTCCTGCTCGTGGACAGGGAGAACGGCCTCATCGTTGACTACATGACGCGCGCCCTGCCTTAAACGGGCGCGGGAAAGAGGGGGGAAGGTTATGAGACGGATGCTCGCCTCGGTGACGGTGGCCGCCTTGTTGTGCGGCGCTCTCGCGCAAAGCGCCCTCGGCCAGAGTTACGCTAACGCCGGCGCGGCGGTGAACGGGGGAACGGGCGCGACCCCGCGCGTCATCCTGCCCAACAAGAAGGACTCCGTCCGCTTCCTCGTCATCGGCGACACGGGGACGGGCTCGGAGAAGCAGCACCAGCTGGCCGACGTGATGCTGAAGAGCCACAAAGTTTTCCCGTTCGAGTTCGCCCTGATGCTCGGCGACAACATGTACGGCGGCGAGAAGCCCAAGGACTTCAAGGCGAAGTTCGAGGACGTTTACCGCCCGCTGCTCGACGCGAAGGTCACCTTCTACGCCACGCTCGGCAACCACGACGAGTCGAACCAGCGCTTCTACGACCACTTCAACATGAAGGGCGAGGAGTACTTCCGCTTCAAGAAGGGGAACGTCGCCTTCTACAACCTGAACAGCAACTACATGGACAAGAAGCAGATCAAGTGGCTCGAAGACCAGCTCTCGAAAGACACCTCGGAGTGGAAGGTCGCCTTCTTCCACCACCCGCCGTATTCGTCGGGCGGCAAGCACGGCTCCTCGACCGAGCTGCGCAAGGTGGTCGAGCCGATCTTCCTCAAGTACGGGGTTAACGTCGTGCTCGCCGGCCACGAGCACTTCTACGAGCGGCTCAAGCCGCAGAAGGGCATCTACTACTTCATCTCGGGCGCGGGCGGCAAGCTCCGCCCCGGCGACGTGAGGAAGGGGTCGCCGCTCACCGAGAAGGCTTTCGACAAGGACATGTCCTTCATGCTCGTCGAGATCAACGGCGACCAGATGCACTTCCAGGTGATCTCTCGCACCGGCGAGACCGTTGACTCCGGCGTCATCGTGCACCAGCGCAAGGCGAACGCGCGGGCCTCGTCGAACTAGACCTCCCGGCCCGCGCCGTCAACGTCAGGGGCAGGACGCTTTGAAAGCGTCCTGCCCCTTTCGCGTTCCGGCCCGCCCGCCCGCCTTCGTTTGACATCGCCCCGCGCCCTCACCGGACGACGAGCTTGCCGCGCATCATGTTCATGCCGCAGGTGAAGGCGAACTCGCCGGCCCGCTCGGGCGTGAACTCGACGGCCGTCGTGCGGAAGGCCGGCAGCGTGCGCGCGATGCGGAAGTCGCCGAAGACGACCTGCTCGCTGCACGAGGAGGTCTCGTCGCGGTAGAAGTTGAGCCGGACGGGCCGGCCCCGCTCGACGACGATCACGTCCGGCGAGTAGCCGCCCTTGACCGTGACCGTGATCTCCTGCACGCCGCCCGCACCCGCCCTCGCGGCCACCGCCTCGCGCTCGCCGAAGAAGTACCAGAGGACGAGGCCGATGGTAGCCAGCCCGCCGATGACGACCATGATTTCCGTCGTGTCCATATCTCCTCCGTTTCAGCGCGCCGACAGGGGCGCGCGGAACCTGCGCAGCCGCAGGCTGTTGGCGACGACCGAGACGCTCGAGAGCGACATCGCCGCGCTGGCGATGACGGGCGAGAGCAGCCAGCCCGTCAGCGGGTAGAGCACGCCGGCCGCGACGGGGATGCCGACGGCGTTGTAGACGAAGGCCCAGAAGAGGTTCTGCTTGACCGTCCGGATCGTCGCCTTCGAGAGCGCGACGGCCGTGACGACGCCGCCGAGGTCGCCGCGGATGAGCGTCACGTCGGCCGCCTCCATCGCCACGTCCGTGCCCGTGCCGATGGCGATTCCGACGTCGGCCTGCGCCAGCGCCGGGGCGTCGTTGATGCCGTCGCCGACCATCGCGACCCTCCGTCGCTCCTCCTCCTGGAGCCGCCTGACCTCGCCGGCCTTCCCCTCCGGCAACACTTCGGCGAGCACGCGCGTGATGCCGACCTCGCGCGCCACGGCCTCGGCCGTGCGCCGGTTGTCGCCCGTAATCATTACGACTTCGAGGCCGAGCCGGCGCATCTCGGCGACGGCCTCGGCCGACTCCGGCTTGACGCGGTCGGCGACGGCCAGGAGGCCGGCGAAGCGCCCGCCGACGGCCGCGTAGACGGGCGTCTTGCCTTCGGCGGCGAGCGCCTCGGCGCGCGCCTCGAAGTCGCCCGTCTCGACGCCGCGCTCGCGCATCAGCTTCAGGTTCCCGACGAGGAGCCGGCGGCCCTCGACCTCGGCCTCGACGCCGTGGCCGGCGACCGCCTTGAAGTCGGAAACCTCCGCGAGCGCGAGGCCGCGCTCGGCCGCGCCGCGCACGACCGCCTCGCCCAGCGGGTGCTCGCTCCCGCGCTCGGCCGAGGCCACGAGCCGCAGCAACTCTTCCGCGCCTAAGACCGCGCCCGCCGGGACAACGTCAGTCAAGGCGGGCCGCCCCTCGGTGATCGTGCCGGTCTTGTCGAGCACGACCGTGTCGAGGCGGTGCGCCGTCTCCAGGCTCTCGCCGCCCTTGACGAGCACGCCGTGCTCGGCGCCCTTGCCCGTCCCGACCATGATGGCCGTCGGCGTCGCCAGGCCCAGCGCGCAGGGGCAGGCGATGATGAGCACCGAGACGAAGTTGACGAGCGCCGTCGTGAAGCGCGCCTCTTCGGGCGCGGCGACGAACCAGACGACGAAGGTCGCGACGGCGACGCAGATGACGACCGGCGTGAAGACGCCGCTGACGCGGTCGGCCACGCGCGCGATCGGGGCCTTCGACCCCTGCGCCTCCTCGACCAGCCTGACGATCTGCTGGAGCGCCGTCTCGCGCCCGACCTTCGTCGCGCGGAAGCGGAACAGCCCCGCCTTGTTGATGGTCGCGCCGAAGACCTCGGAGCCGGCCGACTTCTCTACGGGCAGACTTTCGCCCGTCAGCATGGACTCGTCCACGGCCGAGCGGCCCGCGACGACCACGCCGTCCACGGGAATCTTCTCGCCGGGGCGGACGACGACGGTGTCGCCCGCCAGCACCTCCTCGACCGGCACGTCCTGCTCGCGGCCGTCGCGCACGACGCGCGCCGTCTTCGCCTGCAACCCCATCAGCCGCCGGATCGCCTCGCCCGTCCGCCCCTTCGCGCGCGACTCCAGCAGGCGGCCGAGGAGGATGAGGGCGATGATGACCGACGCCGCCTCGAAGTAGACGGGCGGCGTCGGCGTCGCGCCCATCCCTTCCATGCCTTCCATCCCGGCCGCCGCGCCGGCGCCGGCCGCGCCCGCGAAGAAGCCGGGCGCAAAGGTCGCGGCCGCGGAGTAGAGGTAGGCCGCGCCCGTGCCGACGGCGATGAGCGTGTTCATGTCGGCGGCGCGGTGCCGGAGCGCGGCCCACGCGCCGCGTTAGAACTGCGCGCCGCAGTAGAGGACGACCGGGGTCGTCAGCGCGAGCTGGAGCCAGTTGACCCAGGCCGCGTCGAAGGCCGGGATGCGCCCGTGCGACATCGCGACGACGAGGACGGGGAGCGAGAGCGCGGCGGCGATGACGAACTTGCGCCGCTGGTCTCTGTACTCGGCGGCGCGCGCCTCCCGCTCGGCGTCGCCGCCGTCGCCTGTCTCCTCGGCGACGCCGTAGCCGGCCTCGCGCACGGCCTCGGCGAACTCGCGCACGCCGACCGCCGCCGGGTCGTACTCGACCGTCGCCCGCTCGGTCGCGAAGTTGACGCTGCTCGCGCGCACGCCCGGCACCCGCGAGAGCTTCCGCTCGACGCGCCGCGCGCAGGCCGCGCACGTCATCCCCGTGATCGGCAGGTCAACGCGCGCGCCGGCGCTCTCCGGCGCGGGGCTGATGCCATCCGCGCCCCTCTCCTCTTCGATAACAGCCCTGCTCATTTCACCCACCTTTCCGGCGTTTTCCGCCTTCAAGGTACATGATAAACCCTGGAGTCGGCTACAGAGTCAAGCGTAAAAATTAAGAACGGAAGCCCGACCGTGAGGGAGGGCGTTGAGCTTGTCGTTAAGCTCAACGCCCTACCTCACGGTCG
>DASZKF010000560.1:0-1820 GCA_035947355.1 Pyrinomonadaceae bacterium | reverse complement strand
GGCGATGCTTGCGACGCCCTCCCTGACGGTCGGGCTTCTGACCGCGGTCTTATTTCTCGCTGACGGTCGTGTACCTGTCGAGGGGCGGGTTGTCTATCTTCTGAACCCGGCCGCCGGGCCAGCGGATTTCGACGGAGCGGACGCCGGCCGCGCTGCCGAGGCCGACGAGGACGCGCGGGTCGTTTGAAGAGAGGTAGCTGCCGGCCGTTGACACTTCGAAGACCTGCCGCGCGCCGTTCGAGTCCACGACCGTCACGCGCGCGCCCAACCCCTGCCGGTTGCCCCGCGCCCCGGCGAGCGCGAGCCCGAGCCAGCGGTGCTTCGTCCCGCCGTTGACGAAGAGGGCGGGCGGGCCGTCGGTCTGCGCGACGACGACGTCCGGGTCGCCGTCGTTGTCAACGTCGCCGAAGGCCGCGCCGCGCGCCGCGAGCGGGGCGGCGAAGGCGGGCCCGGCCGTGGCCGAGACGTCCGCGAAGCCGCGCCCCGTGTTATGCATCAGCAGCGGCCGCTGCCGGTAGGTGAGGTGCCCGCTCGTCCGCTCGATGGTGTCGAGCACGTGCCCCTGCGCGACGAAGATGTCGCGGCGGCCGTCCGAGTCGAAGTCGGCGAAGCGCGCCCCCCAGCCCGAGTAGGTGATGGTGATCTGCCCGACGCCCGTCGTGTTCGTCGCGTAGCCGAAGGTGCCGTCGCCGTTGTTGCGGAAGAGCGGGTAGGTCTCGTTCGAGAGGGCGGTGACGAAGACGTCCGCGTGGCCGTCGTTGTCGTAGTCGGCCGCGTCCACGCCCATCCCGGCGAAGGTCTTGCCGTTCTCGTCGTAGCCGACGCCGGCCACGAGCGCGACGTCCTCGAAGGTGCCGTCGCCGTTGTTGCGGTAGAGCGACTGCGGGACGCTGTCGTTGGCGACGAAGACGTCGGTGCGCCCGTCGCCGTCGAAGTCCGCGAAGGCCACGCCGAGACCTTTGCCCGGAGGGACGGAGACGCCCGCGGCCGCGCTCACGTCGGCGAAGGTGCCGTCGGCCCGCTGCCGCAGCAGCACGCTCGACGCGCCGCGGAAGTTGTCCGGGTGGCAGTAGGCGCGCACGGCCGGGTCGCCGCAGAAGATCGAGCCGCGCACGAAGTCCCAGTCCATGTAGCGCAGGACGAAGAGGTCGAGGCGGCCGTCCGCGTCGTAGTCGAACCAGCCGGCGCTCGTCGTCCAGCCCGTCACGTGCGCGCCCGCCTTGCGCGTCACGTCCTCGAAGGTGCCGTCGCCGCGGTTGCGGTAGAGCGCCGCCGTGCCGTAGCCGGTGACGTAGAGGTCTACGAAGCCGTCGGCGTCGTAATCGCCCGCGGCCGCCCCCATCGAGTAGCCCTCGCCCCGCAGGCCCGCGCGCTCGGTCACGTCCTCGAACGTGCCGTCGGCCCGCTGGCGGTAGAGGCGGTCCCAGAACCGCGGCTCGCGCTTGTCGGGCCGCGCGCCCTTCGGCATCGGGTCGGCGAGGGCCGCGCCGTTGGTGAAGAAGATGTCGAGGCGGCCGTCGTTGTCGAAATCGAAGAGCGCGCAGCCGCCGCCCATCGTCTCCAGGAGGTACTTCTGCGAGGTGGGCGAGGCCGAGTGGCGGAAGCGGATGCCGCTCCGCGCGGCGTCGTCTGTGAAGGTGACCGGCGACTGCGCGCGCGGCGCGGCGGCGGCCGGCCTCTTGACCGGCGCGCCGGTGTCGTAGGAGCGGCCCGTGCGCGCGGGCGTCTGCGCCGGCGCGGGGGCGGCCGGTGGCTGCTGCTGCCGTGCGTGCGCCGGCCACGCGGCGGCCAGCGCGAGCAGGCAGACGTGGCTGAAGAGC
>DASZKF010000559.1:0-25323 GCA_035947355.1 Pyrinomonadaceae bacterium | reverse complement strand
GGGGCGTCGGCCGGGGGGTGGCGCGCGGGGTGGCGCGCGGAGTCGCCGCCGGCGTCGGGGTCGGGGTCGCGTCGGCGGTGGCGACGAGTGAAGGCTCGGCGACGACGCGCGGCGTGGTCGCGCCGCGGCGCGAGGGCCGCGTCGTCCGCGGCCGCGAGGCACTGCCGCCGCCGCGCACGCTCATGGTCGGCGTCTCCGTGACGCGGCGCGCGACCTGGCGCGGGGTCGGGCGCGGGGTGGCGGCCGGCGCGGGCGTCGGCTGCGTGCGCGCGACCGCGGGCGTCGGCGAAGGCTGCGCGGCGGGGCGGGCGGCGGTCTCGGCGCGCGCCGTTCGCAGCTCGCTCTCGTAGATGTCGAGGAACGGCGTGTCGTTGATCTTGCGCAGGCGGTCGGCGACCTCCTCGGCCTCGGTGAAGCGGCCGAGCTCGATGTAGGAGCGGCCGAGCCACAGGAGCATCAGGTCGGCGATGAAGCTGTCGGGGTTCTTGCCGAGGAAGTCGCGGAAGATGGTGGCGGCCTCGTCGTACTGGCCCTGCGCGAAGAGCGCGCGCCCGCGGTTGAAGACGTCCTGCTCGGCCTGGGTCGGGGTGTCGTCCTGGGGGGCGCGCGGGGTCGCGGCGGCCGGCGCGGACAGTGGGGCGAAGACGAGCGCGGCGGCGAGCGCGAGCGCGCCGAAGCGGAAACGGGTGTTCAAGATTTTATCCTCCGGCAAGGCAGGTGCGAGTGTATCTGCGCCGCCTGGCGCGTCGGGCCGCGTGGGAGTCGCCCGGCCGCCGCACCGGCGTTGAAACTTTGGCTCCGACGAGCAGGATGATACAGCCTCCACCCGCGCCGAACAAGACTGCCGGCGGGAGCAGGGGCGTCGGCCTCACCTGCGCCCGCGCAGGACCTCGATGCGGTCGCCGGCCTGGAGCGCCGGGTCGGGCGCGGCCCCGCCCTCGATCTGTTTCAGGTTGTACTCGGTCGCGACCAGCCGCCCGTCGTCCCCCTGCCGCAAGACCTTGACCCTCCCCCCGGCGTGCGACGTGACGCCGCCCGAGGCGAGCACGGCCTGCGTGAGCGTCATGCCGTGGTGGAAGCTCTTCTGGCCCGGCGAACTGATCTCGCCGCCGACGTAGAAGAACTCGGGCGGGCGCACGACGAGGCTGACCACGTCGCCCGCCTGCACGAGCAGGTTCATCGCCGCCGCGTCGAGCAGGTCAACGGAGGTCGTCTTCCCCGTCGCGTGCGAGATGACGACGGCGCGGCCGGCCTCGGGCTTCGGCTGCGACTCGGCGACGACGACGTAGAGCGGGACGGCCTCGCGCCGCAGGATTTTCGTGCCGGGGTCATTGACCAGACCGCTGACGATGACGGCGTGGCTCGCGTACTCGCGGACGCTGACGCGCACCTGCGGGCGTTCGAAGACGCCGCGGTGCCGCAGCTCGGCGACGAGCTGCGCCGACGCCTCCTCGGCCGTCATCCCGGCGACCGAGACCGGGTCGCGGACGAGCGGGTACTCGATGACGCCGCCCGAGAGCACCGTGAACAAGGTTGACTGCCGCGAGTCGGGCTGGTTGAGGAGTCTGATGTCGAGCACGTCTCCGACGCCGATGCGGTAGACGCTCGTGAGCGGTGGGGGCGGCGGGAGCGGGTTGGCGCCGGGGTTTGACACCGGGGGCTGTGGCGCGGAGCCGTTGCCGGACGGGGCGTGGTCACCGCCGGAGGCGTTCGCGCCCGCGGAGGTGTTCGTGACGGGCACGGCCGGCGGCGCGCCGGGCTTCGCGGGCGCGTCGCTCGTCGCGTTGGTCGCGGCCGTGCCGACGGGCGGGACGGTCGCGGCCGTCTGCGCCTTCGCCGCGTCCTTCTTCGCGCCGCCTGACGCCTTCTCGCCCGCCGGCCGCGCGTCCTTACGGTCGCCGCCCGCCTTCTCTCCCCTCTTCGGCGACCCGGCAGGGCCGGCGTCGGCCTTCGCGTCATCCGCGTCAGGCCCGACCCTCACGCCGGACTGGCCCCGGGCGGCCGGGGCGGTCGCGGCGCAGGCCAGCGCGAGCAGGGCGGCCGAAAGAAACTTCCGCATAAAAGCACTCTTCCTTGTTGACTGCCGGGCGCGCCGCGCCGCCGGGCAAAGGCGACTGCGGCGTCCCTTCGGTGAACGCCTCGGCGGGCGCTTTTCAAGGCGCGCCGCCGGGCGGCCCGCCGCGTCGTTGATGAAACGACGAAACCGGCATGTTTCTCAGGGATGCGGCCTGGAAAAACTGTCCGCCGCTCGGTGGCAGAGGCGTCACGGGCGAACCTCCTTCCGCGCGCCCTTCCTCGGTGGTCGAGCTTGAGTCGGGGCCGTTATCAAAGACGGCGGGCCGAAGGCTCCAGAGGCCGGAGAGGAGCGGCCCGCGCGGTCGCCCCGAACGCGACTTCGATTCTAACCTTTGCTTTTCGGCGGTGGCAAGGTTTCTGGCGGAAAAAGCTCGGGCCACAGCGCGCCGAGCCGCGCGCGCACGACCTCCTCGGCGTCGTCGGCCGTCGCGCACCCCAGGCACTCGGCCGCGACCCGCTCGGCCTCGGTCGTAGTCACCCCCTGGAGCGCGCGGCGCACGCGCGGTATCGAGGACGGGGCCATGCTGAGCGAGCGAGCGCCGAGGCCCGTGAGGACGACCGCGTAGGCGGGCGTCGCCGCCATCTCGCCGCAGACGACCGAAGGGATGCCGGCCGCGCGCGCCGCTTCGAGCGGGCGGCGGATGCTTTCGAGGACGGCCGGGTGGAGCGTGCGGAACCAGGCGGCGACCTGGTCGTTGGCGCGGTCTACGGCCAAAGTGTACTGCACGAGGTCGTTGGTTCCGAGGCTGAAGAAGTCCACCTCGCGCGCGAGCTTGTCGGCGACGAGCGCGGCGGCCGGCACCTCGATCATCGCCCCGACCCTCACCCGGCCGACGGCCCGCCCTTCGGCTTCGAGCCGCGCCCGCTCCTCCTCGATGATGCGCCGCGCCTCCCGCACGTCCGTGAGGTCTGAGATCATCGGCAGCACGAGGTCGAGCCGCCCGCGCGCGGCGGCGCGCATGAGGGCGCGCGCCTGCGTGCGCAGAACGTCCTCGCGCCGCAGGCAGAAGCGTATGGCGCGCAGGCCCAGGGCCGGGTTGCGCTCGTCGCCGCCCTCCAGGAGGAGCGCGCCCGACTTGTCGCCGCCGAGGTCGAAGAGGCGCACGGTCGCGCCGTCCTCGCCCGCGACCCGCAGCAGCTCCTCGTAGGCCGCGCACTGCTCGTCCTCGTCCGGCATCGCGCCGCGGTGCGTCAGCAAAAACTCCGAGCGGAAGAGGCCGATGCCGCGCGCGCCGAAGCGGCGCACGCCGCCGTACTCGGCCGGCAGCTCGACGTTGGCGAGCAGCGAGACCTCGACGCCGTCGGCCGTGCGCGCCGGGGCGCGCGCCTCCTCGGCCGCGGCGGGCCGCGGCGCGCGCGAGAGGCGCGCGCGGTGCGCTTCGAGCGTCTCGGGGCCGGGGTTTAAGACGACCTCGCCGCGGTGCGCGTCCACGACCACGGTGTCGCCCGTGCGCGCGTGCCGGTAGAGGTCACGGAGTCCGACGACGGCCGGGATGCCGAGGCCGCGCGCGATGATGGCCGTGTGCGAAGTCCAGCCGCCGACGTCCGTTGCGACGGCCTTGACGTGCGTGAAGTCGAGCTCGGCGATGGTCGAGGGCATCAGCTCCTCGGCGACGAGGCAGGCGTCCTCGGTGAGGCGGTGGCTCGGCAAACTCTCGCCGGAGAGGGCGACGAGGAGGCGGCGCGTCACGTCCTCGATGTCGGAGCTGCGCTCGCGCAGGTAGTCGTCCTTGATCTCCTCGTAGACGGCGAGCAGGCGGTCGGTGACGACCTTGACGGCCCACTCGGCGTTGACCCGCTCCGACGAGACGATCGTCTCCACGTCCTCGTTGAGCTTGCGGTCTTCGAGCATCAGGAGGTGCGCGTCGAAGATGTAGGCGTGCTCGTCGCCGAGCGCGCGCACGGCCCGCTTCTTGAGCGCGAGGAGCTGGCGGCGCGACAGACGCACGGCCGCGCGGTAGCGGCGCAGCTCGCGCTCGACCTCGGACACTTCCAGCGGGACGCGGTAGATGTTGTGGCGGCCGCCGCTGTGGACGCGCAGGACGCGGCCCGCGGCCACGCCCTCCGAGACGGCCGTGCCGCGCCAGCGCTCCTCCCTCCGGCCCTGCTTCTTCCGGCTCACTCTTCCGGCTCCCCGAACCCGTTCGAGATCAGCTCGCAGACGGCGTCGAGCGCCGCCCGCTCGTCGGCGCCCTCGGCCGAGACCCGCAGCTCCGTGCCGCGCGCGGCGGCGAGCACCAGCACGCTCAGGATGGACTTGGCGTCGGCCGCGCCGGCGCGGTCGGCGCGCTCGAGGCGCACCGCGCTCTTGAAGGCCGAGGCCGCGCGCACCAGCTTGGCGGCCGCGCGCGCGTGCAGCCCCAGGCGGTTGACGACCCTGACCTCGCACTCGACCATCAGGAACCCTTCCTGGCCCCGCCGGCCAGCATCTCGCCGGCGAGGTAGATGCCCTGCCGGCCCTGGTCGCGGACGAGCTGCGCGACCTCGGCGAGAGACGCGCCGCCGGGCTGGCTCGCCAGCTTGATGACCATCGGGAGGTTGACGCCGGTGACGACCTCGGTCTCGCCCTCGCGCAGAAACATCGCGGCGATGTTGGTCGGGGTGCCGCCGAACATGTCGGTCAGGAGCAGCACGCCGCGCCCCTCGGAGACGCGCTCGATGGCGCGCTCGATTTCGCCGGTGGCCGCCTCCACGTCGTCGTGCCAGCCGATGGAGACGGCCGTGATGTGCTTGACCGCGCCGATGATCGTCTCGGCCGCCGCCAGAAGCTCGTTGGCGACCTGCCCGTGCGACACGATCACGCCCGCCACCCGGCCCGCCCCCTCGTCCCTCGTCTTCTCAGGCATCACTTGGCTCCGCAGTTTCGAGTTTCGGGTTTCGGGTTTCGAGTTAAGAGATTGTCTTTAACCATGATTGAGAAATCATCTCCGACGTTAACGAACAATCGGTCTTTAACTCGAAACCCGAAACTCGAAACTTACTTTCGTTTTTTCGCCTTGCCCACGTCGCGGTGGACGGCCGTGGCGTCGTAGCCGGCGCGGCGGAGGTGGCGCGCGATGGCGTTGGCCGCCATCACCGAGCGGTGGCGGCCGCCCGTGCAGCCGATCCCGATCGTCACGTACGACTTCCCCTCGCGCCGGTAGAGCGGCAGCAGGTAATCAATCAGCTCGGTGAAGCGGCGCAGGGTCTCGCCGACCTCGGGGCTCGACTTGAGGTACTCGACGACGCGGCGGTCGTGGCCCGATAGGTCGCGCAGGCCCGGCACGAAGTAGGGGTTCGGCAGGTGGCGCACGTCGAAGAGCAGGTCGAGGTCGCGCGGGCAGCCGTGCTTGTAGCCGAAGCTGTAGACCTGCACGCGCATCTGCGCGCCCTCGGGGCCGGGGCTGAAGCGCTCGATGAGGAGCCGACGCAGCGTGTGCACCGTGTGCTCGGAGGTGTCTATCACCTGGTCGGCCAGCGCCCGCAAGCCCTCCATCGCGGCCCGCTCCTGCCGGATGGCGTCGAGCAGGCCGCCCTCGCCGTCGGCCGGGTGCGGGCGGCGCGTCTCGCTGAAGCGCCGGACGAGCACGTCGTCCGACGCCTCGAAGAAGAGGACGAAGACGCGCAGGCCCGTCGCGCGCAGCTCCCGAAGGCGCGCCGGGAACTCGCGCAGGAAGCGGCCCTCGCGGATGTCTATGACGACGGCCGCGCGCTCGATGTGCGGGCGGTTGTGATCCTCGGGCTGGACGAGGCGGGCGAAGGTCGGCAGGAGCGTGAGCGGGAGGTTATCCACGCAGAAGTAGCCGAGGTCTTCGAAGGCGTTGGTGGCCGAGGACATCCCCGAGCCGCTCAGGCCCGTGATGACGACCACGTCGGGCGCGGCCGCCCCGGCCCCGCCGCCGCCCTCCGCCGCCCGCCGCTTACTGCTCATCGGTGGCCCCGCCCCCGCGCTCAGGTTCGTCGGCCGCGCGCACGCGGCTGGCGTGGCGCGCGACCAACTGCTCGGCCGCATTGTAGCCGCGCGCCCGCAGCAGGTGCACGCGCACCGCCGTCTCGACGAGCGTCGCGAGGTTGCGCCCCGGGCTGACCGGCAGGAGGAAGTGCGGCACCTCGACGCCGAGTATCTCGACGGTGCGCGCGTCGAGGCCGAGGCGGTCCACCTCGCGCGCCTCGCTCCAGCGTTCGAGACGGATGTTGAGGCCGATCTGCTTCGGGCCGCTGACGGCCGAGACGCCGAACAGCTCGCGCACGTTGAGGATTCCGAGGCCGCGTATCTCCATGTGCTCGCGCAGCAGCTCGGGCGCGCTCCCGACCAGGAGGCCGGCGCGCTTGCGCCGCACCTCGACCGTGTCGTCGGCGACGAGCTGGTGGCCGCGCATGATGAGGTCGAGCGCGCACTCGGACTTCCCCACCCCGGACTTCCCCTCGATGAGCACGCCGAGGTCGTAGAGGTCGAGCAGCACGCCGTGGCGCGTCTCGCACGGCGCGAGCGCCTCTTCGAGGTACTCGGTGACGGCGTTGATGGCGACCGAGCTGACGAGCGGCGTCTGGATGAGCGGGAGGCCGGCGGCCTCGGCGGCCTCGACCAGCTCGGGCGGCGGCATCAGGCCCTTCGTGACGAGGACGCAGGAGATTTTCTCAAGCTCTAAATTGGCGATGGCCTCGCGCCGCCGCTCCGGCGTGAGCTGGTTGAGGAACCAGAGCTCGCTCTGGCCGACGACCTGGACGCGGCCGGCGTGGACGTAGTGGGTGAAGCCGGCGAGCGCGAGGCCGAGCTTCTGGATGCGCGGCACGTCGAGCGAGCGCGACGCGGCCCCGCGCTCCCCGGCCAGGAACCCCAGCCGGAGGCCGGGCGGGGCCTGCGCGACGAAGTCGCCGACCGTGATCGAGGGCCGCTCGCCGCCGTGGCTCATTCCTTTTAGTCGGGGCCTCGCTACCGCGCGGCCGCCGCGGGGGCGGCCCCTTCGGGCGCGGCCGCGCGCGTGACGACGTTCAGCTCGATTTCGACCGCGTCGCCGAGGAAGTCCGGGTTGTCGGGCCGCGCGAAGCTGATGCCGTAGTCCTTGCGGTTGATGGTGGTGCGCGCCGTGACGCCGAGGGCCGTCTTGCCGTCGGGCAGCTTCCGCACGCCGTTGATGGTGAACGGCAGCTCGATGTCCTTCGAGACGCCGCGCATGGTGAACGCGCCGTGCGCGACGAACGAGTCGCCCCGCCGCTCGATGCGGGAGGACTTGAAGGTGATCTCGGGGAACTTCTCCGCGTCGAAGAAGTCCGCGGTGCGGAGGTGCGCGTCGCGCCGCTCGATGCCGGTGTCTATGCTCGCGGCCCTGATGACGGCGCTCACCGAGGACTTCGTCACGTCCTTGTCGTCATAAGTGATCGAGGCCGCGAACTCGTTGAACTTGCCGCGGACGTGCGAGAGGCCGCCGAGTATCGGTATCGAGAAGCCGACGTTCGAGTGCGCCACGTCGGCCTCGTACTTCGTCACGGCCGGGTGGGCGACGGCGGCCGCGACGACGACCGCCAGCGCGGCGGCCGCCAGGTTCGTCCTGCGCATCAATGCTCTCCTTCGGGGAACAAGTTCCAGGTTCAAAGTTCAAAGTTTGTCTGTCCGAGGTCAGATGCCGAAGCTCAAGATTGAACCGCGAACTTGAAACTTTGAACTTGGAACCTGGAACTCCTTTTTTATGGCTGGATGAGGCCGTAGTTGCCGTCCTTGCGCTTGTAGAGGACGCTGAGGCGGTCGCTGTCGGCGTCGCGGAAGACGACGAACTGGTCGCCGTCGTCGGCCAGGGACATGGCCGCCTCCTCGGCCGTCATCGGCTTGATGCGGTAGCGGCGGGCGGCGATGATGCGCGGCGCGCGGGGCGCGGCCCGCTCGGCCTCGGCCGGGGGCGCGCCGCCGTCGCCCGAGACCTCGGGCGCGACCGACGAGAGCGGCACGCCGGTCTGGCGGCGCTCGATGATCTTCTTCCGCAGCTTGAGCGCCTGCTTCTCGATCTTGTCTATGCAGCGCGTCAGCGCCTGGTACATGTCGGCGTTGGTGTCCTTGGCCGTCAGCGTGTGCTCGCGCCAGTGGAGGAGGATTTCGGCGATGTGGCGGTTCTTGACCACGTCAATGATGACGTGGGCGCGGGCCGTCGTCGAGTTCTCGAACAGCGTGCCGATCTTGCCGAAGTGCTCCTCGACGTGGGCGCGGATGGCGGGCGTGACGTCGACGTGTCGCCCCGTGTACTCAAACTCCATAGATGCCTTTCCGCCGGTGTCAGTGCCAGAGACGGACGGGGGGACTTGCTCGGCCTCTCTCCCGGCCGCACCGACTTACAAGTATGTTACTGCTGAAACCCAAAAGGGTGCCGGGTTCTGGGTGCTAGGTGCTGGGAAAAACATTGTCTTTAATCCAGCACCTAGCACCTAACACCCAGCACCCTAAACAACCGCTTTGCGCTCGCGCGAGCCGGGGATCTGCATCTGGTCGCGGTACTTGGCGACGGTGCGGCGCGAGAGCTTGATGCCTTCCTTAGCCAGAATCTTGACGACCTGGTCGTCGGTTACGGGGTTGCGCGCGTCCTCCTCCTCGATCAGCTTCTTGATGCGGAGCTTGATGATGCGCGTCGAGACCTCCTCGCCCTCCTCGTTGACCATCCCCTCGGTGAAGAACCGGCGCAGCTCGATGACGCCCTGCGGCGTGTGCGCGTACTTGCGGTTGACGACGCGCGAGACGGTCGAGAGGTGCATGCCGGTGTCCTCGGCCACGTCCTTGAGCATCATCGGGCGGATGTACTGGACGCCCTTGTCGAGGAACTCGCGCTGGCGGCGGACGATGCATTCGACGACGCGGAAGATGGTCTGCCGGCGGTGGTCGATGTTGCGCAGGAGGTCGACGGCCGAGCGGATCTTCTCCTTGATGAAGTCGCGCGTCTCCTTGGTCGTGTCCGGGCGGCCGAGCATCTGGTGGTAGCTCTGGCTGATGCGCAGGCGCGACCCGCCGTCGTCGGCGAAGGAGATTTCGTACTCGTCGTCCACCTTCTCGATGAAGACCTCGGGGGCGATCAGGATCGGCTCCTCGGACGAGTAGCGGCGGCCGGGGTACGGGTCGAGCTTGCGGATGTGCTGGAGTTCGGCGACCAGCTCCGCGACCTCGACGCCGACCTGCTTGGCGAGGTTCGGAAGCTTGTGCTGCTGCAGGTCCACGAGCGGGTGCTCGGAGATGAGGCGGGCCGCGATGCAGCGGTCGGCCCCGCGCGGGCACTCCTCGGGGCCGAGCACTTCGAGCTGGACGAGCAGGCACTCGCGGGCGTCGCGCGCGCCGCACCCGACGGGGTCGAGGTGGAGCACGACCTGGCGGGCGCGCTCGACCTCTTCGGGCGTCCAGTCGCCCAGGCGCGCGACCTCCTCGTTGGTGGCCGACAGCCGGCCGTCGCCGTCGAGGTTGCCGATGACGCACTCGGCGATGTCACACAGCCCCTCGTCGTTGTGCGTCATGTGGAGCTGCCACGAGAGGTGCTCGGCGAGGGAGGGCGGGCGCGTCAGGAACTGCTCGAAGGTCGGCGCGTCCTCCTTGTACTCGAACTCCTGCGTCTTGTAGCCGGGGTCGAGGTAGTCCTGGAACTCGCGGCCGAAGTCTATCTCCTCGAAGGCGTCGCGCGGCTGCTCGTCGCCGGCCGCCTCGTCGCCGAACTCCTCGGCGGCGGCGCGCTCGCCCTCGAAGGCTTCCGTGCCGCCGGCGGCCTCGGCCGCCTCGGCCGCGCCGTTCGCGGGCGGCTGGTTGCCGTTCATAGAGTCGGGGGCCGCGGCCTCGAAGGGGACGGCGTCGTCGGCCCCGGCCAACTGGTCGAGGATTTCGGTCTCCAGCTCGCGCTTCTCGTCCTGCGACGCGACCTCTTCAAGGATGGGGTTCTCCAGCAACTGCTGCTGGATGAGGTCGCTCAGTTCGAGCGAGGTCATCTGCAACATCTCGATGCGCTGGCGCAACTGCGGCGTCAGGACGAGTCGCTGCGAAAGACTTGTGGTGAGCTTCACCGACATAGTTACGGGGGGTTACCGGCTGCTTAAATTTTCGGCTGTTGATTTCAAGAAACCGTCACGCGGTTCGGAAGAGATTATATCAGAAAGTAGACAGTAGTCAGTAGACAGTAGACAGTAGAAAAACCGTCTCGACCGGAGCGTCCGGGTATCAGCGTCGGCGGCCGCAGCGCGGGGCGCTACTGTCTACTGTCTACTGGCTACTGGCTACTCCTCTCTCAGAGGCGGAATTTTTCGCCGAGGTAGAGGCGGCGCACCTCGGCGTCCTCGGTCAGCTCCAGGGGCGCGCCCGCGCGGAAGATGCGCCCCTCGGCCATGATGTAGGCGCGGTCGGTGACGCCGAGGGTCTCGCGGACGTTGTGGTCGGTGATGAGGATGCCGATGCCCCGGCCCCGGAGGTAGAGGATCATCTGCTGGATGTCGTCCACGGCCTTCGGGTCTATGCCGGCGAAGGGCTCGTCGAGGAGGATGAACTGCGGCTCGGTGGCGAGCGCCCGCGCGATCTCGGTGCGGCGGCGCTCGCCGCCCGAGAGCGCGTCGCCGCGCGTGTTGCGGACGTGCTGGATGCCGAACTCCGTGAGAAGCTCTTCGAGCCGGCGGTAGCGCTCGCCGCGGCCGAGGCCCATCGTCTCCAGGACGGCGAGGACGTTTTCGGCCGCCGTCATCCGGCGGAAGACCGAAGGCTCCTGCGGCAGGTAGCCGACGCCGAGGCGCGCGCGCAGGTACATCGGCAGCTTCGTGATGTCGCGGCCCGCGAGCGTGATGCGCCCGCCGTCGGGCCGCTCCAGCCCGATCATCATGTAGAAGGTCGTCGTCTTCCCCGCCCCGTTCGCGCCGAGCAGGCCGACGACCTCGCCCGGCTCGACGTGCAGGCTCACGCCGTCCACCACCCGGCGCTTGCCGTAGCGCTTGACCAGCTCGGAGGCGGCCAGCGCCGAGGCCGAAGGCCGGCGGAGGCTTTGCGGCCCGCGCTCGACGCGCAAGTCTTCGTCCGTCCTTACTTCGGTGGCCTGCTCTGCCTGCATCACGGTCAGCGATTATATTTCAGGCGGGCTACAAACATCCCGCCCCTCCGGGGCTGCCCCCGGAACATGCTTTTACTGCTTTCTGATCTTGTGCGTCGAGCGGACGCGGCCGGTGGACTGGCGGCCGCCCGTGCCGCCGTCGCTGACGACGCGGTCCTCGCGCAGGTGGATGGTCATGCGGCGACTCTCGTTGGTGCCGCGCTCGGCGTCCTCGACGCGCGCGGGGTTCCCCGTGAGCACGACCGTCTCGTCGGCGGCCGTGTACTGCGCCCAGTCGCCGGTGCCGCGCCTCCCGGGCTGCGTGACGACGACCTGGCGCTGCGCCACGGTGCGCTCGACCTCGTAGGTGTCCTTCATCAGGTAGACGTCGGCGACGCCGCCCGTGATGCGCTCCGTCCCCTGCTTGATGTCTACGTCCTCCTCGTAGTGGAGGAGGCGCTCGGCGTCGGCGTAAGACATGCGGCGCGAGGTGGCGAAGACGGGGACGATGACGCGCTCGCCGCTCGGCTCCTTCCGGCGCGCGTTGTAGAGGGCGCTCTGCACGGAGCCCTCGGCGTCCATCCGCTTCTGCTCGTCGCGCAGGATGATGCGGTCGGCGCGGACGAAGTTGTCGTCCTGCCACGCGCGCGCCGCGCCGGTGTAGACGCCGACGCGCGCCTCGTGCTGGAACTCGGCCGCCTGCGAGGCGATGAAGACCGGGCTCTTGGTGTTGCGGAAGGGCGCGGCCCCGTTCGTCTGCTCCTGGCTGTAGTAGGTCGTCTGCACGCGGCCGCGGCCGTAGGAGATTTTCTGGCGCGCGTCGGAATCAATCTCGTTGGCCCTGAGGCGCGCGCGCGAGTCCCACACGACCGGCTCGCCGCCGCGCAGGCGCACGACCTCGTCCTTCGCCGTGTAGGACATCGTCGCCGACTGCCCGTTGCGGTCGCGCTCGTTGAACTTGGCGTCGCCCGCGGCCTCGACTCTTTCGAGCGCCTGCTGCGCGCCGAAGCCGGCCGTCATCTGCTGCGAGGTGAGCGTGCGCTCGCCCTCCGTGAAGCGCGCGCCGCCCGTCGCCTCGACGCGCTCGACGTCCTGCGTCTCGCGGACGAACTGCGCCGTCATCACGGGCGAGGTGAGCGTGCGCGTCTGCCGATTGGGCGCGGGCCGCAGGGGCTCGACGACGGCGCGGGGCTGCCCGCCCGAGGCTTTGAAGTGGCGCGCGAGGTTGCCGGCCTCGTAGAAGTCGCAGTCGAAGCGTTCGGCGAAGAGCATCTTGCGGTCGGCCTCGGGGCCGGGGTTGGCCGGCTCGACCAGCAGCTCGGCGTTGCCGACGGCCTCGGCCCTCTCCAGGTCGCGCCCGCCCGTGCGCCAGAAGAGTAAGACGTTGTCGCCGGTCAGGCGCTTGTTGGCCGCGCGCGGGTCGGCGGCCTTCGACTTCGGCGCGGCCATCGTCACGACCGCCCGGCCGTCGGCGCGCATGGACTTCAGGAGGCTGCGCTCGCCCTGCACCTCGAAGGCGAGGGTGGCCGAGGCGGGCGCTTCGAGCCGCGCCTCGGAGTCAGCGTCGAGCGTGCGCGCGCGGACGTTCGACTGGGCGCTGGCGGCGACGAGCTTCTGCTCCGGGTCGAAGTGGAAGAACATGTCGCCGGAGAAGACCTCGGCGGCGCGGCCCTCGTTGAGCGACCGCAGGTAGGAGTTGCCGTGCGTCTCGATGAGGCGGACGCGCTTCTGCTCGCTGAGGAAGCCGGTCATCGTCTCGCCGCTCATCAGGTCAGGCCCCTGCTCGGCCGTCGCGCCGCCCATGAACGAGAGGCGCATCGCGCCCTGCTCGAAGACGGCCTGCCCCGACTTGACCGTCACGGGGCGGCCGCGCAGGTTGACGTGCGGGACGCCGCCCGTCTCGGCCTGCCCGCCCTCGGCGTCGGGCTGGACGGTGATCTCGACGCCGCCGCGCAGCTCCAGGAGCTTCTTCTCGGCTTCGAGCGTGGCGGCGTCGGCGCGGCCCGAGACGTTCTCGCGCGCGAACTGGACGGGGGCGGTGACGTTACCGACCCGCGTCTTCGTGTCGTACTCGGCCGCCTCGGTCCTGGCGACGAGGCGGTCGCGCGTCTCGATGACGACCTCGCCGGTGAAGACGAACTGCGTGTTGTCCTCGTTCGAGATGGTGCGGCGGGCGACGATCTTGTCCGGGTGCTCGCCCTCGTCGGGGTAGACTTCGAGGTGGACGTTCTCAAGCTCGTGGTGGCCGTCGGAGAAGGCCACGTCGCGCGTCGCCCGCAGCAGCACGTGGAGGCGGTCGCCCTTCATCTCGCGCCGCTCGAAGTTGTCAATGACGCCGACGACCTCCTTCGACAACTGCGCCGGCCCCGACCGCAGGCGGAAGACCGGCCGGTCCTTCAGACGCAGATACGAGACGACGACCGCCCCGACGCCGGCCACCAAAAGCACCAGCGCCACCACGCGCACCGCCTTCGGCGCGAACGCGCGCAGCCCGATCACCGAAACCCTTTTGCGCGGCCGAATCTCCTGCATCGCTTCGCAGTTTCAAGTTCCTAGTTTCAAGTTTCAAGTTAAAAACCGTCTTGCTTTTAACTTGAAACTTGAAACTAGGAACTTGAAACTTCTTTCAAGTCCTTCACCGAGAGTTGCAATCGCCGGTGGCCGTTCCAGGTGTTGGCCTCGACGGCGTAGGCCAGTTCGATGCGCCGGCCGGGGCGCGGCGTTGCTGTGGCGCGCTCGACGCCGCCCCACCAGACGGCCTCGTGGACGCGGCCCGCGGGCGTGTTGACGTTGAACTTCAGGTGGCGCTCCTTCATCACGCGCGGCTCGCCGACGACGCGCAGGTCGCGCGTCACGAAGACCGGGTCGGGCCAGCCCGCGCCGAAGGGTTCGAGGGCGCTGAGTTCGTCGCAGAGTTCGAGCGAGATCGCCTCCGGCTCTAACTCTAAGTCGGCGTGCAGGCACGGCTCGGGGGCGGCGAGGCAGGCCGCCCGGGCGGCGTGCTCGTTGAGCCTTCGGCGGAGCGCCGGCAGGTTCTCCTCGCGGACGACGAGGCCGGCGGCGTGGGCGTGGCCGCCGAAAGATTCGAGCAGGTCAGCGGCCCCCGTCAGCGCGTCGAGCATGTGGAAGTCTTCGGTGCTGCGCGCCGAGCCGTGGCCCGTGCCGTCCTCGTCGAGCGAGACGACGAGCGCCGGCCGCCCCGTCCGCTCGCAAAGTTTCGACGCCGCCAGCCCGATCACGCCGCGGTGCCAGCCGCGCCCGGCCGCGAGCGCCACGGCGGCGTCGGCGTGCGGCCCCGCCTCAAGCTCAACGAGCGCGCGCTCCGTCACCTCCTGCTGCACCCTCTGGCGCTCGGCGTTTAGCGCGTCGAGGCGCGCGGCGAGCCGCCGGGCCTCTTCGATGCCGTCGGCCTCGAACAGCTCGACGACGGCGCGCGCCGCGTCCATCCGCCCGGCCGCGTTGATCCGGGGGCCGACGCGGAAGCCGAGGTCGAAGGCGCGCACGGGGCGGCCGTCGCCGCAGCCCGCGACCTCCATCAAGGCGCGCAGGCCCGGGTTGGTCGCCCGGTGCAGGTCGGCGAGGCCCAGAGAGACGATGGCGCGGTTCTCGCCGACGAGCTGCGCCACGTCGGCGACCGTCCCGATGGCGACCACCTTGAGGAAGCCGGGGACAAGCTTCTCGCGGTCGCGCGCGCGGAAGAGCGCGTGCGCGAGCTTGAAGGCGACGCCGACGCCGGCCAGGTTCTTGTCCGGGTACGGGCAGCCGCGCTGGTTCGGGTTCAGGACGGCGAAGGCCGGCGGCGCGCCCTCGCCCTCGTCGGGCAGGTGGTGGTCGGTGACGATCACGTCGAGGCCGGCACCCCGCGCCCACTCTAGGGGCTCGAAGGCGCGGATGCCGCAGTCCACGCTGACGACGAGCGTGTAGCCTTCGGCGCGCGCGCGCTCGAGCACGTCCCGGCGGATGCCGTAGCCCTCGGTGAAGCGGTGCGGCACGTGGTAGCCGGTGCGCGCGCCGAGCACTTCGAGCGCGCGCCGCAGGACGACCGTGCCGGTCGTCCCGTCCACGTCGTAATCGCCGTAGATCAGTATCCGCTCGCCGGCGTCCACGGCGCGCAGCACGCGCTCGACGGCCTCGCCCATGCCGAGCATCAGGAAGGGGTCGTGGAGGTGCGCGAGCGTGGGCCGCAGGAGGGCGCGGGCCTCGGCCTCTGTCGAGACGCCGCGGGCGGCGAGCAGCGCGGCCGTGGTCTCCGAGACGCCGAGCGCGCGGGCGAGCGACTGCGCCAGCCCCGGCGGGCCGGCGTCGCGCACGACCCACCGCCTGACTGAGGGCGCTCGGCGGCCTGCGGGCATCGTCATTCGGCGAACCAGCCGTTCGGGTCGAGGAGCTTGACGCCGATGCGCTGGCGGCCGTCCGTATCGTCGGCCCAGACGCCGTTGACCTCGGCGTCGAGCGGGCGGCCGAAGGGCGGCGTGAGGCGCACGGGCGCGCCCGTCTCGACGGCGACGTCGGTGACGAGCGTGGCCCCGCCGCGGCTGACGCGGACGGCCTCGGCCGTGACGCGGAACGGCTCGCCCGCGGCGGTGCGGCCTTCGAGTTCGACCGTGAAGTTGACGGGCACGCGCGGGCTGCGCGGGCGCTGCGAGCGGGGGGCGCTCTCTGCGTTGGTCTCTTCGCTCATGGGAGTCTTCCGGCCCTGCTCATCGGCGAGGGGGTTTTCTGCTGATTCGCATCAGGAGGGGCCGCCCCACAAGTGTACCCGAACCGGCCGCCCCGCGCGAGCCGGGGGGCGGCCGGCCCCCGGCCCCGCGCCGCGGCGTTTGACGAATCATGTGCTTCTTAATAATATATCGCTATGTCATATATAGGCTCACGCATGCTCGACCGCGAGCTGAAGAAGGGGAGCGCCGAGCTTCTGATCCTCTCGCTGGTCGAGGACCAGCCGCGGCACGGCTACGACATCGGGCACCTCATCGAGCAGCGCTCGGGGGGCGTCGTGCGCTTCAACGTCGCCTCGCTCTACCCGCTGCTCTACCGCCTGGAGAAGCGCGGGTGGATTCAGGGCCGCTGGGTCGAGAAGCCCGGCCAGAGGCGGCGGCGCTACTACCGCCTGACCCCCGAGGGCAAGAAGGTCCTGGCGGCGCAGCGGCGGAGCTGGCGCGACTTCGTCGAGGCGGTCAACCGCATCACGGGGATGGAGCATGCCTGACTGGAGAGACGAGATCAGGGGCCGGCTGGCGCGGCTGCGGCTCGCGCCGACGCGTGAGGCCGAGATCGTCGAGGAGCTGTCGCAGCACCTCGAAGACCTCTACGAGCAGACGCTGCGGGGCGGCGCGACCGAAGACGAAGCCGGCCGGGCGGTGCTGCAGGAGTTGGACGAGAGCCACCTGCTGGCGCAGGAGCTACGGCGGGTCGAGCGCCCGGCCCGCCGGGAGCCGGTCGCGCCCGGCGCGCGGAGGAGGAGGAACATGTTCGTTGATGTGTGGCAGGACTTGCGCTACGGCGTGCGGACGCTTTTGAAGAACCCCGGCTTCACCGCCGTCGCCGTCGTCGCGCTGGCGCTGGGCATCGGGGCCAACACGGCGATCTTCTCGGTCGTCAATGCCGTCCTGCTGCGGCCCCTGCCCTACAGGGACCCCGACCGGCTCGTGATGGTCTGGGAGGACAACACCAAGGGCGGCTACCCGCGCAACACGCCGGCCGCGGCCAACTTCCTCGACTGGCGCGAGCAGAGCCGCGTCTTCGAGGGCATGGCGGCCATCGCCAACCAGAGCTTCGCGCTGACGGGCGCGGGCGAGCCGGAGCGGATAGACGGCCGGCGCGTCTCGGCCAGCCTCTTCCCGCTCCTGGGCGTCGAGCCGCTGTTGGGCCGCGTCTTCCTGCCCGAGGAAGACCAGCCGGGCGCGGGCCGCGCCGTCATCCTGAGCCACGGCCTCTGGCAGCGCCGCTTCGGCTCCGACCCGAACATCACGGGCAAGGCCCTCACCCTCAACGGCGAGAGCCACACGGTCGTCGGCGTCATGCCCGCGCACTTCCGGTTCCCCGCCCGCGAGGACGAGCTGTGGGTGCCCATCGCCTTCACCAACGAGCAGGCGGCCAACCGCGGCACGCACTACCTACAGGTCGTCGCGCGCCTCAGGCCCGGCGTCACCGTCGAGCAGGCGCAGGCCGAGATGAGCGCCATCGCCGCCAGGCTCCAGGAGCAGTACCCGAGCCAGAACACGGGCGTCGGCGCGGCGGTCGTCCCGCTGCACGAGCAGCTCGTGGGCGACATCAGGCCGGCGCTCCTGATCCTGCTGGGCGCGGTCGGGTTCGTGCTGCTGGTGGCGTGCGCCAACGTCGCCAACCTTTTGCTGGCGCGGGCCGCGGCGCGCCACAAGGAGATCGCCGTCCGCGTCGCGCTCGGCGCGAGCCGCATGCGGCTGATCCGGCAGTTCCTGACCGAGAGCCTTCTGCTGGCGGCGGTCGGCGGCCTCGCCGGGCTGCTGCTTTCGCTCTGGGGCGTGAACCTGCTCAGGGCCTTCATCCCGGAGAGCATCTCGCAGGTCGGGGCCGTCTCGATTGACGCTAAGGTGTTGGGCTTCACCCTGCTGGTCTCGCTGCTGACGGGCCTGATCTTCGGGCTGGCCCCGGCCACGCAGGCCTCGAACTTCAACCTCAACGAGACGCTGAAGGAAGGCGGCCGCGACTCCTCGGCCGGCAGCCGCGGCAAC
The DNA here is from genome assembly GCA_035947355.1 of Pyrinomonadaceae bacterium. GTDB lineage: Bacteria > Acidobacteriota > Blastocatellia > Pyrinomonadales > Pyrinomonadaceae > QHXN01. Next base: position 7,526 of record DASZKF010000559.1, on the reverse strand, counting down.
CGCATCCGCGCCGTGCTGGTCGTCGCCGAGGTCGCCGTCTCGCTCGTCCTGCTGATCGGGGCGGGCCTCCTGATCAACAGCTTCCTGCGGCTGCGCAGCGTAGACCCCGGCTTCCGCGCCGACAACCTCCTGACGATGCGCATCGTGCTGCCGGAGCTGAAGTACCCCGACCAGGCCCGGCGCGCGGCCTTCTACGCCGAGGCGCTGCGCCGCATCGAGGCCCTGCCCGGCGTCGAATCGGCGGCCGTCACCAACTGGATTCCCTTAGTCCGCCAGGGCGACTCCAACAGCTTCACCGTCGAGGGGCAGCCCGACCCCGGCCCCGGCCGGAGCCCGTCCGTGGCGACGCGCGTCGTCAGCCCGCGCTACTTCGACACGATGGGCATCCAGCTGCTGCGCGGGCGGCAGTTCGGCGAGCAGGACCGGGCGGACTCGCCCCCCGTCGTGATCGTCAGCGAGGCGATGGCGCGCCGCTCCTGGCCCGGCGCAGACCCCGTGGGCAAGCGCATGAAGATGGGCGGGTACAACTCCGACGCGCCCTGGATGGAGGTCGTCGGGGTGGTGAAGGACGTGCGGCAGTTCGAGCTGACCGCCGAGCCGAGGCCGCAGATTTACCTGCACTACGAGCAGCCCGCCTTCTTCCGGCCGAGCAACCTCGTCGTGAGGACCGGGGCCGACCCGCTCGGCCTGGCCGCCACGGTGCGCAAGACCGTCTGGGAGATAGACAAGGATCAGCCCGTCTCGAACATCTCCACGATGGAGGACGTGCTCTCCGAATCAATCTCGCGCCAGCGCTTCAGCATGCTCCTACTCGGAATCTTCGCGGGCGTGGCGCTGGTGCTGGCGGCGGTCGGGATTTACGGCGTGATGAGCTACTCGGTGGCGCAGCGCACGCACGAGATCGGAATCCGCATGGCGCTCGGCGCGCAGGCCGCCGACGTCCTGAAGCTGACGGTCGGGCAGGGCTTGAGGCTCGTCCTCGTCGGGGTCGCCATCGGCCTCGCCGCGGCCTTCGCCCTGACGCGCCTGATGGAGAGCCTGCTCTACGGCGTCTCGGCCACCGACCCGGCGACGCTCGTTACCATCTCGCTCGTCCTCATCACGGTGGCGCTCTTAGCCAGCTACGTCCCGGCGCGGCGCGCGACGAAGGTTGACCCGCTCACCGCCCTGCGCTACGAGTGAGCCGGGCCGCGTGGGCCTCGGCGGCGGGCGTCGTCTCGTCGAGCGCGCGCACCGCGCCGGCGGCCAGGAGCGCGAGGATGAGCGCGCCGACGGCCAGCCGGTAGGCGATGAAGACGCCCGTCGAGTGCGTGCGCAGGAAGCGCAGGAGGAACCAGATCGAGGCGTAGCCGACGACGCCCGAGACGACGGTCGCCACGGCGAGCGGCGCGGCGCTGCCCGGCGGCAGCTTCTCCAGGGCTTCGTTCAGCTCCAGAAGCCCGCTCGCCGTGATCGCCGGTATCGAGAGGAGGAACGAGAAGCGCGCGGCCGTCTCGCGCGTCTGCCCGGCGAAGAGGCCGCCCATCATGGTCGAGCCCGAACGGCTCGCGCCCGGCACCAGCGAGAGCACCTGCGCGAAGCCGACCGCCAGCGCGTCCTTCAACCCCAGGCCCCCCATCTCAGTCCGCCGCCGACCCACCTTCTCGGCCGCCGCGAGCAGCAGCGCCACGACGATCATCATCGCGGCGATGACCCAAAGGTTCTTCGTGAACGTCCCCTCAATCTCGTCCTTGAAGGCGAGGCCGACCACCCCGATGGGCAAAGACCCGACGAAGACCAGCCACCCGAGCCGCGCCTCCTGCGACAGCCCCGCCCACCAGCCGCCTTCCGCCCGCCCGCGCGCGAGCGCCAGGTGGTCGCGCACGAAGGCCGAGGTGATCGCCCAGATGTCGCGCGCGAAGTAGACGAAGACGGCCAGCAGCGTCCCCAGCTGGATGACGGCGATGACGGCCGTCGTCTGCTCGGCCGTCAAGGCCCGCGAAAGTCCCGTCAGCCGCGTCGCGAAGATGAGGTGCGCCGTCGAGCTGATGGGGATGAACTCGGTCAATCCCTGCACGACGCCGAGGACGATGGCCTGAAGAATAGTCATCAGTTTTCAGTTTTCAGTTATCAGTCACAAATCACGGGCAGTCTTCGGTTATCGGCTATCTCGCCTCGGAGGGCCGCGGAGCGTCTTACTGATAACTGATAACTGAAGACTGATAACTTCTTTACTCCCTGAACGAAGTGTTCGATGCCAGCCGGTCGTAGAGCCGACCCGGAAGGTGCCTGATGACGCGGACGACCGCCGCCAGTTGCCAGGGGAAGGCGTAGGTGCGCGCGCGGCGCTCGACGGCGCGGATGATGCGGCAGGCCGCGTCGTCCACTTCGAGGAGGAACGGGAGCTTCTTGCGGCCCGAGGTGAGCGGCGTGCGGATGAAGCCGGGGTGGATGACGGTGACGGCGACGCCGCTGCGGCGCAGGTCTACGCGGAGGCTCTCGAAGAAGGTCGAGACGGCGGCCTTGCTCGCGCTGTAGGCGCTCGACTTCGGCATCCCGCGGTAGGCGGCGAGGCTGGAGATGGCGACGAGGTGGCCCGACCCGCGCTCGATCATCTCGGGCAGGACGGCGGCGACGCTGTTGACGACGCCGATGACGTTGACCGTAATCAAATCGCCGGCCTCCCGCGCGCGCAGGTCGGCCGCGCCCGTCACCGTCGCCATCCCGGCGTTGGCGACGAGCACGTCAACCTTCCCCCACAGCCCGCGGACGCGCTCGGCCGCGGCCCTCACGGCGTCGGCGTCGCGCACGTCGGCCGCCACCGCCAGCGCACGCCCCCCGGCGCGCTCGACCGCCTCGGCCGTCTTCAGAAGCTCCTCCTCGCGCCGCGCTAGAAGCCCGAGGCGCGCCCCGCGCTTCCCCAGTTCGACCGCCAGCGCCCGCCCGATGCCCGATGACGCGCCCGTCACCAAGACGACCTTATCCTTCCACTCGTAACGCATTTAAAGAAGCAAATGATGAATGCGGAATGATGAATGATGAATGTGAGGCACGCTGAATTAAATCATTCAAGCGATGCCTAATTCATCATTCATCATTCATCATTCCGCATTCATTTCTTTCATCCTGCCCTCAACAGAGTTCGGCGACGTGCGGGCCGAGGGTGCGGAGCGCGCGGCCGAGGTCGTCCTGCTTAATCAGGAGGTGGTCGCGCGAGAAGGCCGAGAGCGCGCCGACGGAAATCCCCTCGGCCGCGAGGATCGCGGCGACGCGCGCGAGGTAGCCGACCACGTCCCACTGCAACTCGACGTCGAGCGTGACGAGGCGGAAGCCCGGCTCGACGCGGGCGTCGCGCGCCGCGTGGCGCATCGCCAGCCAGTCCTCCTCTTCGAGCACGAGCGTCACCTCGAAAGGGTCTTGCAGCAGCATGAAGGGCGCGTCCGCCCGCGGGCTCAGCTCCGGGCTCTCCAGCAGCCGCCGCCACTCCTCGCGCCGCATCCCGACGACGACGAACGTCCCCGGCGCGACCTCGACCCGCGTCCGCCGCAGCAACTCTTCAACGTCAGGCATAAGAGGAAGTAGACAGTAGTCAGCAGTCAGTAGGAAGGCAGTCGTTAGCGAACCGTCCGGGTGTCAGCGTCAGCGGCCGTTAAAGGACCTACTGACTACTGGCTACTGTCTACTGCTTTACAGTTGCACGATTACCGGGAGAATGACGGGCTTCGAGCCGGTCTGCTTCTGGAGGTAGCGCTTGAGTTCGACGCGGACGCGCTCCTTGAGCAGGGTCGTGTCGCGCCGCTCCTCGCGCGTGGCGGCCTCGACCGTCTGGGTGACGACGCGCTGCATGTCGCGCACCAGGCCAGCGCCGTTGCCGTCGGCCCCGAGCAGGCCGCGGGCGACTACCTCGGGCGTCGCTTCGAGCTCGCCCGTCTCCGAGTCAATCGTGACGACGGGCGTGACCACGCCGTCGTAGGCGAGCTGCCGGCGCTCGCGCACGACCTCGCGGTCTATCTCCTCGAAGCCCGACTCGTCTATGAAGGTGCGGCCGACGTCGCGCTTGTCGGTGACGACCGCCCGCTCGCCGTCCAGGGTGAGCACGTCGCCGTTCTCGATGAGGATGACGTTCTCGTCGGCGTACCCGACGTGGTTCTTGAGGAACTCCTTGTGGCGGTAGAGCATCCGGTACTCGCCGTGGACGGGGACGACGAACTTCGGCCGCACGGCCTCGGTCATGATCCGGATGTCCTCCTGCGAGGCGTGGCCGCTGACGTGGATGAGCCGCCGCTTCTCGTCAATGATCTTGCCGCCGCGCTTGTAGATTTCGCCGATGAGTTTCGAGATGGCGCGCTCGTTGCCGGGGATGATGCGGGCCGAAAGCACCACCGTGTCGCCGTCGCCGATCGAGAGCCCCTTGTAGGACTGCGTCGAGAGCTGCGAGAGGGCCGCGCGCGGCTCGCCCTGCGAGCCGGTCACCAGGTAAACAATTTCGTCGTCGTCGAGCTTCCTCGCCTCCTGCAAGGAGACGAGCTGGCCCTCGTGCAGGTCGAGGTAGCCGAGCCGCTCGGCGATCTCGACGTTCTTGACCATCGAGCGGCCGAGGACGCAGACCTTGCGGTCGAACTGCTGCGCCACGTCGAAGACGATCTGCAGGCGGTGGATGGAGGAGGCGAAGGTGGCGACGAAGATGCGCCCCTCGGCCTCGGAGAAGATCTCCTCGAAGTCGGGGATGACGGCCCGCTCCGACGGGGTGCGGCCCGGCACGGTGGCGTTCGTCGAGTCGGAGGTCAGGGCCAGGACGCCCTCCTGCCCGTAGCGCCGCAGCGTCCGGAGGTCAATCGGCTCGCCGATGACCGGCGTCTCGTCCACCTTGTAGTCGCCGGTGTGGATGAGGGTGCCGACCGGCGTCTTGATGGCGAGCGCGAAGCAGTCAATCAGAGAGTGCGAGACCCGTATGAACTCGACCTCGAAGGAGCCGATCTCGACCTTGTCGCGCGGCTCGACGCGGTGGACTAAGACCTCGTCGGTCAGGTCGTGCTCGTCGAGCTTGTGCTCGATCAGCCCGGCCGTGAAGTGCGAGGCGTAGACGGGGACGTTGAACTTCTTCAGCACGTAGGGGACGGCCCCGATGTGATCCTCATGCCCGTGCGTGAGGACGACCGCCGCGATTTGGTCGCGGTACTCTTCGAGGAAGTCGAAGTCGGGGATGCAGACGTCAACGCCGTAGGCGCTCTCCTCGGGGAAGCCCATCCCGACGTCGAGCAGGATCATGTCTTCGCCGTGGCGCACCGCCAGGCAATTGCTCCCGAACTCGCCGAGGCCGCCGAGCGGGATCAGCTCAATCACGTTACTCACTGTTCGTATTTCTCTCCAAAACCGGCGGGCACCGGGCGTCCTGCCGTCAGTCAAACGCGGTGGGGGGTTACGGTAAACACGCATTATAGCACAGCGGCCGCGCATTCTCCGCCCGGCCCGGCTTCCGCGCCCGCCCGCCGTTTGCTAACATGCCCGGAGGGTTCCGTCCCGGCCCGCCCGCCCCGGCCCGCGGCGCTCGTCACGTTTTCACGCCCGGACCTTTTTTGGCACATGACCCACGAAGAATTCGTCGGGATGGTCGGCCGGCTGGAGGAGTTCGCGCGGCGCGAGCCCTCGAAGTACGCGCTGCGCGTCGGGCTCCTGGCCGCGCTCGGCTACGCCTACCTGGTCGGCGTGCTGGCCGCCGCGCTCCTGCTCGTCGGCGCGCTCGTCTACCTCGGCCGGCTCAACTTCGCCGTCGTCAAGGTCGGCTGGCTGCTCTTGGCCTTCGCGGCCCTCGTCGTGCGCGCGATGTGGGTCAGGATACCGCCGCCCGTGGGCGCGCCCCTGACGCCGGCCGAGGCCCCGCGCCTCTTCGAGTTGGTCGAGGAACTGACCGCCAGGCTCGACGCGCCGCGCATCCACCGCGTCCTCATTAACGGGGACTTCAACGCCGGCGTCTCGCAGGTGCCGCGCCTCGGGCCTCTGGGCCTGCACCGCAACTACCTCGTGCTCGGCCTCCCGCTGATGCAGGCGCTCTCGCCCGGGCAGTTCCGCGCCGTGCTCGCGCACGAGCTGGGCCACCTCTCCGGCAACCACGGCCGCTTCTCCTCGCGCATCTACGGCGTCCGCGTGATGTGGTTCCAACTGCTCGCGCGCCTCGAAGCCGAGGGGCGCTGGGGCTCGTTCGTCTTCACCAAATTCTTCAACTGGTACGCGCCCTACTTCAACGCCTACTCGTTCGTCCTCGCGCGGCAGCACGAGTACGACGCCGACCGCGCCGCCGCCGAAGTGACCAGCCCGCAGACCGCGGCCGGGGCGCTCGTCACCGTGGATGTGAAGGCGGCGCGCCTCTCCGAGGAGTTCTGGCCCGAGGTCTTCAAGCGGGCCGACGAGCAGCGCGAGCCGGAGCGCGGCGCTTACGTGCGGATGTCTTCGTTCCTGCGCGAGGCCTTGCCGGAGGAGGCCGTGGCCGGCCTGCTCCGCCGCTCGCTCGCGCAGGAGACGGGCTACGGCGACACGCACCCCTCGCTGGCCGCCCGCCTCGCGGCCCTCGGCGTCGTCCCCGCAAACGGCCCGGCCGCCGCCGCCGAGTGGGCCGCCCGGCACCAGGCCGAGCCGCTGCGCGAGAGCGCCGCCATGCACTTCCTCGGCCCGTCGCACCAGTCGTTCGCCGAGCGGCTCGACGCCGAGTGGTTCGAGGCCGTCACGCCGCACTGGCGCGAGCGGCACGAGTACGCCGTCGAGTCGCGGCGCAAGCTGGCCGCGCTCGACGAGAAGGCCGCTTCGGGGCCGCTCACGCCCGACGAGCTTTGGGAGCGCGCCTACTGGACGGCCGAGCTCAAAGGGGCCGAGGAGGCCGAGCCGCGCCTGCGCGAAGTCCTCGAACGCCGGCCCAACCACGCGGCGGCCAACTACGCGCTCGGGCAGATGCTGCTCGCACGCGGCGACGAGTCCGGCGTCGCGCACGTAGAGCGCGCGATGGAGGCCGAGCCCGACGGCGTCCCGGCCGGCTGCGAGCTGATCTACGCCTTCCTGCGCGAGCGCGGGCGGATTGAGGAGGCCGGGGAGTACCGCAACCGCTTCCTCAAACACTTCGACCTCGTCGAGTCGGCGCAGGACGAGCGCAACCACTTCCGTGACGGCGACCGACTGCTCCCGCACGGGCTGGGCGAGGAGGAGGTCGCGCGCCTGCGCGAACAGCTCCGCGGCTACGAGGGGGTGAAGGCCGCCTACCTGGCGCGCAAGGCGGTCGAGCACTTCGCGAACAAGCCCGTCTACGTGCTCGCCGTCGAGACCGACGCGGCGTGCTACGACTACCACACGGACGCCGACGACGCCGAGCTGCTCCAGAGCCTCAGCACGCGGATGGAGATGCCCGGCGAGTCCTTCTTCGTCATCCTCGACCGCAACTTCCGGAAGACGAAGAAGGCGCTGCAGGCGATGGACGGCGCGCTCGTCTACGGCGGCTGAGCCGGACGGGCCGGAGCCGGCGAGCTTATCGCCGCCCGACGCGCGGGGGGGGGGGGGGGGCG
>DASZKF010000558.1:0-8667 GCA_035947355.1 Pyrinomonadaceae bacterium | reverse complement strand
CCTCTTCCCCGCCCTGCGCGCCGGCGTGCGGCCCGGCGGCCTCTTCGGCAGTCGCCTCGGCCGCGCGCCGCATCATCCCGGAGCCGCCGGCGGCGTGGACGTTGAAGAGCGTGACGCCGAGGCGCACGGCCGCGCGGGCCGCGCCCGCGACGGTGTTCGGGATGTCGTGAAACTTCAGGTCGAGGAAGACGCCGGCCCCGGCCTCGACCAGCCCGCGCACGACGCCCGGCCCCTCCGACGTGAACAGCTCAGAGCCGACCTTGAACATCCCGGCCTCGCCGCGCAACGACTCGAAGGCGCGCCTCGCCTCGCCCGCCGTCGCCACGTCGAGCGCCACGATCAACCTCTCCCTCGCCGAACTCCCTCTCATACCAAAAGCAAATGATGAATGCGGAATGATGAATGATGAATATGTGGCGGCTTGAATGATTTAATTCATCATTCATCATTCCGCATTCATCATTTAAGTTCGTCGGCCCGGCAGCCGACGGCCTCGTCGAGCGTGCGGAAGCCGTGGCGGCGGAGGAGCGCGGCCAGCCCGTCGTTGAGGTCGCGGGCGACGCCGAGGCCCTCGTAGACGAAGCCCGTGTAGAGCTGGACGAGGCTCGCGCCGGCGCAGATTTTCTCCCAGGCGTCCGCGGCGCTGAAGACGCCGCCGACGCCGACGATCTCCAAGGCCCCGCGCGTCAGCCTGCGGAGCGCCGCCACCACCCGCGTCGAGCGACGGCGCAGGGGAGCGCCGCTCAGGCCGCCTTCGCCGCAGGCCGCGACCTGCGCGCTCGGCGTCCGTAGGCCCTCGCGCGAGGTCGTCGTGTTCGTCGCGATGATGCCGGCCACGCCCGCGCCGAGCGCGGCACCAACAATCAACTCAAGCTCGCCCTCGCCCAAATCCGGCGCGACCTTCACGAGCAAAGGGACCGGCCCGCGGGCCAGCCGTGCGGACAGCTCGCGGTTGGCGCGTTGCAGCTCGCCGAGCAGGGCCGAGAGGCGGTCGGCGCGTTGCAGCTCGCGTAGGCCCGGCGTGTTCGGCGAGCTGACGTTGACCGCCACGTAGTCCGCGTGCGGCCACACGAGCCGGAACGAGGCGAGGTAGTCTTCGGTCGCGTCCTCGACGGCGACGGCGCGGCTCTTGCCGATGTTGACGCCGAGCACGCAGGCGGGACGCCCCCCCGAGAGCCGCGCGGCGAGCGCCGCCGCGCCCGCGTTGTTGAAGCCCAGGCGGTTGACGAGCGCGCGGTCTTCCGGGAGCCGGAAGAGCCGCGGCCGAGGGTTGCCGGGCTGCGCGAGGTGCGTCACCGTCCCGACCTCTACGAAGCCGAAGCCGAGCGCGGCCAGCTCGCGCGCCGCCACGCCGTTCTTGTCGAAGCCGGCGGCGAGGCCGACCGGGTTCGCAAAGCTCAGGCCGAAGCGGCGCAGCTCGCCGAAGGGCGCGCGGCCGAAGCGGCGCGCGGCCGCCCGCAGCAACCTCTCGGGGCCGAGGCCCAGCGCGAGCGCGCGCAGCGCCACCTCGTGGGCCGTCTCGGGCGCGAGCCGGAAGAGCAGGGGGCGCAGGGCCGAGCGATAGAGCATGAGCCGGGTCGTTCCCTTCGCGCACGAACCCGCCGCGGGCCGGGCCGCCGTCGCCGAACGACTTCAGGGGAGTGCGGGCAAAAGCGCGACGAGCGTAGCAGAGCGGCGAAAAGCATGTCAAAACGAAGTAGACAGTAGACAGTAGACAGTAGCCAGTAGAAAACCCTTCTCCCGCAAATCATTCGGTGCCAGCGTCAGCGGCCGCGGCGCGGAGCGCTACTGTCTACTGTCTACTGACTACTGTCTACTACAGTTCTTTCACTCTGCGTTCGAGGTCGGCCGTGATGCGGGCCGGCTCTTCGTCCGCGGCGTAGGTGACGGGTCGGCCGAAGGTGACGGTGACGCTGTTGGGGAAGGCGAAGCCGCGGCGGCCGCTGCGCTTCAGCTCGTAGAGGCCGTCTATGCGGACGGGCACGACGGGTATGTTCAGCTTCGAGGCGAGGAGGCCCGTGCCCGCGCGGAAGGGGTTGAGGCGGCCGTGCTCGGTGCGCGTGCCTTCGGGGAAGACGAGGACGTTGTAGCCGCGGTCTACAGACTCGCCGGCGTAGGCGAAGCTCCGGCGGAAGCCGCTCTTCTGCGGCAGCGAGAAGGTGTTGAAGATGAGGACGACGAGGAAGTATTGCAGCTTCCAGCGCCAGCGCCGCAGGGCGGGAGTGCCCTCGGGCGGCCGCCTCCACCAGCGCAGCCGCTCGCCCTCCTGCGCGATGGCGAAGCGGCGGCGGAAGCGGCCGGGCAGCGCCGAGAGGATGAGCGCGTGGTCGAAGTAGGTGATGTGGTTCGCGACGAAGAGCGCCGGCCCGCGCAGGTCTCGGAGGTTGCCCTTGCCGCGCACGCGCACCCAGCAGAGCAGCGCGGTGACCGGCAGCGCGACCGTGTAGAGGATTACGAGGCGCAGCCAAGAAGCGGGGAAGCGCTGTGTCCACTCGGGGTAAGGGTAGCGGGACGCGGCCTCGGCCCCGAGGCCCGCGCCGCGGACGATGCGCTCGACATCGGCGACCGTCGTCGCGGCCGTGAAGCTCGCCTCGTCTATCTCGACCTGGTAACGGTCTTCGAGCGCGCTCAAAAGCTCGACCCGCCCGAGCGAGTCCAGCTTCAAGTCGGTCGCCAGCTTCGCCGAAGGGTCGAGGCCGGAAAGGGTGCCGGGTGCCGGGTGCCGGGTGCCGGGGATGCTCAATTCAAACTCGGCCGGTGCCGGCAACAGTTCGGAAGTCTCGGCCGCGCCGGTCTCCCCCGGCCCCCGGCCCCCGGCCCCCGCCACCCTTTTGAGGATGTCGCGCTTGCGCACCTTCTGCGTCGGCGTGCGGGGGAAGTCTGTGTCGGGCCAGACGTGCCAGCGGAGCACGCGCTGGTGGCGCGCTAAAGATTCGTTCGCGCGCTCGACGGCCGCGGCCGGGTCTGACTGCGGGTCGCGCAGGATGAGGACGGCGAGGGGCTCCGGGCCGCGCGCGCCCTCGACGCCGACGACCGCCGCGGCCTTCACCTCGGGCTGTCGCTGGAGCGCCGCCTCTATGTCTTCGGGGTAGACGTTGAGGCCGGCGGCCGTGACGATCACGTCTTTCTTGCGGCCACGGAAATAGATTTGGCCGTCGGCGTCCATCTCGCCGAGGTCGCCCGTGCGCAGCCAGCCCTCCTCGCCCGAGAGCGGGCGCGCCTCGCGGCCGTCCCAGTAGCCGGGCGAGACATTCGCGCCGCGCACGAGGATTTCGCCCGACTCGTCGAGCTTGACTTCGTGGCCCGGCAGGATTTTGCCGACCGAGCCGCGCCCCGACTTGAAGGGGTGGTTGACGGTGACGAGCGAGGCCGTCTCCGTCATCCCGTAGCCTTGCAGCACGCCGAAGCCGAGCCGCCGCCAGAAGGTCTCGGTCTCCTCCGAGAGCGTCGCGCCGCCCGAGACGAAGGCCCAGAACTTCCAGCCGAACCGGCGGTGGACGCGCCGGAACTTCCAGAGGCGCTTCAAAGGGTGCGCGCCCCGCGCCTCTTCGACCTCTCTTTTAAACTTCTCCGCGCGCCCGGCCGCGGACTCGCGCCGCTCGACGTGCTCGCGCAACGATTCCAACATGCGCGGGACGGCGGCGACCACCGAGACGCGGTTCTTCCTGACGGCCTCGACCACCTCGGAAGGGTTCAGGGAGTCCTGGAAGTAGACCTCGCCGCCGAGGAGCTGCGGCACGAAGATGCCCATGAACTGCCCGAAGACGTGACTCAGAGGCAGCAGGCTCATGAACCGCAGGGGGTGCACCAGCCGCTCCCACTTCAGGTACTTAGCAACCTCCTTCTCGAACGGGACGAGGTTCGCCAGGAGGTTCGCGTGCGTCAGACAGACCCCGCGCGGCTCCGAGGTCGTCCCCGAGGTGTAGATGATCTCGACGAGGTCTTGCCCCCCGACGCCCTCCTGAACGTAAGGCTCGCCCGAGCGCCCCGCCACCGCCTCCTCCAGCTCTTCGAGCGCGAGGGAGGGAAGCCCCAGCCGCTCGCCGCCCGCCCTCGTCTCCGCGCTCAAGAGCACCAGCCGCGCCGCCGTCTGCCCCCGCACACGCCCCACAAAGTCCGGCCCGCTCTCCACGTCGAGCGGCACCGCCACCGCCCCCCTCGCCACGCACCCCCAGAACGCCGCCACCCACTCCGCAGAGTTCCCCGCCCAGATCAAAACGCGCTCGCCGCGGCCCACGCCCCGCGCCTCCAACTCCCGCGCGAACCTGTACGCGACTTGAGCAACGCGCGCGTAACTCCAACGCGCCGCGCGCAAGCCCCGCCGGTGCGCGTACGCCGTCTCACGCCCGCGACTGACATACTCCCCAAGATAGCTGTTGATGTTTGAACGCATGACCCCTTGACGAAAAATACTCCTGCTCAAATTTTGCAACCCGCCCGCCCCGTTGTCGAGGCAGGACGGCCTGGTCCCGGCCGCGCGCCCGGCATGCTGCCCGACGGCTCATGTTCCCAGCCCGCTGCGGCAAGTCGCCTCCTAGTGTGATAGTTCCCAGAGTGCGACAAGCGGACTCTGCGCGGCGCGGCTGCTGCTGGCACGTTCCCCGCGCCGCGCCGACTTCTTCTCGACACCCGAAGAATGGGCAGGGCGGATATTTTAAAGTTCTCGACAGATCGCAGACGTGAGTGGTGGTGCTTAGCGGGAGGACCGTGGCGTGGCGGCGTCTCAATCCGGGGTTTCGTGGGGGCGGGCTTCAGCTCGCCCTTCACTTGTGCATAGCCATTAGAGCGCCTTCGTATAACTTGGCCTGATCTGCGGGAAGCCCGCCGTTTATTTGAACGAGCACATTATCTTTCACAAACACCCACGAAGAAAGCTGCGGATTCGCCTTGCCCATGTTTACATAGTACCGGCGCACGTAGCGGCACGAGCCACCCGTCGCCATCCGGTTTCGGGGCTTGGTCATCGGCGGTGTAGGCGTTGTGAATGCACACGATGTGGAGGATGAGGCCGGGAATAATCAAGAGATAAGCGACGCTTACACAGATAAACCATAGTATGCCGATACCAATCTTGCCCTTGTAGAGTTGCCCTAAGCCGGGGATGAAGAAGCTGAGGACGGCCGCCGCGCCGGGACTCCATGTCCGGACGTATGCGGGCTGACTAGCCGGAGGCGTCTCATCTGAGAGCATCTCGCCGCAGAAGCGACACTTGATGGCTTCGTAGCGGATGAGTTCGGCGCAGAAGGGGCAGCGTTTGGCTGGCATGGGTAGAGCCTCTCATGGGTGGGAAGCGACTTGAGGATGCGGGCGGAATGGCTTAACGCCGCCCGTGTTGTCGGGCGGGGAGTATAGCGCGCGGGCGGCGTGTTTTCCAAGTTGATTCGGGTTGCCCTTCACATTCTGACTGCCGCCGTAATAGATTGTGCGTCGCTATGAGCGAACCTCTCAAAAACCTCCAATTGCTGGAAGCATATCTTGTTCGGGGCAAGATGGAAGCATATCGCGTCCGCGGCGGCCAAAATATGCTTCCAGTGACACTAGGGAGACGACCTTCCAACGGCCGCCTGCTCTGTGCTAGTATCCGGCGCGATGGAGTTCGTCGAGAAGGCGCGGATCATGGACGGGATGCGGATCAACCGCGCGCTGGCGCGGCTCGCGTCCGAGATCGTGGAGGAGAACCACGGGGCGGGCCACCTCTACCTCGTGGGCATCCAGCGGCGGGGCGTGCCGCTGGCGAACCGCCTGGCCGACAAGATCGCCGACCTCGAAGGCGAGCGGCCGCCCGTCGGCGTCGTTGACATCACGCTCTACCGCGACGACCTCTCGACCGTCGGGGCCAACCCCATCGTCAACCGCACCGACCTGCCGATTGATGTCGAGGGGCGCAACGTCCTGCTCATAGACGACGTGCTCTACACGGGCCGCACCATCCGCGCCGCCCTCGACCAGCTCATAGACTTCGGCCGGCCGCGCCGCGTCCAACTCGCCGTCCTCATAGACCGCGGCAAGGAGCACCGCGAGCTTCCCATCCAGGCCGACTTCGTCGGGAAGTTCGTGCCGACGAAGAAGAGCGAGATCATCAAGGTGATGCTCCAGGACATTGACGGCGAGGAGGCGGTCGCCATCGTCGAGCGACCGGCGGCGGCAGAGGGTTGACGGAGGCGGCCACGGTTGGCCGCCATTTTCGTATGAACACAAAAGCAGGGTGTCGGGTGCCGGGGAGAAGCAACTTGCCTTGACTGGCACCCGGCACCTGACACCCGACACCCTGCTTTCGGGTGTGACGGATGAAGACGGGATTGACGCAGCGGCACCTGCTCGGCATCCGCGGCCTCTCGGCCGAGGAGATCACGCACGTCCTCGACACGGCCGAGTCGTTCCGGGAAATCTCCGAGCGCGAGATCAAGAAGGTGCCGACCCTGCGCGGCCGCACCGTCATCAACCTCTTCTTCGAGCCCTCGACGCGCACCCGCACCTCCTTCGAGATCGCCGGCAAGCGGCTCTCGGCCGACGTCATCAACATCAGCTCTTCCTCCTCCTCGGTGACGAAGGGCGAGACGCTGCTCGACACGGCGCGCAACCTCGAAGCGATGGCCCCCGACCTGATCGTCATCCGCCACCCCTCGGCCGGCGCGCCGCACCAGCTCGCGCGCGTCTGCCGCGCCGCGGTCGTCAACGCCGGCGACGGCGCGCACGAGCACCCGACGCAGGCGCTCCTCGACGCGCTCACCATCCGCCAGCGCAAGGGCAGGTTCGAAGGGCTCAAGGTCGCCATCCTCGGCGACATCCTCCACTCGCGCGTGGCGCGCTCGAACGCGCACCTCCTGACGAAGCTCGGGGCCGAGGTGGCGCTCGCCGGGCCGGGCACGCTCGCGCCGCCCGAGTTCGCCTCGCTCGTAGAGGGCCGGAGCCTGAGAGTCGAGCGGAGGGTCGAGGCCGCCCTGGAGGGAGCGGACGTGGTGATGGTCCTGCGCATCCAGCGCGAGCGGCAGGACAAGGCGTTCCTGCCCTCCCTGCGCGAGTACGCCGTCCACTACGGCCTCAACCTCAAGCGGCTGGAGCTGGCCGCGCCCGACGCCATCGTCATGCACCCCGGCCCGATGAACCGCGGCATCGAGATCGCCTCGGACGTGGCCGACGGCGCGCGCTCGCTCATCCTCGACCAGGTCGCCAACGGCCTCGCCGTCCGCATGGCCGTCCTCTACCTGCTCGCGGGCGGCGCGGGCACGGTGACCACGAACAGTCCGCCGACGACGGTCAAGTCAGAGCCGGAGGCCACGCCCGAGCCCTCACCCGAACCCCTCAAGGCCGCCGTCGCATTCGGCGGCGCCCAGGCCGAGCACCCCAACCATCAATGAGACTGCTGATCGCCAACGGCTACGTGATTGACCCGGCGGAGGGCGTCAACGCCGGCCGCGACGTGTTCATAGAGGACGGGCGCGTCCGCGCGCTGCTCAAACGAGGCGAGGCGCGGCCCGAGGGCGCGGAGGTCTTCGACGCGACGGGCCTCGTCGTCGCGCCCGGCTTCATAGACCTCCACACGCACCTGCGCGAGCCGGGGCAGGAGTACAAGGAGACCGTCGCCACGGGCGCGGCCGCGGCGGTCCCCGGCGGCTGGGCGAGCGTCTGCGCGATGCCGAACACCGACCCCGTCAACGACAACCCGGCCGTCACCGCCTCGATCATCGAGCAGGCGCGGCTCGCCGGCCTCGCCAACGTCTTCCCCGTCGGTGCGATTACGAAGGGGTCGCGGGGCGAGGAGCTGGCCGAGATGGGCGAGATGAAGCGGGCCGGCGTCGTCGCCGTCACGGACGACGGCCGCTCCGTCCCCTCGCCGGGCCTGATGCGGAGAGCCTTAGAGTACGCGCGCGGCTTCGACCTCACGGTGATGGATCACTGCGAGGACAAGTCGCTGGCGGCCGGCGGAGTGATGCACGAGGGCGAGTGGTCTCTGCGTTTGGGTCTGCGCGGCATCCCCGCGCTGGCGGAGGAGTCGGACGCGGCGCGCGACTGCGCGCTCGCCGAGCTGACCGGCGCGCGCGTCCACCTCGCGCACGTCTCGACGCGCGGCGCGGTCGAAGCCGTCCGCCGGGCGAAGGGGCGCGGCGCGCACGTCACCTGCGAGGTCACGCCGCACCACTTCACGCTCACCGACGCGGCCTGCGCGGGCTACGACACGAACACCAAGATGAACCCGCCGCTGCGGTCGGCCGCCCACCTCGAGGCCGTCCTCGAAGCCTTAGCCGACGGCACGGTTGATGCGATTGCCACCGACCACGCGCCGCACCACGCCGACGAGAAGGGGCTGGAGTTCGACCACGCACCCTTCGGCATCACGGGCCTGGAGACGGCCGTCGGCCTCGCCCTCGACCGCCTCGTCCACCGCGGCGTCGTCGGCCTCGAACGCCTCGTCGAACTCTGCTCGACCAACCCGGCGCGCATCTTCAACCTCGGGGGCCGCGGCACGCTCCGCCCCGGCTCTTGGGGCGACGTGACCGTCCTCGACCCCGACCTCGAATGGACGTTCTCCGCCTCACGCTCCAAATCCAGGAGCCGCAACACGCCCTTCGACGGCTGGACGTTTCAGGGCGCGGCGGTCGCAACAATCGTCGGCGGTCGCCTCGTCTACGTGCGCGAAGGCAGTGGGGCCGCCGCGTCGGGCTGAGC
>DASZKF010000557.1:0-3495 GCA_035947355.1 Pyrinomonadaceae bacterium | reverse complement strand
CGCCCCCCCCCGCCTCGGCGTCGAGCGCCCGCGGCTCATCGCCGTCACCGTGCTCACGAGTGCCGACCCGGCCGTGCTCGAAGAGACCGGCGTCTCGGCCCCTTCCGTCGAGGCGCAGGTCGCGCGGCTCGCGCGGCTCGCGGCCGACGCGGGGCTCGACGGCGTCGTCGCCTCCCCGCACGAGGTCGCCGCCGTTCGCGCCGCCGCCCCCGCGCCGTTTCTCGTCGTCACGCCCGGCGTGCGCCCGGCCGCGGCGTCACACGACGACCAGCGGCGCGTGATGACGCCGGCCGCGGCCGTCCGCGCCGGCGCAGACTACCTCGTCGTCGGCCGCGCCGTCCTGAACGCCCCCGACCCGGCCCGCGCCGCGCGCGAGATCGTCGCAGAGATGGAGGAAGGGAGTAGACAGCAGCCAGTAGTCAGTAGACAGTAGGCTCTTTAACGCCCGCTGACGCTGGCACCCGGACGGTTCGATACAGAAGGTCTTTTCTACTGGCTACTGACTACTGGCTACTGATGTCTGTTGAGTATCGCATCGAGGGCAGCGGGCCGCCGCTGGTTTACGTGTGCGGGCTCGAGGGGACGGGGAGGCTCTTCTACAAGCAGGCGGAAGACCTCGCGCGCGACCACACGATCATCTCGTTCGCGCTGCGCGGCGCGGGGCGCTACGAGATGTCGGAGATGGTCGGAGACCTGGCGTGGGTCGTCGGCCGGGCCGGGTGCGGGCCGGCGACCTTCCTCGGCGAGTCCTTCGGCGGGCTCCTGACGATGGCGGCGGCGCTGGCACGCCCCGAGCTGTTCGAGCGCATGATCCTCGTCAACACCTTCCCCTACTTCGCCGAGCGTGCGAAGATCAGGCTCGGCGTGCTGGCCTTCTCGCTGCTGCCGTACGCGCTGGTGAAGGCGCACCGGACGCGCTCGGCGCGCCGCGTCCTCTTCGCCGACGACGTTGCCGAGGAAGACCGGCGGCTCTTCCGCGAGCACACGCGCGCCGTCCCCTACGAGGGCTACGTCTCGCGCCTGCGCATCATCCGCGACACGGATTTGCGCCCGCGCCTGAAGGACATCAAAATACCGGCGCTGGTCGTCGCCGGCACGCGCGACCGCCTGCTCGACAGCGTCTCGGCCGCGCGGCTGCTGGCCGCGTCGCTCCCGCGCGCGCGGCTCAAGCTGCTCGAAGGCACCGGACACGTCGCGCTGCTCTCGGGCCGCGTCCGCGTCCGCGAATGGCTCCGCGAGTTCGACGAGTTTTAGCCGGCGGCTTTCGGAACGGCCCGCGGCCGCCCGGCGTGAAAGGCGGGGCGGACGTTTCGAGTTGCGGGGTGCGGGTTTCGAGTTCGGGCAGGCCACGTTGAGCCACTCAACTCACGCGGAACAAACTCGAAACCCGAAACTAACGGAGGGGAGGTCTCTTGGGGGGGAGGACACTGTTGAGAGTTTTCGCGGCGCTGGCTCTGTTGGCCTGCCTGTGCGCGGACGCCGCGGCGCAGGCGCGCGCCACGGACGTCTCGGCCAGCCCCTTCTCGGCCGCCCCCTACCGCGTCGGCGAGCAGCTCACCTACAACGTCGCCTTCTCGAACTTCCCGACCGCCGCCCACGTCGAGCTGCGCGTCGCCGGCCGCGGCCAGTTTTACGGCCGCGAGGGCGTCGAGCTGAGCGCCCACGTCGAGACGACCGGCGTCGTCTACGCCGCGCTCTACGCGCTCAACAGCACCTACACGACCTACGTCGAGCCGGCCACCGGCCTGCCCTACCGCGCGCGCCGCAACATCCAGGAAGGGCCGCGCGTCGAGGACGTGACGCGCGAGTTCAACGCGCCCGTGGGCACCTCGGCCATCCCCCCGGCGCAGACGGCCGGAGGGTCTTTCGGCTCCTTCGACTTCGTCTCCGCGCTCTACCGCATCCGCGCCCTGCCGCTCACGCCGGGCGCGACCTACACGCTGCTCGTGCAGAACGGCTCGACCGTCTACGACGCCGAGGTGCGCGTCAAGGGGCGCGAGCTGGTCAAGACCAACGTCGGGTCGTCGAACGCCGTCGTCGCGCAGGTGCACGTGCGCGGCAACGAGGCGGCCGACGACTACCGCGTGCGCGTCTACTTCACAGACGACGAGCGGCACGTCCCCGTGCTCATCACGGCGCGCCACCGCGTCGGCGAAATCCGCGCCGAGCTGGCGAGCGCAGAGATTCTGACCGAGACGCCGGCCGCGCCCGGCGCCGTCGCGCCGGCCCAGCCCTCCGCGCCGGGCCAGCCCGGAACCACGCCCCCGCCCGGCCCCTCGGGCGTCACGCCGCCCGCCCCGGCCGGCACGGGCGCGACGCCCGATGCCGCGGCCCCGCCGCTCCCCGACCTGCCCTTCAAGCCGGGCGAGCAGTTGAACTTCAACTTCTTCCTCGGGGCCAACCAGCAGCCGGTCGGCACGGCCTCCTTCCAGGTGCGCGCACGCGCGAGGTACTACAACCGCGACGGCCTGCTCCTTTCGGCCTCGCTCCAGACGACCGGCCCCGGCGCGGCGCTCTTCCCCGTCAACGACCAGGCCAACTCTTACGTGGACGCCGCGACCGTCCTCCCCTTCCGCACCGAGCTGAGCTTGCAGGAGGGGACGCGGCGGGCGCGCTGGGTCGTCTCGTCGGATCAGAACGGGGGCGTCGCCCTCTTCGACGACGGCACGCGCGTGGACATCCCCGTCGGCACGCACGACCTGCTCTCGGTCTTCTACGCCCTGCGCTCCCTCGACCTCACCCCCGGCAAGCGCACCGCCGTCTCGCTCATCGTCAACAAGCGGCCGCGCCAGCTCTCGGTCGCGTCCCTGCGCCGGGCGACGATCATGCTCGGCAGCACGCAGGTCAGCGCCGTCGAGGTCGCCCTCTCGCTTGAGGACACGAGGTCGGGCCTGCGCAACCTGCGCGTCTGGCTCAGCACGGATCGCCGCGCCCTCCCCCTGCGCATCACGGCCGACACGCCGCTCGGCCCCCTGCGCGCCGACCTCGCCATCATCCCGACCTCGCTCCAATAGAGGCTGGAGGCCAGAGACTTGTTCTCACTAGCCCCTATCATCCGGCCTCTAGCCCCCGGCTAGATGAAATTGAAATCTATTTTCATCTAGCGTATATTGGGGGCTGTGGCCGCGGGCTTTTTTGAGGCGGCCGCGGAGTTTGAGTCCGCGTGTCGGTGTCGAGGGACGGATGAGTTTCGCTTACAAGGCGATGAGCCGGGCCGCGGAGGCCGGCGGGGGCGCGGCGGGGCTTTCGCTCGACCGCCTGCCCGTCGGCGCGTCGGCGCGGGTGGTGGCGGTCGAAGGCTCAGGGCCGGTGGCGCGCCGCCTGATGGAGATGGGCGTCGTCCCCGGCGCCCCCGTCTGCGTCATCAAGACGGCCCCGCTCGGCGACCCCCTCGAAGTCCGCGTCCGCAACTACCACCTGGCCCTGCGCCGCACCGAGGCGCAGACGATCACGGTGGTGACGAGTGACGAGAAAGACCGTGAATCGTAAATAGTG
>DASZKF010000556.1:0-7594 GCA_035947355.1 Pyrinomonadaceae bacterium | reverse complement strand
GCTCTTCCGCATCTCGCCGCTGGGGGCGTATGAGATCACCATGGGCAAGTACGCCAGCTACTTCCTGCTCACGGCGCTGCTGGCGGTGTTGCTGTCGCTGCTGATGCACCTGGGGCTGGGGGTCCATATCCTCGGCGGCTACGCGACCTACGCCGGGGTGCTGGCGCTGCTGATCGCCGCCTCGCTCTCGGTCGGCTTCTTCATCTCGGCGGTGTCGAACAGCGAGAGCCAGGCGGTGCAGCTCGCGATGCTGGTGCTGCTCGCCTCGGTCTTCTTCAGCGGCTTCTTCATCGGCGTCGAGTCGCTGCTGCCGTTCGTGCAGGTGGTGTCCTACTTGCTACCGGTGACCTACGGCATCCGCGGGCTGCAGGCGGTGATGCTGCGCGGCGAGCAGCCGCCCCTCTACGCGGTGACGGCGCTGGCGGCGATGGCGATCTTCCTCTTCGTCCTCAGCACCACGATCTTCCGCTATCAGTTCCGCCGGGGCTAGCCGGGGCGCGGTACCGACGGCTGAAGACGTCGCTAAGGGCCTTCGGCCGCGAAACCCGCCGCCGCGGGTTGGGACCGTCCCAGGCCGCCGGGTGGACGCGCTCGCTCAACTCGCCCGACTGGTAGACGGGCGCGACCGGCAGGAGCACGGTGAAGGTCGAGCCCAGCCCCTCGCCCGCGGACTCGGCGCGCACCGTCCCGCCGTGCAGCTCGACTAAGTGGCGGACGATGGCGAGGCCGAGGCCGAGCCCGCCGTGCTCGCGCGTGATGCGGCCGTCGGCCTGCCGGAAGCGGTCGAAGACGTGCGGCAAAAACCCCGGCGCGATCCCCGCCCCGGTGTCGCTGACTGCGATCTCGACGTGCGAGTTGACCCTCTCCAGCCTGACCTGCACGCGCCCGCCGCGCGGCGTGAACTTGATGGCGTTCGACAGCAGGTTCCAGACCACCTGCTGGAGGCGGACGGGGTCGCCCGAGACCGAGACGACCCCCGTGTCCATGATCTTCTGCACGCGCACGCCCTTCGCCTCGGCCGCGGGGCGGACGCCCTCGACCGCCGCCTCGATGAAAGAGTTCGGGTCAACGAGCCTGACGTCTATCCGGAGCTTGCCGGTGATGATGCGCGACACGTCGAGCAGGTCGTCAACGAGCTGCGCCTGCGCCCGCGCGTTCCGCTCTATCGTCTCGAACGCCTGGCGGGCCGACTCCCCGTTGTACCCCCCCGTCCGCAGCATGTGCGACCAGCCGAGGATGGCCGTCAGGGGCGTGCGCAGCTCGTGCGAGACCGTGGCGAGGAACTCGTCCTTGAGGCGGTTCGACTCCTGCGCCTCGCGGTAGAGGCGCTCGGCCTCGGCGCGGGCGCGCTGCGCCGCCTCGAAGAGCCGCGCGTTGTCCATCCCGACGGCCGCCTGCGCCGCCAGCCCCGTGGCGATCCGCTCGTGCCGCTCGGTGAAGACGCCCGCCTCCGGGTGGCCGAAGAAGAGGCCGCCCAGCACCTCGCCCGAGCGCGAGACGACGGGGACGGCCAGGTAGCTCACGACCGGCAGGTGCCCCTCGGGCATCCCGTAGTAGGGCGAGTTCTTGCCGTAGCGCGGGTCCCGGCGCACGTCGGCGATGCGGACGGCGCCCTCGCCGCGGAAGGTCGGGCCGAAGAGGTCTGTCGCGCGCGGCATGGGGAAGTGCGCGAAGGCCGAGCGCGGCACGCCCGAGAGCGTGTAGAGCGTGTAGGAGGCGCCCTCCTCGTTGAGCACGTTGTAGAAGAAGGAGCCGAAGCGCGCGCCGGTCAGCTCGGTGGCCGCGTCGGTGACGGCCTGCACCATCTTGTGCAGGTCGAGCTCCCCGGAGATCAACTGGCCGACCTCGTTGATCGTGGCGAGCGCCTCGGTCTCCTCGCGGAGCGCCTCCACCGTCCGCTTCCTCTCCGTCACGTCCTGCACGACGCCGAGCATCCCGAGCACGCGGCCGTCTTCGCCGTAGCGGCCGCGGCCGCGGGCCGAGACCCAGCGCTCGGGGCCGCCCGCGCGCTGGACGCGGTACTCGATGTCGTAGTCGGAGTGCGAGGCGAGCGCGTCCTCGACGGCGAGGCGCGCCCGCTCGCGGTCGTCCTCGTGGAGCAGCGCGCGCATCTCCGCCCAGGTCATCTGCGACCCCGGCGGGACGCCGAAGATGGCGGCGGCCGTCTCGGAGAGGGCGACGAGGTCGGTGGCCGCGTCCCAGCTCCAGTCGCCGAGGCGCGCGGCGGCCAGCGCCAGGCTCATGCGCGTCGCGCTCTCGTCGAGCGCGCGCTGCGCGCGCCGCCGCTCGGTGATGTCGCGCGCGACCTTCGAGGCCCCGATGATGCGGCCGTCGTCGGTCTTGATCGGCGAGATGGTGAGCGAGATGTCTATCAGCGTGCCGTCCTTGCGCACCCGCACGGTCTCGTAGTGCTCGACGCGTTCGCCCGCCCTGATCCGCGCCAGTATCGCCGGCTCCTCGTCGTGGTGGTCTTCGGGGATCAGGATGGTGATGGACTTCCCGATCACCTCCTCGGCCGTGTAGCCGAAGACGCGCTCGGCGCCCCTGTTCCAACTCGTGATGATGCCGTCGAGGGTTTTGCTGACGATGGCGTCGTCGGCCGACTCGACGATGGCCGAGAGCCAGTAGGCCGCCAGCTCGGGACTCCGCAGGTCGGCGGCCCCGCCGTTCGTAGTTTGGTGGTCAGACACTTCCTCGCGCAAGGGGTCGTTGGGCATAGGCGCACTTATCCGGCCGGGACGAATAAAAGCCAGGGACGGGGGGTTTAGGGGAACGGGGGGATTATACAGACCCGACTTTGATATTACTACGACGCGCCCTCAAGCCCGCGGGCGCACGCGGGTTAAAGCTGACGTGATTTCATAATGACCGGGGCGCTGACCGATGTCGGCACGGCCGGTCAGTCTGCAATGATTCCGGCCCGCGGCTAATCACAGATACCGCCGGAAACGTTGAGCTTTCAGGCCCGCTCCCGCCTTCTCATCTTCCGGCACGCGGCTCGCCATAAACCCCCGGCCCGGCTCGCGGCCGGGCGCGGCCTTCGCCGAAAGCCGTCGTCCCGGAGGCCGCGCGAAGCACCCGGAACACCGATGACCGTCACAGCAACCACAACCTCGCTCGGCCCCGCGCGCGCCGAGCCGCTGGCCGAAGCCCAGTGTGAAGAGGCACTCGCCTTCCTCGGCGAGCGGCCCCTGCACACGGTCGTCATGGCCGGGCTGATGCGCCAGTACGGCGCTCGTGTGCCGTGGCCGCGGGGCAGGTTCTACGGGTGCCGGGACGCGCGGGGGCGGCTCGAAGGGGTCGCGCTCGTCGGCCGCGCCACCATGCTCGAGGCGCGCGGCGCGGCGGCGCTCGCGGCCTTCGCGCGCCAGGCGCGGCGCTGCCCGTCAGTCAGGATGATCATGGCCGAGGCGGGCGACCTCGAATCGTTCTGGCGTCACTACGCGCCGGGCGGGCGCGAGGCCCGCGTCGTCCGCCGCGAGCTGTTCTACGAGTTCTCCAGGCCCTCCGGCGGGGAGGACGAGGCGGGCGGGCTGCGGCGCGCCACGCCCCGCGACCTGGAGCAGATCGTCGAGGCGCACGCCCGCCTGTTCTTCGAAGAGTCGGGCGTAGACCCGCTGGCCGAAGACGCCGAGGGCTTCCGCCGCCGGTGCGCGCTGCGCGTCGAGGCCGGCAGGGTGTGGGCGCTGTTCGCGGGCGGCGAGCTGGTCTTCAAGGCCGACGCCGTCACCGAGACGCCGGAGGCGACCTACATCGAGGGCGTGTGGGTCAACCCGGCCCACCGCCTCAAAGGCTACGGCCGGCGCTGCTGGGCCGCGCTGAGCCGCGCGCTGCTCGAAAGGGCTCCGGCCTTCTGCGGCCTCGTCAACGCGGAGAACGCCGCGGCCAGACACTTCTACCGAAGCGTCGGCGGCGTCCTGTTCGGCGATTACGACAAGGTCTACCTCTAGGCCGTAAACACCTCCAGCCTTTCGACGGGCGCGTCGGTCTGCCCCGCTGTCAGCCTGACTGACACTCTGCCGGGCAAGATGACCTCCGCCCGGCCGGCCCGAATCTCAGGCAGCTTCATTTATCAGGCAAATTCTCGCGCCGGCGGCGGGGCCGCGCTGGCACGCCGCTCGCCAGGGTGACGGCGCCCGGCCGCGCCCGGCAGACCGCGCGTCCCCCGCCGCCGCGGGCCGGGCAGACCAAAGCCGGTGAGCCGATTCCCCCTTGAGCAAACAGAGCTTCCACCGATTCTACCTGCGTTTCATCCCCGCGCTCGGTGCGGCCGTCCTCCTGTACTGCGTCTACCGCCTGCCGCTCGCGCAGCTCGACCTGCGTTTCCTGCTCCTGGCCGCCATCACCATCTGCTTCGGCTCCCGCCTGGGCATCGAGTTCTCGAAGCATAAAGTCCAGATCACGGTCTCCGACAGCTTCGTCTTCCTCACGCTGCTGCTCTACGGCACCGAGCCGGCCGTCGTGCTGGCCGCGGCCGAGGCCTTCTGCTCCTCGTTCCGCTTCGCGCGGCTCTGGCTGACGAGGGTCTTCAACGCCGGGCTGCTCGCCATCTCCACCTTCGTCACCTCGGGCGTCGTCGCGCACTTCTTCGGCCCGGTCGCCGAGCTTCGGCACGCGCCGCTCTCCGGCAGCTTCGTCGCGGCCGTCTGCCTCATCAGCTTCGTGCAGTTCGCCGTCAACACCGGCATCCCGGCGCTGCGCCAGTCGCTCAAGCTCGACCTGCCCTTCCTCCAGGTCTGGCGCGAGCACTACCTGTGGATCTCCGTCACCTACTTCGCCGGGGCCTCGGCCGCCGCGATCATCGCGCGGCTCATCCACGGCGAAGGCTTCTACGCGCTGCTGGGGATCGTCCCCGTCGTCGCCATCATCTACTTCACCTACCAGACCTACCGCAAGCAGTTGCAGGCCACGCTCACGCAGGCCGAGCAGGCCCGGCGCCACGCCGAGGAGCAGCGGGCCATCAGCCAGCAGCTCCGCCAGAGCGAGGAGCAGTTCCGCAGCTCGTTCGACAACGCGGCCGTCGGGATGGCCCTGGTGGCGACCGACGGGCGCTGGGTCGAGGTCAACCCCTCGCTGTGCGCCCTGCTCGGCTACGCGGAGGGGGAGCTGGTCGCGACCAACATCCAGTCCGTCCTCCACCCCGAAGAGCTGGGCGAGCACCTCACGCAGGTCTACCGCCTGACGCAGGGCGGCGGGGTCAGCTACACGAAGGAGATGCGGCTGCTGCACAGGGAGGGGCGCACGCTCTGGGCGCAGCTGAGCGCGTCGCTCGTGCGCGACCCCGAAGGGCGGCCGCTCCGCCTCGTCTACCAGGTGCAGGACGTGACCGAGCGGCGGCGCGCCGAGGAGCAGCTGCATCACGCCGCCTACCACGACTCGCTGACGGGCCTCGCCAACCGCACGCTCTTCGCCGAGCACCTCCGCCTCGCGGTCGAGCGCGCCCGCCGCCACGACGAGCACCTCTTCGCCGTCCTCTTCATGGACCTCGACCGCTTCAAGAACGTCAACGACTCGCTCGGGCACGCGCACGGCGACCGGCTGCTGCTCACCGTCGCCGCGCGGCTCAAGGACTGCGTCCGGCCCGAGGACACGGTGGCGCGCTTCGGCGGAGACGAGTTCGCGATCCTCTTAAACGGCATCCGCCACGCGACCGACGCCGTCCGCGCCGCCGAGCGCATCCAGGAGGAGATCGGGCTGCCCTTCGCGCTCGGCCACCACGAGATCTTCACCTCGGCCAGCGTCGGCATCACGCTCTCGGCGCTCGGCTACGCGGAGGCCGACGAGATGCTGCGCGACGCCGACACGGCCATGTACCGCGCCAAGTCGCGGGGCAAGGGGCGCTACGAGGTCTTCGACAAGGTGATGCACGCGCGCGCCGTCACCACGCTGCGGCTGGAGAACGAGCTGCGCCGGGCCGTCGAGGACGGCGAGTTCCGCCTCCACTACCAGCCCATCGTGAAGACGGAGACGGGCCGCGTCGCCGGGTTCGAGGCGCTCATCCGGTGGGAGCACCCCGAGCGCGGGCTGGTCCCCCCGGGCGAGTTCATCCCGGCGGCCGAGGAGACCGACCTCATCATCCCGATGGGCGAGTGGGTGCTCGGCGAGGCGTGCCGGCAGGCGCGCGCGTGGCAGCGCGAGTTCCCCTCGGAGGAGCCGCTCTTCATCAGCGTCAACCTCTCGGGCAAGCAGTTCACGCAGCGCGACCTGGTCGAGGTGGTCGAGCGGGCGCTGCGCGAGTCGGGGCTCGAGGCGCGCTGCCTCAAGCTGGAGATCACCGAGACGGCCGTGATGGAGAACGCCGAGGCCGCCACCGCCATGCTCAGGCGGCTGCGCGACCTCGGCGTCCAGCTCGGCATAGACGACTTCGGGACCGGCTACTCGTCCTTGTCCTACCTCCACCGCTTCCCCGTCAACACCCTGAAGGTTGACCGCAGCTTCGTCGGCCGGATGGACGAGGCGAGCGAGTACCGCGAGATCGTCCGCACCATCGTCTCGCTGGCGCACACGCTCTGCATGGAGGTCGTCGCCGAGGGCGTCGAGACCCGCAGCCAGTGCGCGAGCTTGGCGGCGCTGCGCTGCGAGTACAGCCAGGGCTACTTCTTCTCGAAGCCCCTGCCCGCGGCGGCGGCCGCCGAGTACCTCATGAACAACCGGCAGCAGGACGCGCCGCCCGAAGCGGAGGCAACAGGCGCGCTCGACCTGGCCGAAAGCTACCCCATGTAGAACTTCTCCAACTCTAATCAGATAAGCTCGGGGTTTTCTGGTATCCTGCAACCCTCCCGGCCGGCGCGCGGGCGCGGGCGGGAGGTGCGGCCCGGAAGCCGCCGGGCTTTCGTCGTCTTGCGGCCCGCGTCGAGGTGAAGTCGTTGCAAGTCGAAGGTCTGTACATCAGGCGGGCCGAGCCGGACGACTGCTCGGCCGTCTACGAGATTTTCAGCTGCCCGAAGGTGTTCGCCGGGACGCTCCAGCTGCCGTACCCTTCGCGCGAGCAGTGGCGGCGGCGGCTCGCCGAGCCGGCCGAGGGGGCCTACCACCTCGTCGCGGTCGTCGGCGACCGGGCGGTCGGGACGCTCGGCGTGCACACCTTCCCCGACAGGCCGCGGCGGCGTCACGCCGGGGCCATCGGGATGGGCGTGCACGACGAGTGGCAGGGCAAGGGCGTCGGCTCGGCCCTGATGCGCGCCGGCCTCGACCTGGCGGATAACTGGCTCAACCTCGTCCGGCTGGA
The DNA here is from genome assembly GCA_035947355.1 of Pyrinomonadaceae bacterium. GTDB lineage: Bacteria > Acidobacteriota > Blastocatellia > Pyrinomonadales > Pyrinomonadaceae > QHXN01. Next base: position 366 of record DASZKF010000556.1, on the reverse strand, counting down.
GCTTGAGGTCTACACCGACAACGAGCCGGCCATCCGCCTCTACGAGCGGTTCGGCTTCGAGCGCGAGGGGACGCTGCGGCTGCACGCGTTCCGCGACGGCCGTTACGTGGACGCCTACGTGATGGCCCGCCTGCGCCCTCTGACCGGCGCGGCCTGACGCCGCCGAGGAGGGCGGCCCTTGAGTTCAGCTTCTTCCGATTCGCCCCGCCGGAGGTCATAGAGTTCTGGCGCGCCTACTACGGCCCGACCAACCGGGCCTTCGCGGCCCAGTAAGAGAAAGGTAGAACCTTCCGGGCAGCACGCCGGAACGAAGTTGAGTGTAGAGTAGGTTCGTTTCGACACAGGGGGCGCGGGGGGGGGGGGGGG
>DASZKF010000555.1:0-4757 GCA_035947355.1 Pyrinomonadaceae bacterium | reverse complement strand
CTGCCGCGCTCGCGCGAGACGGGCGGGGACAGCGGCGGGCCGTGCGGCCACGCTGCCCCGGCCTGTGGCTAACCACACCGGGCAGAAATGATGAGTGCGGAATGATGAATTAAATCATCCGGGCCCCGTCACATTCATCATTCCGCATTCCGCATTCATCATTTCCTTCCTTGCCTTTCCCGCCGCGTTCCCGCTATCTTGCTCGTCATACGCTAAAAACTTGTCCGGACGAGGAGGGCTGAGGGGCCGATGGCCGAGGTGTTGACACTGCGGGACGACCCGCTGTGGTATAAGGACGCGGTTTTTTATGAGATTTACGTGCGCGGCTTTTTCGACTCGGACGGCGACGGCATCGGAGACTTCCGCGGGCTGACCGAGAAGCTCGACTACGTCCGCTGGCTCGGCGTGGACTGCATCTGGCTGCTTCCGATGTACCCGAGCCCCCTGCGCGACGGCGGCTACGACATCGCCGACTACTACTCCATCCTCCCCGAGTACGGCACGCTCAAAGACTTCAAAGAATTCCTCGACGCGGCCCACGCCCGCGGCATCCGCGTCATCGCCGACCTCGTCGTCAACCACACCTCGGACGAGCACCCCTGGTTCCGCGAGGCCAGCAGCTCGCCCGACTCCCCGAAGCGCGACTGGTACGTCTGGTCGGACGACCCGCACCTCTACCACGAGGCGCGCATCATCTTCACCGACACCGAGAAGTCGAACTGGACGTGGCACGAGGGCGCGCAGGCCTTCTACTGGCACCGCTTCTTCAGCCACCAGCCCGACCTCAACTACGACAACCCGGAAGTCCAGCGGGCGATGCTCGACGTGGTTGACTTCTGGCTCGACCAGGGCCTCGACGGCTTCCGCGTCGACGCCGTTCCCTACCTCTACGAGCGGCCGGGCACGAACTGCGAGAACCTCCCCGAGACGCACGCCTTCCTCAAGCGGCTGCGCGCGCACGTCGAGGCCCGACACCCGATGGCCCTCCTGCTCGGCGAGGCCAACCAGTGGCCCGAGGACGTGGTGGAATATTTCGGCGGCGGGGCCGAGTTCCACATGAACTACCACTTCCCGATCATGCCGCGCCTCTTCATGGCGCTCAGGCAGGAAGACCGCCGGCCCATCGTCGAAATCCTGGAGGGCACGCCCGACATCCCCCCGGACTGCCAGTGGGGGATGTTCCTCCGTAACCACGACGAGCTGACGCTGGAGATGGTGACGGACGAGGAGCGCGATTATCTTTACAACGAGTACGCGAAGGATCGGCGGATGCGCCTCAACGTCGGCATCCGCCGGCGCCTCGCCCCGCTGCTCGACAACAGCCGCCGCCGCATAGAGCTTCTCAACGGCCTGCTGCTGAGCCTGCCCGGCTCGCCCTTCCTCTACTACGGCGACGAGATCGGGATGGGCGACAACATCTACCTCGGCGACCGCGACGGCGTGCGCACGCCGATGCAGTGGTCTTCCGACCGCAACGCCGGCTTCTCGAAGGCCGACTTCGAGAAGCTCTACTTCCCCGTCATCAGCAACCCGGTCTACGGCTTCAACTCCGTGAACGTCGAGGCGCAGTTGAGGTTCGACACGTCGCTGCTGCACTGGATGCGGCAGATGCTCCACCTCCGCAAGGAGCACCACGTCTTCGGCCGCGGCTCGATGCGCTTCGTCAAGCCGGAGAACCGCAAAATCTTCGCCTTCGTCCGCGAGCACGAGGGCGACACCGTGCTCTGCGTCTTCAACCTCTCGCAGTTCGCCCAGCCGGTCGAGCTCGACCTCTACGGGTTCGAGGGGCGCGTCCCCGTCGAGATGCTCGGCCGGACGCGGTTCCCCGCCGTCTCTGCCGCGCCCTACCAGTTGGCGCTCGCGCCCTTCGGCTTCTACTGGTTCGTGCTCGAACCGAAGGGCGTCTGACGGCGGTAAAAGTTAAGGACAAGGTGGAACGATGGAGACAAGCCTCGCAGCGCAGAACCGTCTGGTCGTCGTCTCGAACCGTTTGCCCTTTACGCTCAAGCGCGCGGGCGACGGGTGGCGCACCGAGCGCAGCACGGGCGGCCTGGCGACGGCGATGGGGCCGCTGCTCCGCCAGTCGGGCGGCATCTGGGTCGGGTGGTCGGGCGACGCGAGCGACCTCGAAGACCCGCGCCGCCGCAAGCTCCTCGAACGTCGCGCGGCGCAGGACGGCTACTTCGCCGTAGACCTGCCGCCGGAGGTGGCGCGCGGCTTCTACGAGGGCTTCTCGAACCAGGCGCTCTGGCCGCTCTTCCACCACTTCCCCGGCCTCGTCAACTTCGACCCGGCGCACTGGCGCGCCTACCGCGAGGCCAACGAGCGGTTCCGCGACGAGGTCGTCGCACGGCTCCGGCCCGGCGACCTCGTCTGGGCGCACGACTACCAGTTGATGCTCCTGCCCGCGCTGCTGCGCGAGGCCGTCCCCGAAGCGCGCGTCGGCTTCTTCCTCCACATCCCCTTCCCCTCCTCTTCGGTCTTCCGCCTGCTGCCGCGGCGCGAGGAGCTTTTGCAGGGCCTGCTCGGGGCCGACTACCTCGCCTTCCACACCTACGGCTACTTGCAGAACTTCCGCTCGTCGGCGCTGCGCGTGCTCGGCGTCGAGAGCCGCATGGACACGGTCGAGTACGGCGGCCGCCACGTCCGTTTAGACGCCCTCCCCATCGGCATCGCCCCGCGCGAGTTCACAGACCTGCTCGATTCGGACGAGGAGGCTCAGCGCCGCCTTAGCAAGTTGCGCGAGCGCTACCGCGGCCGGCACATCCTGCTCGGCGTTGACCGCCTCGACTACACCAAAGGCATCCCCGAACGGCTGCGCACCTTCGCCCGGCTGCTGCGCGAGACGGAAGACCTGCGCGGCCGCGTCGTGCTCATACAGGTCGCCGTGCCCTCGCGCGAGGCCGTCCCGATGTACGAGGAGCTGCGCGGCGAGGTGGACTCGCTCGTCGGCCAGATCAACGGCGAGTTCTCGACGCCCGACTGGACGCCCGTCGTCTACCTCCGGCGCAACCTCCCGCGCGCTGAGTTGTCTGCGCTCTACGCGGCGGCCGACCTCGCGTGGGTCGCGCCTCTGCGCGACGGCCTCAACCTCGTCGCCAAGGAGTACGTCGCCTGCCAGCGCGGCGGCGCGGGCGCGCTCGTCCTCAGCGAGTTCGCCGGCGCCGCCTCCGAGATGGGCGAGGCGTTCCTAATCAACCCTTACGACGAGGAGCGCACGGCCGAGACCGTCCGCCGCGCGCTGGAGACGCCCGAAGAGGAGCGGCGCGAGCGGATGGCGGCGCTCTACGCCCGCGTCGTCCGCAACAACGTCTTCGCCTGGGGCGAGCGCTTCGTCAGGAACCTTACGGACTCGGCCGCTTCGCGCGCCCTCGGCTCCGCCGGCAAGCCGCGCCCGCTCCCGGAGGACGAGGCCGCCGCGGCCTTCCGCCGCGCGCGCGCGCGCCGCCTGCTGCTCGACTACGACGGGACGCTCGTCGGCTTCGCCAAGCGGCCGCGCGCGGCCGTCCCGCCGCCCGACCTGCCGCCGCTCCTCGAAAGGCTTTCGGCCGACCCGGCCAACGTCGTCGTGCTCGTCTCGGGCCGCTCGCGCGGAGACCTCGAGGGCTGGTTCGGCGGCGTGCGCGGCCTGTGGCTCGCGGCCGAGCACGGCGCGGCCGTGCGCTCGCCACAGACGGGAGCCTGGGAGATGTATCGTCCCGATTACGACGCGGCGTGGAAGGAGAGCGTCCGGCCGGTCTTCGAGCACTTCGTGGATCGCACGCCGGGCAGCTTCGTCGAGGAGAAGGAGTTCGCGCTCGTCTGGCACTACCGGATGGCCGACCCGGAGTTCGGCGCGTGGCTCGCCAACGAGCTGGTCTCGACCCTCGAACAGCTCCTGGCCGAGACGGAGCTGCGCGCCTTCCGCGGGCAGAAGATCGTCGAGGTCAAGCCGGCCTGGGCCAACAAGGGCGAGGTGCTGGCGCGGCTCGCGCGCGCCGACCCGCCGGCCGACTTCTGCCTCGCGGCCGGCGACGACCGCACCGACGAAGACCTCTTCGCCCGCCTCCCCGAAGACGCCTGGACGGTGCGCGTCGGCGACGGCGACTCGCGCGCGCGCTTCTTCCTGCCCGGCCCCGCGGAGCTGCGCGCCTTCCTAACCCGGCTCGCCGACTCCGCCGAGACGAGGACGGCCGCCGCGGGGGAACAACAGCCGTGAGTCGGCAAAAGCCTTGAACCGTAAATCGTGGATCGTAAATCGAGAGGGTTGTCCTTCGGCCGCGTCCCGGTTTACAGTTCGAGGCGGGCGACACGCAACTACGATTCACGATTCACGGTTCGCGGCTTTTTCAGGAGGCGTTGATGCTGAAGGCTCTGGGAAGCGGTCTGGTGGGCGCGTGCGCGCTCACGCTGATACACGAGACGGCGCGGCGGCTCGCGCCCGAGAGCGCGCCGCGGGTGGACGTGCTCGGGATGCGCGCGATCGCGAAGACGATGCGGGCCGTGGACGCCGAGCCGCCCGTCCCGCTCCACGAGGCCGCGCTCGTCGGCGAGCTGGTCTCGAACTCGGTCTACTTCAGCCTGGTCGGCGTCGGCTCGCGCGAGTCGGCGCTGCGCAACGGCGCGCTCCTGGGCCTCGCCGCCGGCCTCGGCGCGGTCTTCCTGCCGAAGCCGCTCGGCCTCGGCCGCCAGCCCACCGAGACGCCCGCCACGCAGGCCATGACCGTCGCCTGGTACGTCGCCGGCGGCCTCGCCGCGGCCGCCGCCTACCGCGCCCT
>DASZKF010000554.1:0-9914 GCA_035947355.1 Pyrinomonadaceae bacterium | reverse complement strand
GCGGAAGATGTCCGCGACCTGCCGCTCGCGGCCATCTTCCGCAAGTGGGAGCTGGACGCCGTCGTCATCGGCCGCGTCACGGACACCGGCGCGGTCGTCGTCAAACACCGCGGGAGCCGGGTCGCCGAAATCCCCTCGAAGTATCTGACCGACGAGGCGCCCCGCTACGAGCGCACCATGCGGCCGCCTGCGGCGGCGGTTTCGAGTTCCGAGTTGCGAGTTTCGAGTTCCGAGAATCCGCCGGCGGGTGACGAAGCGCAGCATCCCGGTTCGGAAGCTCAACCGAAAAGTTCGGCGTCAACGACCGGCAAGACAAACTCGAAACCCGAAACCCGAAACTCGGAACTGCGAAGCCTTCTGTCGTCGCCGAACGTCGCGTCGAAGGAGTGGGTCTACCGGCAGTACGACCACATGGTGCGGACGAACACGGTCGTTCTGCCGGGGGCGGACGCGGCCGTCGTCCGCATCAAGGAGACGCGGCGGGCGCTGGCGATGTGCCTCGACGGCAACGGGCGCTACTGCGCCGTCAGCCCGCGCGAGGGCGCGCGGCTCTCGGTCGCCGAGGCGGCGCGCAACGTCGTCTGCGTCGGCGCGCGCCCGCTCGCCATCACCAACTGCCTCAACTTCGCCTCGCCCGAGCGGCCCGAGGTGATGTGGTCTTTCTCCGAGGTGATTGACGGGATGGCCGAGGCGTGCCGGGCTCTGGGGACGCCGGTCGTCTCCGGCAACGTCTCCTTCTACAACGAGACCGAGGGCCGGGGCGTCCACCCGACGCCGGTCATCGGAATGGTCGGCCTGGTCGAGGACGTGCGGCGCGTCGTCACGCAGTGGTTCAAGCGCGAGGGCCACCTCGTCGCGCTCTTCGGCGAGACGGCCGAAGACCTCTCGGTGAGCGAGTACGCCTTCAGCGTCGCCGGCCGCACGGTCGAAGACCTGCGGGCCGAGGGCGCGCGCGTCCCGCGCCTCGACCTCGAACGCGAGCGCGCCGTCCAGCGCGCGGTGCTGCGGGCCGCCGAGGAGGGCCTTCTGCAATCGGCCCACGACTGCTCCGACGGCGGCCTGGCCGTCGCGCTCGCCGAGAGCTGCTTCTCCTCGCTCGGCCGCGCGCCAATCGGGGCCGAGGTCGAACTCTCCGGCCCCGAACTCTCCGAGGCCGCGCACCTCTTCAGTGAGACGCCCTCGCGCGTCGTCGTCAGCTTCGACGAATCCGCCCGCCCCCGCCTCGAACAGCTCGCCGCCGAGGCCGGCGCCCCCTTCCGCCTCATCGGCCGCGTCGCCGGCGACCGCCTCCGCGTCAGCGTCAACGGCACCGACTGCGTCTCGCAGACGGTCGCCGAACTCGAATCCGCCTGGCGCTCCGCCCTCCCCTCCAAACTCCAGGTCGAAGTGCTCGCCACGATGGCGGAGTGAAAAGGTCGGCGATGTTCCTAGACTGCGCCTCAAGACCATGCTATAAACACACCTAGAGGGTGACGCCGCGAGACGTCGTCTTTGAAAGGTGGTGGAGGCGGTGGGGACTCGAACCCACGCTCGCCGGATACCAAGCCCAGGCTTTGCGACCCGCGTCCGCCCCCGAAAAGCAGAGAGACGGCCCGATGCTCACAACATCGGGCTTTCTGCTTTTACAGGGTAAGGGATTAGCGGCCGATTGGATTGAACTTAGAAATTGAGGGGAATTTGTTGTATGGGAACGGAAAAATTAGGCGGGAATTTTCTGTATATATACGGATTAATTCACCCGAATTTTTTCGTATATATACAGAAAAATCAGGGTGAATTATTTGTTTAGTCTCACCCTTTCTACAATCGCATCATAATCAACATTTAAGCGGTCTAGCTTATTCCTGAATGCGGTAAGGCTTGAATCCGTACCCGTGCGCGGATTCAGACCGCCGATCCCTAGTGCTTTCGCAACTGCGGTTTTTGTAGGCATCGCACCGTCGGGCGAAATTAGCCGCCGGATAACCTTTTCGATTTCCTGCTCGAACTCCGCCGCCTCCCGCGCCTTCTGTTCCGCCGGTTTGGTGCTTCCGGGTGGCCGCCCTCGCCCCATCGGTATGTACATCGCCGGAAGGTTGTTTATGAGCGTCAATAAAAGTTCGCGCCGTCGCTTGGCGACAGAATCAACGGCCCTGTCAATCATCTCTTGAGTGCTCTTGCTCGCTACCCTCCCGGCCGTCTCGCTTCCGGCTTGTTGGTAGGATTGCGCGAACGTCGAGAAGAGCGTCCCGGCGGTCAAAACCATTGTCTCGTTAAAGTTCTCGTCAAACAGCACCAGTTGAAGCAGTATCAGGCGAGTCAACATCATGTGCATGGCATAGTACGCCAAGTGCCGGACGGTCTTTTTACGCTCTTGTTCCGCCACTTCGCCGAAAAGCCCGGCTGCGTTGGCCTCATCAAAAAGCCTTTCGCATTCCGGGAAGAGGTTGATGAGCATCTTGTCTAGCCGATACTGGCAGGCGAACTCTCCCAAGTCATCCTTAACTATCGCCTGTAATATCAGGAAAGGTAGGCCGTCTTGGTAGATGATTGTGGCGTGCGCGCCTAGTGGCGTTGACTCTTGACGGCGGGAGAAATCCTCAAGTACCACCCTCACGATGTCTGCGGGACTCTCGTCGCCCGTGAACTCTGGCATGGCGGCCTCCCTGTGGCCGGTTCCCTGAGAAGGATTCGGCCCACCCGCCGCGTCAGGGAAGTCGCAGCCTGTCCTCATGCCTACGGTCGCAATCGCAGACGTAAGTTAGGCGGGCCGAAGTTGAAGTTACCGCATTATATTCTCCTGTTTCCCGTCTACCCAAAAAGTCCTGTCCAAGAATCTATTTGTAGGCAAAGCCCCGGTAATGAGGCCCACGGTCGGGTGGCCGTGTCGGGGTGAATGTACCTCCTACTGCTCTCGTCCGACGATGTCGAAGGAGACTTTGAGGCGGTCGCGGACGCGCACCAGGCCGTGGAAGGCGGAGGTGGCGGGGACGTTGAAGTCGTTGCGGTTGATGTCGAACTCGCCGCGGGCGCGGAGTTCGCGGCCGGAGACGGTGACTTCGGCGGGGATGCGGACGCGGCGGGTCGTGCCGCGCAGCGTCAGGTCGCCGGCGATCTTGAGTTTGTAGACGCCGCCGGAGAGGTTGCCCTCGACGGCGGTGCTCTTGAAGGCGATCTCGGGGTACTTGTCGGGTTCGAGGACGATCTCGCGCAGCTCGCGGTTGATGATCCGTTTCTGCTGCTCGGTGAAGACCTCGCGGGTCTCGGCGAGCGAGTCGGCGCGGACGGTGAGCCGGAGCGAGGCCGTCTGCGGGGAGCCGGGCGCGAGCCGCGCCTCGCCCGCGAACTCGCGCGCCGCGACGAGGTGGTCATGCCCCTTGAACCAGAGCAGGCCGCCGGAGTGCGCGCGCACCGTGAAGGTGCTCCGCGCCGGGTCGAGACGGTAGAGCGCTGGTGCTTGCGCGGCGGGCCGCGCGGAGGTGACGGCGACGGCCGGGAAGATCGCGCCGCAGGTGAGCGCGGCCGCCAGGGCCAGCGCCGGAAGGTTTCGGAGTCTCATCGCGGTTTCTCCTTTCGTGGACGGCCGCGGCTAGTGCGCCAGGGCCTCGCAGAGCTTTTGCGCGAGGAGTTGGCCGGCGGCGCGGTGGCCGGTCTCGTTCCAGTGGCCGTTGCCGAGGTCGCGGCCGAAGCCGTGCAGGAAGACTTTGTGCTGCTCGGCGTAGAGCTGCAGGTAGGGCGCGAGGTTGAAGACGGGGAAGCCCTCGCGCTCGCCCAGGGCTTGGAAGCGGCGCTCCGGGTAGAAGAGGTCCGGGACGCCGAGCCGGCGCGCGAACGCCTCGCGGGCCGCCGCGTCCGGGTGCGCCTGGATGGGGTTGCTGAGCGTCACGACGAGGAAGCGCGCGCCGCGCGACGAGACCTCTCGGTGCATCTCCGCGACGAGCGCCTCGGTCACGCGCCAGGCCCCGCGCCAGACCTCTTCCGAAGGCTCGTCGTAGATCATGTTGGCGACGCCCGGCTCGGCCGGGGTCGGAGACGGCGGCTCGGCCCCGCCCTGTGCCGCGGCCGGCTCGGCTTTGGAAGCCTGCGCGGCGCGCTCGCGGCGGGCGGCCAGCGCAGACTTGACGGCGGCGTGCCCCTGGTGGATGGCCTGCACGAAGCGCAGGCGCTCGCGCAGCCAGCGGCCGGCGCGCGAGGGCAGGGACTGCCGCCAGCGGAAGGCGGGGTCGCGGCGGAAAGAGTCGTCGAGTGTGAGGCGGCCGTCGCGCAAGACGAAGTATGGAATCTCGTCGGTGCCCTTGAGTGCGCGCGTGTTGTCTATGAGGTCGTTGTTGGTCGTGACGGCGAGCAGGACGGCGTCGGGCGCGTAGGCCCAGACCTTCTCGCGCAGCGTGAACAGCTCCTGCGCCGTGCCGTAGCCGGAGACGCCGAAGTTGATGAACTCGACCTCGCGCCCCCCCAGCGCCCCGCACGAGGAGCGCAACTGCTCTTCGGCCACCGACCAGAAGGCGTCCTCCTGCGCGACCTGGAGCGCCTCGGCGTAGGAGTCGCCGAGGAGCGCGACGCGCAGCACGCCCGGCCGCTTCTCGCTCGCGTGCTCGCCGTCGCGCAAGCCCTCGCTGTTGATGCGGACGTAGGCCGCGCCCTCCTTCCGGTACCAGCCCTCGACGCCGGGCCTGAGCGCCCACCCGCGCGCCTCGTCCGGCTCGTAGAAGACCGGGTAGGTGTAGCCGGCCGCGCGCAGGAAGACCTCGAAGATCAGAAGTCCCGCCGCCACCCCGCACGCCACCACCAGCAGCTTCACCGCCGGCCGCGGCCCTCCGATTTCACTCTCAGGCATAAAGCGAGTAGACAATAGTCAGTAGCCAGTAGGAGAGCGAGTCAGAAGCCCGACCGTGAGGGAGGGCGTCTTGCTTGCGCTAGTGTCGGCGCGGTTGTTACTCAGACGCCCTCCCTCACGGTCGGGCTTCTGCTACTGACTTACTGTCTCCTTGTTATAATTCCCTCGGCGGCCGGGCGCAACGGTGGCGAAGGGGCGGACGGTTCGATGGTTCGTGCGGGAGAAGATTTGTTGCGGGGCGGCGTGCTCGAAGTGGAGCTGGGCGCCGACGAGCTGGTCGGCGCGCTGCTGAGTTTGGGGCCGGAGAGGCGGCTCCACCTGCTCGACAGCGGAGGGGCGCGCGGGGCGGACGCGCGCCTGCTGGTTGCGGGCTTCGACCCGTCGGAGGTCGTCGAGTCTTACGGCGACGAGCTGCGCGTCTGCGAGCGCGGGCGGGGCGCGGCTTTGACGCGGAGAGGCCCGGTGCTTTCGCTGCTCGACGCGCGCCTCGCCGAGATGCGTGCCGCGCGGACTCGCCTCCAAGCGCGGCCGGGCGGCCCGTGCCGGTGGCTTGCGGAAGGGGCCTGCGTCGTCACGCTCTCCTACGAGTTGGCGCGGCAGTTCCTGCGGCTGCGCACAACACGGCCGCCCTCGACGCGCCGCGAGCCGGACGCCGTCCTCGCCTTCTTCGACGCCCTCGTCATACACGACTACGCACGCGGCCGCACCTTCATCAACGGCGCGCGCCCCGCCCACGGGCTCGCCGAGATGAGGGAGACTTTGCTCGGCGCGGCGCAGTCCGCCGCCCGCGCGCTGCCGCCGAGCGACGCGGCCGCGGCCGCCGCGCCGTCCGTCTCGCCGCGGCACACGGTCGAAAGTCCTTCCGGCCTCCCGCCGGGCGTCTCCTCGAACTTCACGCGCGCGGAGTACGAGCTCGCGGTCGAGCGCGTCCGCCGGCACATCTTCGCCGGGGACATCTACCAGGCCAACCTGACGCAGCAGCTCACCTGCCGCCCCGCGCCCGGCGTCACGCCCGAGCGCGTCTTCCTGCGGCTGCGGCGCGAGCACCCGGCCTCTTTCGCCGCCTTCGTCCGGCGCGGCGCGGGCGCGGTCGTCAGCGCCTCGCCCGAAAGGTTCCTCCGCGTGCAGGGGGAGGAGGGGGTCGGGCGCGTCGTCGAGGCTTGGCCGATCAAGGGGACGCGGCCGCGGGGCCGCGACGCGGCCGGGGACGTGAGGCTGCGCGCGGAGCTTCTGGCGAGCGAGAAGGACCGGGCCGAGAACGTGATGATCGTTGACCTGATGCGCAACGACCTCGGCCGCGTCTGCCGCTACGGCTCGGTCGAGGTCGCCGAGCTGTGCGCGCTGCAAGAGCACCCGACGCTCTTCCACCTCGTCTCGAAGGTGCGGGGCCGGATGCTTGAGGGCGTGACGGCGGGCGAACTTTTGCGCGCGGCCTTCCCCTGCGGCTCGATCACGGGCGCGCCGAAGCTGCGCGCGATGGAAATCCTCGACGCGGTCGAGACCGCGCGGCGCGGCGTCTCGATGGGCTCTATCGGTTACTTCACGCCGGGCGGCGCGGCCGACCTCAGCGTCGCCATCCGCACCCTCACCTTCGACGCCGAAGGCTCAGCCCGCCTCAACGTCGGCGGCGGCGTCGTCGCCGACAGCGACCCCGCCGCCGAATACGAAGAGACCCTCGTCAAGGCCCGCGCCCTCCTCCGAGCGTTAAGAAATGATGAATGATGAATGCGGAATGATGAATAAAAGACACGTCGTCAGTTATCAGTCCTCAGTTTTTTGTCTTTACTGATTACTGACAACTGATAACTGACGACTACTCATCACCCATCACTTTTTTTGGTATCCTTCCGCCTCCGATGCACAAGCACGTCGTCGTCAACCAACGTCTGGTCGAAGCGTCGAGGGCGCGGCTGCCCGCGGCGGGCGGGGCGTCGGCGCACGGGCGCGGCGTCTTCACGACGCTGGCCGTGCACGGCGGCCGCCCCTTCCTCTGGGACGAGCACTGGACGCGGCTCGTCAACCACGCGCGGCGGGCCGGCGTCGAGTGCCCGTTCGACGAGGCCGAGACCGCCGACTCGCTCGGCCGCCTCATCGAGGCGAACCGGGTCGTCCGGGGCCGCGCGCGCCTCACCATACTCGCGCGCGGCGCGGGCGCCGTGTGGCCGGGCGGGGGCGAAGGCTCCGACCTCCTCATCTGGACGGCCGACGCGCGCGCGCCGCGCGAAGAGGAGACGCTGGCGCTCACGGTCTCGCCCTTCCGCGTCAACACCTGCTCGCCGCTCGCCGGCCTCAAGACCGTCAACTACCTGGAGCACGTCCTCGGCTGGGAGGAGGCGCGCTCGCGCGACTTCGACGAGGCCGTGGTGTTGAACGAGCGGGGCGAGGTCGCGTCGGCCACGATGGCGAACATCTTCTGGGTCAGGCACGGCACGGTGCACACGCCCGCGCTCGCCGCCGGCGCGCTGGCCGGGACGACCCGCGGCCGCGTCATCGAGCTGGCCGAGGAGCTGGCCGTCCCCCTCGTCGAGGGCGTCTACCACCTGCACGACCTCGCCGACGCCGAAGAGCTCTTCCTCACCTCGTCGGGCCTCGGCGTCGCCCTCGTCACCGCCTTCGACTTCCACCGCTACGCCGTCCCCGTCGGAAGCCCCGCGCTGCGCCTGCGCGAGGCGCTGCGCCAGCTCACCCTGGAAGAGAAATGATGAATGCGGAATGATGAATGATGAATATAAAGCGGCTTGAATGATAAGACTCAATGTGCGTCACATTCATCATTCCGCATTCCGCATTCATCATTGCTTTGCGCAGCGGAAGCCGACAAACTCGCGGGCGTTTTCGGGCGGGTGGCTGTCGCGGTAGGCGACGCGGAGGTTGACGGGCGCGCCGCCCCAGCTCCCGCCGCGGATGACGCGGCGGGTCTTGACGGCGAAGCGCGTGCCCTCGTCGGCGTGCAGGCCGCCCGCGACGGGGTTGACCTGCGGGGCCGAGGGGTAAGGCCCCCACTCGTCTGCCAGGTACTCCCAGACGTTGCCGGCCATGTCGAAGAGGCCGTAGCCGTTGGCCGGGTAGCTGGCGACCGCTGTCGTCGTGCCGAGGCCGCTCGCGCCGTAGTTTGCGCGCGAGGGGTGCGCCGGCTCGTCGCCCCAGGGGAAGGTCGGGGCTTCGAGCCCACCGCGCGCGGCCCACTCCCACTCGGCCTCGGTCGGCAGGCGCTTGCCGGCCCAGCCGCAGAAGGCCGCGGCCGCGTACCAGCTCACGTTGACGACCGGATGCGCGCCCTTCCCTTCCGGGTGCTCGACGCCGCGCCAGCCCTTCAGGTATTCGCCGTTGTGCGAGGAGGCGGGCGCGCGCTCGCGGAGCCAGCGCGGGTTCTGTTCGAGGAAGCTCTTGAACTGCGCGTTGGTAACTTCGTGCGCGTCGAGGCGGAAGGGGCCGAGGCGGACGCGGTGGCGCGGCAGCTCGCCGGCGAAGAGTTCGGCGCGGCCGATCTTAAAGACCTCCTGGAGACGCGCGATACGGGGAGGGTCAGTGCCCATCTCGAAGGTCGCGCCGGGGACGAGCGCCATCCCGGCCGGGTCTTTCCCCGGCCCGTAGGCGACGACGCTCACGCCGCGGTGGCGCGGCCAGTTGGTCTCGGCGTCGCTCCGCGGGCGGGCGCGTCGGCGGCGCGCGGGGCCGAGGTGGCGTTCGAGGAAGGCGAGGGTGTAGTCGTAGATGATCCGCAGCGCGCGGCCCCGTTCGAGCTTCGCGGCGGCCTCGGCCGGGAAGACGAACGGGTAGTCGGCGAAGCTCATGTGCGCCGCGCCTTCGACGGCCACGTCGAAGCCTTCGGCGCGGCGGCGCTCGAAGAAGGCGCGCAGGTCGGCGAGCGACTCGGCGGGCCAGTCGGCGGGGCGGAGCATGAGCACGGGCGCGTGCGGGCCGGAGCCGGGGCGGTCGAGCGGCGGGAGGTTGTCGAAGATGACGCCGGCCTTGAAGCGTCGGTCGGAAGAGAGGGCGCGCGCGACGGTCTTCGCCCCGCGCGAGTGGCCGAGGACGGCGGCGCGCCGCAGGTCGAGCCGCCCTTTGAAGCGGCCCGCGGGGTCGCGGCGGTCGAGCTCCGTCAAACGGTCGAGCACGAAGGAGGCGTCGGCGGCCTGCGCCTCGGCCAGCGGCTCCCAGAAGCGGTCTTTCTCTTCTCGCGTCTCCAGCTCCCGAGGCCGCACCCAGCGCGGGTGCGAGGCGACGAGCCCCTCCGAGGGGAAGACGTCCAGGCCGCTGTGCTTGTGGCTGAGGCCCGCGACGACGTAGCCGCGGCTCGCCAGCTCTTCCATCAGAACGGTGTAGAAGTGGCGCGACATGTTCCCGCCGGGCGAGAAGACGAGCACGGGGAAGCGCCGCCGCCCGGAGGCCGCGCGCGCGCCTTCGAGCGAGTGCGTCCGCACGCCGTCCAGCGCGGCGAACTGCTCGGCCAGCCTTTGCGAGCGCCCGCCGCCCTGCGCGTCCGAGCGCAGGGCCGAGAGCAACACTCCGAGGTCGGGGAAGTAGGCCGCGGGCCGGTCGTCCGCACCCGCTTCGGCCGGATACCAGACCTGCGCGATGACCTCGCGCGTGTCGGCCGGGTCCTCGGTCGCGATCTCGGGGCGGCCGGCGTCGGCCCAGCGGAAGGTGATCGTGCCGACGGCGTGCGGGCCGGTCGGCCGCGGCAACTCGGAGACCGCGGCCGGCGGCTTCCCGGCCTGCGCGGCGCACGCGGGCCGCAGGACGCAGGCCGCAAGGAGCGCGACGAAAATTCTCATCATGGCGGGGGCGAGGGCCGCGGGCTGACTCTCAGAGCGTGCGTACGAAGCTAACGGGACAAAGGTCGGCGGCCTCTCCAGTGTAAACACTCCGGGCGCGCCTTTTGTGACACGAAACTTCCGAAGCCGGGGAAGTTTCGAGTTGCGGGTTTCGAGTTTCGAGTTCAGAAATTTTTGATTTTGGATTTTTGATTTGCGATTGGAAGACGAAGCCCGCGCTGCTTCAAATCGCAAATCAAAAATCCAAAATCAAAAATTTCTGAACTCGAAACTCGAAACCCGCAACTCGAAACTTCCCCGGCTTCGGAAGTTTCGTGTCA